>CALOAZ010000146.1:0-56741 GCA_942491355.1 uncultured Phycisphaeraceae bacterium
GGCCTTGAGTTCGGCCTGATTCACGGCAGGGAGTGGAATCCAGAAGCCGATGCGGTAAATCACAAGCATCCCGATCGTGAACAATAATTTGTTCCGAAGTTCGGGAATCTTGAAGATGTTTGCAAAGGCCTTGATCATGGTTTCTCCAGCGGATCAGACCGCTTCAGCGGTGGTGATCGAACCACCGGCGCTTTCAATCTTCTGCAGGGCGGAGGCCGAGACTTTGGTGGCCTTGATGGTCAGCTTCTTGGTCAGTTCGCCTGTGCCAAGAATCTTGACCGGGTCGGCGGCATGACGGATTAGACCGGCTTTCGCCAGAGCTTCGCCATCGACGGTCGCGCCATTCTCAAATTGTCGATCAAGGTCAGCAAGATTCACCACGGCATAGCGTGTGGTGAAGTTGGCGTTGTTGAAACCGCGCTTGGCAATTCGGCGGAAGTAGGGCATTGCGCCACCCTGATACGCCGGGTGGATCGAACCGGAAAAACCACTGCGCGATCCAGCGCCTTTGTGGCCGCGACCGGAAGTCTTGCCCGTGCCTGAACCCTGGCCGCGACCGATGCGCTTCTTGCGCTTGTGGCGACCGACCAGTTGTGTGATTTCATGGATCATCATGGTGATGTTCCCCTTTCGGAGATCGATCCGGGCTTCAGAGCCCGAAAGGATTTACTGCGATTCTTCGGGTTTGCTTTCAGCGGCAGGAGCTTCTGCGGTTGCGGCTTCAGGCTTGGGCTTGTTGTCGCTCGCACGACCTCTGCCGCCGCCGCCGCCACCTTTACCACCTCGGCCTTTACCACCACCGCGTGTGGGCTTGAGAGCCTGAGGCCCTTTGGCCTTCGGGCGATCGGTGGGCGTGGCTGCGGGGGCATAACGTCGACCGCGTTCAAGAATCTGATCGACGTGCGTGTTTTCAAGTGATACGCCGCGCAACTCTTCGATGGCAGATTTAGAAAGCAACTGGCTCAGGCCATGCATCGCCGCCTTCGAGAGGTTTTTCTGATTGGTGGAACCCATCGCTTTGGTCAGACAGTCGCTGACACCGGCCATTTCGAGGATGGCGCGGAGGGTGCCGCCGGCGATCACGCCTGTACCCGGCGAAGCCGGCAGCAGGCGGACTTTCGACGACAGAAAGCGACCCGTCACTTCGTGGGGAAGTGTACCGTCCTGCAGTGTGAATCGCACCATCTTCTTGCGAGCGTTCTTTTGCGCCTTTTCAATGGCAGCGGGCACGCCGGGTGCCTTGCCATATCCGAGGCCGACGCTGCCTTTGCGGTTGCCGACCACCACCATGGCAGAAAAGCTGAACCGGCGGCCACCTTTGACGGTAGCGCTGGTTCGGTAGATGCCGATCGTGGTGGACTCGAGTCCGGATGCTTCTTCGAGAATTTCAGCCATGGGTCAGTCGCCAGTCATGCGGGCCACGGCAATGCCGGGCCCATAGGTAAGTCAGAACTGAAGTCCGCTTTCGCGAGCTGCATCGGCCAGCGCTTTCACGCGACCGTGATATCGATAACCGTTTCGATCGAAGGTCACTGCGGCCACGCCGGCGCTCTTGGCTTTTTCAGCCAGAGCGGTGCCGACTTTGGCGGCGGCGCCGGTGTCCGAACCTTTTTCGAGTTTCAACCCGAGGCTCGAAGCCGAAGCCAGTGTCTTGCCCGCGATGTCGTCGACAATCTGGGCATAGATCTGCTTGCCGGTGCGTGTGACCGTGACGAGCGCGGACGAACCGTGGTTCCGAACACCTTGCGGCGAACTTGAAACTTGCGGCGTCGTCGGCGTTTGCTTTTGAGTGCGTTGGCTTCCATCGTCGTCGTCCTGATAGTGCGGCTTCGTGAGCGTTATTTGCCCGCGAAGGCCTTGCCTTCCTTGCGAAGGATGATTTCATTCTGGTACTTGATGCCCTTGCCGTTGTACGGTTCGGGTTTGCGATGCGAACGAGCGAGGGCGGCAAACTGGCCGACCAACTGCTTGTCTGCACCACTGATGATGATCTTGGTGCCGTCAGACTGAACCTCAAGACCCATCGGGATATCCAGCACGCGGGCATCGGCATAGCCGACGTTCAGCGTCAGTTTTCGACCTTGAACGCGCCCGTTCCAGCCCACGCCGGTGATTTCAAGCTGCTTGGAGTAGCCGTCTTTCACACCGGTGACCAGATTCTGCACCAGGGCACGGGTCAGACCGTGATAAGCCTTTGAAGACTTGCTGTCATTACGGCGTGTGACGCTGACTTCTTTCGCAGTCGCGTCATGCTCCACGATAACCTCGGGCCGATGCTCATAGCTGAGCGTGCCTTTGGGGCCCTGGGCCGTGATTTTGCGACCTTGAATGGTCACGGTCACGCCCGAAGGGATCGATACAGGTTTTTTACCAAGTCGACTCATGATTCAGCCCGCCTCTTACTCAACGGTGCACAGCAGTTCGCCGCCGATCTTCTTGGAACGGGCCTGCCGATCCGAGAAGATGCCCGACGACGTCGAGACAATTGCAATGCCCAGACCACCGAGCGGTCGGGGCAGGTCTTTGACGCCGCGATACACGCGGCAGCCCGGCTTCGAGACACGATCGATACGGCGGATCACATCTTCACCACGCGGCCCATATTTGAGCTTGATGCGGATCAGACCTTGTTTGCCGTCTTCGATGACATCGAAGTCGTGGACATAGCCTTCCTCCTTGAGAACGCGGGCGATACCTATGTGCAGCTCTTGGAGTGAGGGATTACAACCGTTTCCGCATGGTTTCGGGCCGAGTTGCGGATTCGGGTCAGCATGTCGGCGATCGTGTCGCTCAGAGCCATGGCTTGTTCATCTCCAGACCTCCGAACATCTGGAGGTGGTAGTCGTTGGCGCCTACCACCGTCTTTCATACCGGCGATTTTGCCTTCCAGTGCGAGCGGCAGCTCGTGGAGTTTGATCCGCGAGATGCCCAGTTTGCGGTACACACCGCGGCTGCGGCCGGTGAGGGCACACAGGTTACGCAGACGAGCAGGGCAGGAGTTTCGCGGCAGACGCGCGAGGCCGGCGTAGTCGCCTTCGGCCTTGAGCTTCTTGCGAATGTCGCGGTACTTCGCCACCAGTTTGGCGACGTTTTCCATCCGCGTGATTGTTGACTTACTGGACATAATCGCTCCTCGTCCCCGCATCCGCGGGACATCGGTCAGTTGTTTGCATTTTCTTTGCGGACAAAGGGCACACCCATTTCGGCCAGCACGAAACGGCTTTTGGCCGGATCGGAATTGGTGAACACGAAATTGACATTCATACCGTGGGTGTACTTGGCCTCAGCCATGTTCACTTCAGGAAAAATGCCTTGTTCGGTCAGGCCGAGTGAATAGTTGCCCTGGGAATCAAAGCTCGTGTCTTTCAAGCCGCGGAAGTCGCGGACGCGCGGCACGGCGATGGTGAACAGGCGATCAAAGAATTCCCACATGCGGTCGCCACGCAGAGTGACCATGGCATGGGTTTCATAGCCGTCACGAACCTTGAAGTTCGAGACGCTCTTGCGAGCCTTGATCATCAGCGGCTTTTGGCCGGCAATCAGCCTCAGGTCATCGAGCACCTGCTCTTTGACATGAGCGCGGACCTTGGTGCCGTCGAGTTCGCGGCCCATGCCGACGTTCAGCACGATCTTGATCAACTTGGGACGCGCGTGGACATTCTTGATGCCGAATTGCTCGGCAACCTTGGGCGCGATTTCCTTGTTGAATTTTTCTTTCATTCTCGGGGGCATGGTTCAAACCTTTGTCGGTATGGCGACATGTCGCCAGACGTTTTCAGCCCTTGGCCTTCTTGAGTACGCTCAGCACATCGCCGCCTTTGACCGCCAGTCGAACCTTTGAGCCATCGGCTTTGGTTTCGAAGCGGACGCGCGTCGGCTTGTTGGCCGAAGGGCTTACCGGCATCACGTTGGAGATGTGAATCGACATCTCTTTCTCGATGCGGCCACCCTGGGGATTGCCCTGCGAAGGGCGCACATGCTTGTGGCGGACGTTCACGCCTTCCACAAACACCCGATCAGCCTTCGGATCGACACGCAGGACCTTGCCGGTCTTGCCCTTGTCGTTGCCTGATACGACCATCACCAGGTCGCCTTGTTTCACGTGACGGGCCATCAGATCACCTCGCTCGCCAGAGACACGATCTTCATGAAGCGACGATCACGCAGTTCGCGGGCCACCGCACCGAAGATACGCGTGCCGCGCGGATTGCCGTCTTTGTCGATGATGACCACGGCGTTCGTGTCGAAACGCACGTAGCTGCCATCGGCGCGACGCGTCGGATATTTCGTGCGGACAACCACTGCCGTGCACACCTCGTGCTCTTTGACTTCGCCGTTGGGCAAAGCCTTCTTGATGGTCACGATGACCTTGTCACCCACGCCCGCCGTTTTACGGGTCGCACGCTGATGACCGGTCGAACCGCGGAGCACGCGAATCACCATCGCGGTTTTGGCACCGGAGTTGTCGGCAACATCAATTCTGCTTTCGCTCTGGATCATGGCTCTTTACGCCTCCTGCGTCTGAGCAACCGCTTCAGGGCTGCGCGTGACGATGCGCACCAAGCGCCAGCTTTTGGTCTTGCTGATCGGGCGGCAGGGGGCGATCTCTACGGTGTCACCCTTTGCAGCCTCGTTCTTTTCGTCGTGAACTTGAAAGATCGAGCGGCGCCGCACGTACTTGCCGTACTTGGGTGCCTTGCTCAGGTAGCTCACCACCACCTTTACGGTCTTGTCGCGCTGGTCGGTGACGACCTGGCCGATCTGGGTGCCCTGCAAGGGCTTGCGGTTATCTGTATTGGCGGCGCTGCTCACGAACGGGCCTCCGATTGCTTAATGACGCGGGTTTGCTTTTCAGTGAGCAAACGCGCGATGTCTCGACGGGTCTTGCGAAGCAGAGTGGGGTCCTCGAGCTTCTCGGTCACCGCCTGGCTTTTGAGATCAAACAGGTGACGGCGCAAACGTGCGACTTCCTGAGTGATCTCTTCGTTCTTCATGCCGTGGACTTCTTCGGTCTTCATGGCGTTCTCAACCTTCTCTCTGGTGTGCGTCAGACCGCGTGGCGGCGACGGACCAGTCGTGTACGGAATGGCATCTTCTGTGCGATGCGGGCAAGGGCCTGCTTGGCCAGTTCTTCGGGCACGCCTGCGATTTCAAACAGAATCGTGCCTTCCTTGACGACGGCTGCCCAGTATTCGGTTTCGGCCTTGCCTTTACCCATGCGTGTTTCCAGCGGCTTCTTGGAGATCGGTTTATCCGGGAACACCCGGATGAAGATCTTGCCCTGGCGACGCAGGAAGTGGGTGGCGGCGACACGGCCGGCTTCGATCTGTCGTGCAGTGAGCCAGCCGCATTCCAGGCATTGCAGACCCACATCGCCGAAGGCGACGTAGTTGCCACGCGAGGCGCGCTGGTCGTTGTAGCGACCGCGCATCTGCTTGCGGAACTTCACTCTTTTTGGCATCGATGGCATCAATCAGCTCCCGTATCACTTCAGCGTTCAATGTTTTCACACGAACGCATACATTTCTATCAATGGCGTCCTCGGGCGCGGGGCCGTGCACCGGCCGCCTTGGAGAATCGGTCGTCATCCTTGGCGACTTCTTCGTACATGCCCTTGTAGATCCACACTTTCACACCGATCACGCCGTAGGTCGTATATGACTGTGAAAAGCCGTAATCGACGTTGGCCTGAAGCGTTTGCAGAGGAATCGAACCCAGACGGAAAGTTTCCTGGCGGCTCATTTCAGCGCCACCCAGTCGGCCCGAGATCTGAATCTTCACGCCTTTGGCACCAGCGGTCATGACGGCTTCGCCGCGCATCTTCAACACACGGCGGAAGCCCGAACGCTTTTTGAGCTGTTCGGCGATGGCTTCAGAAACAAGTTTGGCGTCCAGATCCGGATTGTGAATTTCAATGATGTCGATCGACACTTTGCGGCCGGTGAGGGCCATCAGGTCGCTGGTCAGTTGTTCGACTTCAGCGCCCTTGGGCCCGATCACCAGACCCGGACGAGCTGTTTTCAGAATGATCTTGAGCTCTTCGCGTGTGCGCTCAATGTGAACATCGGAAACAGCGGCGTAGGGCAGCTTGCGATTCAGCACTTTGTCGCAGTATTCGCGAATGCGCTGATCTTCGACCAGGTATTTGCCAAAGAAGGCTTTCGGAGCATACCAGCGGCTGCGGTGTGCTTCGGTGATGCCGACTCTGAACCCGAATGGATGCGTTTTCTGTCCCATGTGTATCCTTAGGCTTTCGCTTGATCGACCGTGACGTGGATGTGGCTGGTCCGCTTCATGATCGGGAACGCGCGGCCGCGATCCTTCGGTTGAAAGCGCTTGATGGTCGGACCTTCGTCGACCCGGGCTTCCTTGACGATCAGTTGACGAACTGCGGCATTCTCAAGATCACCCTGGTTCGGATCCGTGGCATTGGCCACGGCCGCACGCAGAGCCTTGAGCACCATGACGGCGCCGCGCTTCTTGCTGAAGCGCAAAGCAGTTTCGGCTTCGTCGATCCGTTTGCCGCGAATCAGTCCGGCCACAAGGCGAACCTTGCGGGCACTGATGCGGGCGAACTTGTAGCTGCTGGTGAACGACATCGTCGTGTCTCCGTCGATCAGGCCTTGGCGCGGTGACCCTTGAAGGTCCGCGTCGGGCTGAATTCGCCAAGTTTGTGGCCAACCATGTCTTCAGTCACAAACACGTCATAGAACTGTTTGCCGTTGTGCACTTGGAAGGTGTGTCCGACAAACTCGGGCACGATGGTGCAGCGACGTGCCCAAGTCTTGATCGGGGCGCGACGGCTCTGTTGATTGAGAACCTCGACCTTGCGGTAGAGCTTCTCGTCGACAAACGGTCCCTTTTTCAGGCTGCGTGGCATCGGGTGCGTTTCCTCAGGCCGGTTTTACGGCTTCAGCTTGCGGATTCCATAACGCACGCTGCGACGGCGGCGCAGAATACGTTTGGTTGAGGCCTTGCGTCTGGCACGCGTCGGCCCGCCCTTGGACTGTACGTTTGTGGCCGACACCGGAGTGCGACCACCCTTGGAACGGCCTTCACCACCACCCAGCGGGTGAGCATGGTGACTCATCGCCACACCACGAACCGTGGGGCGACGACCCATCCAGCGAGCGCGACCGGCTTTGCCCAGACGCACATGCTGATGATCGACATTGCCGACTTGGCCGACGGTGGCGCGGCAGTTGACCGACACTTGGCGGATTTCGCCACTGGGCAGCATCAACGTGGCCCAGGCGCCTTCTTTATTCATCAGGCGGGCCGATGTGCCCGCTGAACGGCAGAGCTGGCCACCGCGACCGGGTACCAGTTCGACGTTGTGCAGGCTCAGGCCCGGCGGAATGTTCTTGATCTTCATTGCATTGCCGACGGTGGGTTCCGCGGCTTTGCTGGCGGAGATCACCGACATGCCATCGGTCAGACCCACCGGCGCGAGGATATAGGCTTTGGTGCCATCCTCATATTGAATCAATGCGATGTTGGAGGATCGGTTCGGATCGTATTCGATCCCGATGACGGTAGCGGCTTCGTCCAGTCGGCTGCGTTTGAAATCGATCAGACGGTAACGGCGCTTGTGACCGCCGCCACGATGCTGGCAGGTGATCTTGCCGTGGTGGTTGCGTCCACCGGTCTTCTTGATCGGGCGCAGCAGCGATTTCTCGGGAGCCTTCTTCGTCACCTCTGAATAGAGATTGACCGAAGCGTTGCGGCGCCCGGGACTCGTCGGCTTGTACACACGGATGGCCATGATCTTCCTCGTGTGGCACAGGGCCTAAGGCCTGTGCGGTGCTCCAAACTCAGAACAGCTCGATGCGGTCTTCTTCGTGCAGTTGCACGACGGCTCGCTTCCAATCGCTGGTCTTTGAAAGTCCGAATCGGGTTTTGCGGAATTTGCCGGGACGGCTTTGCGTCGCGACATTTTCCACACGCACACCGTAGATCGACGCGACGGCATCACGGATCTGGTGCTTGTTGGCATTCATGTGCACCTGGAAGGCGTAGCGATTGCGCGCTCCGGCTTCCCACGTGCTCTTTTCCGTAATCAACGGCTTGATGATGATCTGTGTGGCGTCCATGATCAGGCAGCCTCCCCGGCCGATTGGCCGCTGCGGGTCTGCTGGGCGATCCAAGCTTCGAGAGCTGATTTTTCAATCAACAAAAAACGCTTCGACAAAAGGTCGAAAGCGTTGAGCTGATCAATGCGAATGGTCTGGACGTCGGCAATGTTGCGGGCCGACAGGGCGGTGGTGCGATCTTCGGGATTCAGGGCGACCAAGCAGGTTCGGTCGACATTGAGGGCCTGAAGCACACCCGCGAATTGTTTGGTTTTCGGCGTTTCGAAGCCGAATTTCTCGACGACTTTGACTTCGTTGTCGACGAGCTTGGCCAGCAGGGCATTGCGTGTGGCCAGGCGGCGCATCTTGACCGGCATGGCCTGACGCCAGCTCTTGGGCTGTTTCGCAAAGGCCACGCCACCACCGCGACGGGTGTTGGTACGCACGGCACCGGCACGGGCGCGACCCGTACCTTTCTGCTTGTAGATTTTGCGTGTCGAGCCTTCGACGCGACTGCGGTTGCGCGTGGCTGCCGAGCCTTGCCGCTGGTTGGCGTGGTACATCACATAAGCCTGCTTGAGCAGGGCAGGGCGTACCTCACCACCGAGCAGCTGCTCATCGAGCTGCATGGTGCCGGCTTGTTTGCCGTCCAGTTGATAGACAGGGATTTCGATCATGGCTCGTTACCTTCAGGCCCGAACATTCGGGTCTTTCGTTTTCGCCGCCCCAGCCGGCCGCGATTACTGACTGCGGCGGGCATGGGCACGACTCGGTTTTTCCATCGGTCGTCGGTCCGGTTTAAGGTCGGACGACCGTTCGTGCCGAGTTGTCGCGACGCTCGGAGTATCGAATCGACATCGGTCGATCCGACTTTCGAGGCCTAGGCGGTCAGGCGATTTTCTTAGCCTTCCGCTTGTAAAGCCGCTTCGACTCCTGGATGGTCAACAGACCATCCTTCGATCCTGGAACCGGCCCCTTGACGAGGAGTAGGTTGTTTTCTTTATCGATGCTCACCACATCCAAGCTTCGGAGGGTGACTGTGGCGTTGCCCATTTGGCCCGCCATCTTCTTGCCTTTTTTCGGCCCACCGCGACGACCCGCGTTGTTTGCGTGTCCGCCGATGGAGCCGGGCGCACGGTGCTTGCGTTCAACGCCGTGGCTGGCGCTGAAGCCCTTGAAGTTGTGACGCTTCATGGTGCCCTGAAAGCCCTTGCCCTTGCTGGTGCCGGTCACATCCACATAGTGAATGGACTCAAAGTTCTCGACGGTGATGGCCTGACCGACGGTGAAGTTGCCGAGTTCCGATTCATCCACCCGGAATTCCTGGTGGAAGCGTTTCGGGCTCAGGCCAGCCTTCGCGTCGTGGGCAATCAGCGGCATGGTCGATCGGCGAGGCTTGATGTCCTCATAAGCGATCTGAATGGCCGCGTAGCCGTCTTTTTCTGGCGATTTAATCTGACTGACGTAGCAAGG
This sequence comes from uncultured Phycisphaeraceae bacterium, assembly GCA_942491355.1. Taxonomy (GTDB): domain Bacteria; phylum Planctomycetota; class Phycisphaerae; order Phycisphaerales; family Zrk34; genus CALOAZ01. Next base: position 9,546 of record CALOAZ010000146.1, read on the forward strand.
CCCTGCGGCCACCACGGTCACCGGCACGCTGACGCCTTCTTCATTGAAGATGCGTGTCATGCCAATTTTTTTAGCCAAAATCGTTGCTGGCATTGATCTAACCTCTGAGAGATAAGCTGTTTATGCTTGGCTCATGCGGTCGCCCGCAGCGGAGCACCATCTCTCTTTGATTGTGGGAGTAGCCGGAGTCCGGCTGTCTCCTCCATCCGTAAACTATTGGCCTATCAGGCCTTAATCTTCACAAAGACGCCGGCGGGCACCACGAGTCGGTTCAGAGCTTCCACTGTTCTGTGGTTGGGCTCGATGATGTCGATAATCCGTTTATGAGTGCGGATTTCGAACTGCTCGCGTGATTTCTTGTCCACGTGGGGGCCACGGAGAACCGTGTACCGTTCGATTCGGGTCGGAAGCGGAATCGGGCCGGCCACCTTTACGTTGGTACGCTTGGCGTGATCGACGATCTCCTTGGCGGAGGCGTCGAGGGCCTGGTGGTCGTAGGACTCCATGCGGATTCGGATCTTATTCTCGTTGGACATCCGGTCGCCTTCTTCGTTTGCCAAAGAACTCACCCACTTCCAGGACCCACACTCCGGTCGCTGGAAAGGATCGAGCAGTATAGAGATGGCCGAAGGTCTGTCAATCCCGGTGGATTGAATAATCCTGGGATTTTTTCAGCTCAAGTATCGGTGTCATCACGCTCGCCGGTTTCGCGGAATTGCATACGCCGTGTGGCATATTCCTCGGGAGAAACCGGCAAATCCGGGTTTTCATCGCCGGCGATGGCCTGGGCATGAAGCTTCTTGAGAAACGGGACGCACCAGCCGCAACCGGTCCCCGCCGAGAGGCATTCGCTGATCAGGCTGGCCACCGGCGGCTTTTCGCGCCGGCAGTAATTCACGATCTTCCGCTTGGTCACGCGGAAGCAGAGGCAGACCTGGTCATCGTCGTTCATAAGAACTCACGCCGCTTGCGGTTCTGAGTGCGGATCTTAAAATACCGCACCGATTTAGTGCGGTATGTCTCGCACCTATCGATTTCTTCTGCCAAGGATACACATCATGACCGAACGTGCTGGTGCCATCACTCTTAAAGGTAACCCCAAAACCCTCGTAGGCAATCCGATCAAGGTCGGCCAGTCTGCGCCCGACTTCAATCTGCGTGGTCAGGATCTGTCTGAGATCAAGCTGGCCGACTACGCGGGCAAGACCCTGATCGTGGCGACGGTGCCGTCGCTCGACACGCCCGTCTGCGATACCGAAACACGCCGCTTCAATGAAGAAGCCGCCAAGCTCGGCGATCAAGTGCGTGTGCTGGTGGTCAGCGTGGATCTGCCCATGGCTCAGAAGCGCTGGTGTGGCGCTGCAGGTGTGGCCAATGTCACCACCGCATCGGATTACCTGGATCACAAATTCGGCGTGGACTGGGGGATACGCATCAAAGAGATCGGTCTGCTGGCTCGTTCGGTGACGGTGGTCGATCCCTCAGGCAAGGTGGCTTACCACGAACTGGTGGGTGAAGTCGCTGACGAACCGAATTACGACGCGGCATTGGCTGCTGCCAAGGGCTGATCTGCAGCAGGTCACGCGCCATAGGATGTAAGGCGGACGGCGCACATCGCGCCGTCCGCCCGAGATCCTGCGCTGTGAAACATTCACCTGTTCATCCTCCACAGGTGCCGCCTTCGGCACCGACTGCGCCGGCCAAGTGGTATTGCCGTTTGTGCCGCGACGAACGCTTCGATCATCAGGTCGATGTGCATTATCTCGATGGCCGGCGCTACGCGATGTGTCGCTCGTGTTGGAACACATGCATCTCCACACCGGCGATGCGCGCCGAACCTGAAGATCCGGGCCCCGAATCCATTGCAAGCGGTTTGTTCGATGCGCTGAGCTATCCCTTGCGCCGCGGCGCATGGCTGCACCTGATGGTGGGCGCCGTGACGTTCGGCATCATCGATCTCGCTACGCGCATGTCGCTGTTTCGTTTGGCGCTTTGGTTGCCCGTGTTGATTTATGCCTGCGCGTATTTCATGCGCATCGTCGGCGATGCGGCCGTCGGGCGGCGCACGCTCAGCGACTGGCCGGATCTAAGCGATTTGTGGGACGACGTCCTCGGGCCGGGCTTGCGTGGCATGAGTCTGGTGTGTGTTTGTGTTGCGCCTGCAGCAATCGATTTAATACGTCATATGTCATTCGAAAATGCGGGCGATGCGCGCCTGTCGGTCCTGTTCGCATGGGTGTTCGGCGTGGGACAGGATCCGCTGTTCGGTGCGCTCCAACAAAACACAGAACGTTGGTTGGTGTTGGGCGCCTGGGTGGCATTGGGTTGCTCGCTGGTCCCGATTGTTTTGGCGTTGGTGGCCGTCGGCGGGCGCATGGCTTCGGCGCATCCATTTTTAATATTGCGTTCCATCGCTCGCGCGCCGGTGGATTACGGCGTGGTGGTTCTGGCTTGGTCGGCCGTGGCCGGTCTGTGGCTGCTGGCCCAAATTCATTTGGGCCCACACCCCTTGTGGCTTGGGTTGCTCACGCCGGTGTGGTTTTATTTGGCGATTGTGCTGTCGTACCTGTCGGGGCGATGGGCGTGGGTGCATCGCAATCGCCTGGGTTGGTATCGCGTCGAAGCTTCGGTATTGATGTCTGACGACGCGCTATAACGCGCCGCCCGGCGTGTTGGCCTGCATCGGCTCAAGCAGGTTCACTTGCAATTTCTTGGACGGAATTTTCTTTCCGGGATTCAATTGTTCCTGCGGGTCGAATGCCAGTTTGATGCCGGCGAATGTGGCCATCGTTTGATCGGAAAAAAGATGCGACATCATCGGCAATTTTTCCACGCCGATACCGTGTTCGCCCGAGATGGTTCCGCCGATGGAGATGCAGTAATCCAGAATCGCATGACTGGCTTCCATCACGCGGCGCACTTGTTCAGGATCGGCGCCGTCAAATAAAAGAATCGGATGCACATTGCCGTCGCCGGCATGAAACACATTGTTGATCGTCAGCTGATGATCGCGCCCGATGGCGGTGATCCGTTCCACCGCCTCGGCAAGTTTTGATCGCGGCACGCAGGCATCCTGCGTGCAGTAGCCGGGACTGATGCGCCCGATGGCACCGAAGGCTCGCTTGCGCGCCGACCACAATTGAGCGCGTCGCGCCGGATCAGACGACGCCTCCATGTCGCGTGCACCTTGTGCGGCGCAAAGCGATTGCACCTGCTCCAGTTGTTCGTCGAGAATCGGTTCGGCGCCGTCGAGTTCGATGAGCAGCATGGCGCCGGCATCCGTCGGAAAGCCGTATCCGAAAGCCTCTTCCACCACGCGTACCATTTGGCCGTCCATCATTTCCAAAGCAGCGGGCACGATGCCCGAAGCGATGATGGCCGTCACGGTTCGGCACGCCGGCGCAGAAGCATCAAAGATGGCAACGAGGGTTCTAAAAGCATGCGGTGCAGGACTAAGTTTCACCCACAGCTTCGTGATCAGTGCCAGTGTGCCTTCGGATCCGCACAACAGCGCCGTGAGATCCGGGCCGTATCCATCGCACACGCCGTCGGGTCGTGTGGTCAACACGGTGCCGTCGGCGAGCACGGCTTCGAGGCCGAGAATGTGCTGTGTCGTCACACCGTGTTTGAGTGTGTGCAAGCCGCCCGCGCAAGTGGCGGCATTGCCGCCGATGGTCGAGGCTTTTTGCGAAGAAGGATCGGGTGCGAAGTGAAGGCCTTCGCCGCCGGGCAGAGACTGCACATGTATCGTGAGTTTTTCGTTGATGACACCTGCTTCCACGCAGGCCCATCGACCGACGAGATCGACATCGAGGATGCGCGTCATGCGACTGGTTTCGACGATCACGCCGCGTTCGAAACCCACGCAGCCGCCGGTCAGTCCCGTGCCGGTGCCACGCGGCACGATCCAGGCCCTGTGCTTGGCAATCGCTCGCACGCATGCGGCGACCTGCTGCGTATCGGTCGGAAAAACCACCGCCAACGGCATGCCTTCGGCAATCGGAAAACCATCGCAGGCATACGGCCGCAGCGCCGCGGTCTCATGTAGCATGCTGGTTTCACCCACCGCTCGGATCAGGTCGGCAAGCAGGGCGGATCGGTTCATCGGCCGTATTCTAATCGCAAAGGGCATCCGGCCTTGCGAATGGCTTGACCCTCTGTGTGGCATTGCTAAAGTGTCTGGCCGACTCAGCCTCAGGCTTGAGTTCGATCCGACAAGTGAATAATCCCCGATAGCTCAATTGGTAGAGCGGGCGGCTGTTAACCGCCAGGTTGCTGGTTCGAGTCCAGCTCGGGGAGTTTTGAAGCCCGCCGTTCCGGCGGGCTTCTTTTGTTTCATTGAAATCATTACGGCAGCGGCACCGTCTGGAGATCGAAGCCCGCATCGGTTTTTACGAGGATCACCGCGTGACCGGTGTTGAGGCGGTCGAGTTGCACGACGCCTTTCAGATCGGCAATCGTTTCATACGACAAGCCGGCCGATCCACCGCCGGCGACTTTCTCGGTGAGCGCCGCCTGCTTCTCGATGTTCTTGGCATTGACCTTCATCACACCGCGCGCGGTGTTGGCAATCAGCAGGTAGTCCTGCCCGTCCTTTTCGTACACGAACATGTCGATCGGCTGGTTGCGGTTGCCCAGTTCGGCGACGGTCTTGCCCTTGGCCTTGGCGCCCGGTTCGAGCGATGCGAGGGGGAACTGCACCAGCGGTGTGCAGGTGAAACCCGCCAGAACGCTCGGCTCACCGCCGACGTTGAAGGGGATGAAGACGCGCGGCACGGCGCTGTCTTCGGTGCGGCCATGCGCCGCGTGATAGATTTCGAGATTCGTGCCGGTGCCGGCTTTCTGGAAGGGGAATCCGAACTCGCGAATCGAAGCGGTCGACTGACCGGTCGAAGCGCCTGCGATCAGCAGTGAGCCATTTTCAAAAGCCAGATCGGTGATTGATTCCGGGCGCAGGTTCTTCTTTCGATTGCCGACCTGGACGTCTTTGTCTTCGGGCGCATCGGCGAGTGTCAGACTTGAATGCGCGATGCCGTCGAGTTTCACAACGCTCACGCCTTTGGCGTCGAGGCGCAGAAGTGTCGGCTTGCCGCCGCATGTCGCGGCGAAATATACGTGACCGCTATAGGGGTTCACGGCCAGATCTTCGATCGCGACGTCTTTCGCATTGACACCGGCCGCCGTAGCGATTTTGGTGTCGAGGCCTGCGACCGACCACGATGCTTCGGCGGCTTTGCCGCTGGCGTCGCCAGTATCGATCGCGAACACTGTGGCAGATTTCGGATCGGCGACAAACAACACGCCATCGGGGCCGAAGGCGAGCGAGCCGGCGGATTGAAGTGCGGGTGTGCCGGTCTTGAGTTTCCATTTCGAGGCGGTATCCGCGAGAGCGCCCGCTGTGATCAGTGACAGAGCAAGTGTTGCAAGAAAAAAGTGCCGTTTCATCGCGACGGTCTCCGGATGTTGTCGAGGTGCAGTTCGTGAGGAGGGCCGGCGGCCGTGCCGCCGAGGCAATGATCATGCACGCAGGCTGGACAGACCGCAAGTTCAAAATCGCCGGAGTCGCTTTATGAAGATTTCTTCATGAAAACAGAGTGGCTTTGCGGGATTCTCAGCGCCGGCTCGGGCCGAAACAGGCCACCTACAATGGGAGATGTCCTCGCCGGGATATGAAAAATTTATGGGGATCGCGCACCCTTTGGCGGGTTCGGCGCCACTTAAAGAGTACGGAGCTTCACCCATGACAAGAATCCCTCGCCGCCGGCTGCTGCTTGCCGGAGCAGCCCTTGCCGGTCTGCCGACATCGGCCTTATTCGCACAGATAGTAGGCCTGCGTCGATTCAATCGTTCGGGCCACGCGCTGGGCACCAAGGTCGCCATCACGTTGCTGCATCATGATGCGGCGCAGGCCGAGGCTGCGCTTGATGCATCTTTTGCGGCGATCGAGCGCGTCGAATCGGTGATGAGTCTTTACCGGCCCGACAGTCAGCTCGCGCGATTGAATGCCACGGGTGAGGTGCGCCGACCCCATACGGATTTGCTGCGTGTGTTGACGCATGCGACATCGCTCGCGAAACAGACGAATGGCGCCTTCGATGTCACGGTGCAACCACTTTGGCATTTGTTCGCCGAAGCCAAGCGAGCGGGGCACTCGCCTGACGATCGCGAGATCGAGTTGGCCCGCGCCGCAGTCGACTACCGACGCGTTGAGATCAAGGCCGAACGTGTGCGCCTGTTGGGCGATGGCGCGGCCATCACACTCAACGGTATTGCGCAAGGCTACGCCGCCGACGCTGTTCGTGCCGCGCTCATGGATCGCGGTGTGCGCCACGCGATGATCGATACCGGCGAGTTCGGTGTCTTGGGTCACAAAGAATCGGAGATGCCATGGTCGGTCGGCGTGCAGCATCCGCGTCATGAAAATGCTTATGCCGCAGTGGCTGAACTGGACGGCCGCGCATTGGCGACCAGTGGCGACTATGCCACTTATTTCAGTGCGGATATGAAACATCATCATCTGTTCGATCCGCGCACGGGTCGATCGCCGGCCGAGTTGGCCAGCGTATCGGTCGCAGCGCCCACGGCGATGGCGGCTGATGCACTCTCTACCGCAGTCTTCGTGCTGGGTCCCGATGCGGGTTTTGATCTTGCGACCCGCATGCCGAATGTGGATGCGCTGCTGATTCTCAAAGACGGTCGAATGCGGCGCACCGCAGGTTTCCCGATACGGGAGGGTGTGTGATGCCGATTCAAGCGCACCGTATCATCGCAATCTTGATGCTTGGTGCGGCAGTCAGTGCCGCCGATCAAGTGGAGTCGCGCACGGGCACAGTCATCGAGGGGACGATCGTTTCGCACGATGCCACTTACGTGATCATGAAAGTGGCTGCCGGTGGTCGCGAAATCACGCGCAAGTATCCGACGAAGATGATTCACGCCATCACGGTCGGCAGTGAGCGTACCGTGCTCAATCCGCGCACGGGCGATGCGGCCTCGCCTCCCTCCGGCACGACACCGCTGGCGCCCGGAGCGCCGGCATCGGGTGGTGGTCAGGCTGATCAAATGATCAAGGAAGTTGGCTCGACCAAGCCGGCGTGGTACGACCAGACCAAGCTCAATTTTCCCAAGACACTCGACCTTTCCTGGCCGCAGCCTCCGCCGACCAAGGGTTGGCAGCCGCAACTCAATGTGGGTCAGTACATTTGGACCGTGATCAACGAGAACGAGGGACGGTGGAAGGAAGGTGTCCGTTTCATGTATCACATGATGGACATCAGTCGATCCGATAAAGAGGTATTCGAGCGATCGACGACCGGGCTTGCATCGATGTACTTTCGTTTTTTTCAGGACTATCCCCGCGCGGCCTATTGGTGGGAGCAGTCCGATGTGAAGCCCGGTCACCATGACGCCGTGTCGCTGGCCGAGTGTTACTGGCGCATGGGCGACAAATCCAAGGCTGTCAAAATGCTCAATGCGAACAACATCGGCATACAGGCGATCAAACTCTGGGGCGACATGGGAGAGACTGAAAAAGCCACCGATCTTGCGGATCGTTACGTCAAGGCCATGAAGCAGTCCAAACTTTCACCGCATCAGGCGTGGATTCTTGCCGGTGATGCCTGCCGCAAAGCCGGTGATTACACGCGCGCGATGAAGTACTACCAAGTCGCCGTCGACACGCCGACGCAGGGCGACCAGGATCGAGCCAATCGGCACAAGAATCGCGCCGCGCCCAGTCTTACCGCGGTGCGCTTGATCGATCGCGCGGTGCCGGGCAAGGTGCCCGACGGCACCTACAGCGAAAACAGTCTGGGATTCAGCGGCCCGGTGCATGTCGAAGTGAAAGTCGCCGGGGGTCGCATTGAAAGCGTGAAGGTCACCAAGCACGTCGAAAAACAGTATTACTCTTCGATTGTCGATACAACGCGTCAGATTCTTGAAAAGCAAAGCGTGCAGGGGATCGACGGCACCAGCAGCGCGACGTTAACCTCCGAAGCCATCCTCAACGCCACAGCCAAAGCTCTGGCGAACAATGCGCGGTGACGAATTGATCGGGTTGCGGCGTTTTCTGGGACCGTTGCTGGCGGCGTTCGGTCTGTCTGTGATCGCGCTAGCGTGGTCGGGGGCGCTGGAGATCGGCATCTGGCGGGCTTGGTTTATCAGCGCCGGTGGGGCGATGGCCCTCATGGGATTGGGCATCATCGGTGCGGCCTTCGGGCGCGATGCGCATCGCGCGCTCTGGCGATGGGATTGCTATCTGCCGTTTCTTCGGCGCACATCGACGTATCGCGATCCCGCTCATCCGGCACCTCGATCTCGAACGTTGGTGCGATGGATTGCATCGACATTTCCATCGTTTTTACGAAGCGATCTCGAAAAAGCCAAACCCGGCGCGATCCGCCGCATGCTGATGCGATTGGGGCCGAGTTGGGCGTGGGTGCCCTGGCGCCGACTTTCTCAGTCAATCTGCTTCGTGTTGTTCCTGGGATTGTTTTTCTGGGTGTGCTGGCCGTATGGCGTTGAGCCGGCACGTTCATTCGGCGGTTGGACGCCCATCGAAGTGGCACCCGAGACCGGCGCCGCCACATTGACGCGCTCGGCACCGCTGGATGCGCCGCTTGATCTTCGTGCGGTGCTGTTCGCTGTCGATCAAAGCGATGCGGATGAACAACCGCTTGTCGCATTTCGTGTGATGGGATCCACGGCGACCGAAGTCAAACTCAAGCCCGTGGAGCCGCTGTCGCCTGAACGCATCGAAGCACTGGCATTCAGCACCGGACCGTGGATGCTTCATGAGCGATCGCCTGCGGCCTGGGCAGCGCATCATGCGGAACACCGCGCCGGGCGAGAACAGGTCGAGGCCGAGTTGTTTCTCATTCTCGATCCGTTGCTGTCGCTCTCGACCGCGATCGCATCCAAGGCCTGGGTGTGGTCACTGGTCTGGGCGGCGATCATTCTCACGGTTTGTCTGGTCATTCCGCGCGGTTTCTGCGGTTACTTGTGCCCGTTGGGCACGTTGATCGACTTGTTCGATTGGGCGGTGGGCAAGCCGCGTCACGCGTTTTCGCATTGGTGCAGAAGGCTGGTGGGTGCACATCAAGTACTACCTGCTGCTGGCCTGTCTCGTGGCGGCATTCGGCGGTGTGCTGCTGACCGGCTTCGTGGCGGCAATCCCTGTGGTCACACGCGGGTTTCTTTTTGTCGTCGCGCCTTTTGTCGATGCCGTCGCGCTTGGCGCACATCAGGTGCCACCAATCAATGCCGGGCATATTTTTTCGATCATTCTGTTTGTGGGCGTGCTGAGTCTCGGCCTGATGCGGCCGCGCTTCTGGTGCAAGTATGTGTGTCCGACGGGCGCGGTGTTCTCACTGGGCAATCTATTTCGCCTCAGTGAACGGAAGGTCGAATCCACCTGCGTGAACTGCAACAAGTGCGTCGAGGTTTGTCCGTTCGATGCGATCAAAGAGGATTTCACCACGCGCACGACCGATTGCACGCTCTGTCAGACCTGCGCGAGTGTTTGTCCGACGCATGCGATTAAATTTGTGGATCGATTCAATACGGTCGAACTCAAGATCAAAGGCGAGCCTGTCGCAGATCCCACGCCCATCGGGCGGCGCGGTTTTCTCGCCGCAGGATTGGGGTTGGCGGCAGGGACGGCGGGAGGCATAGGCTGTGCCGCATCGACGCGCGTCTTCGGCGCCAATCTTGATGATCCGAATGCGTTTCGACCGGTTCGTCCGCCCGGGAGTGTGCCCGAGGCCGACTTCCTTCAGATGTGCATCAGTTGCGGCGAGTGTTTCAAGGTGTGTCCGAACCACGTGCTTCAACCGTTGGGTTTCGAGCAGGGATTCGAAGGATTGTGGACGCCTGCGGTCGAAGCCGATTGGGCCGGATGCGAACCGAGCTGCAACAACTGCGGGCAGGTGTGTCCGACCGGCGCGATTCATGCGCTGCCCATTGAGATTAAGAAACAAACGCGGATGGGACTCGCGATCGTCGACACGCACACCTGTCTGCCGCTGGCAGGCAAGGAAGAGTGTCAGTTGTGCGTCGATGAGTGCACGGCGGCCGGATACAACGCCATCGAGTTCCGGCGCGTCCATGTGAAAGTGGATGACGACGGACTGCCCATCGAAGACACGGGATTTCTCGCCCCCGAAGTGCTCAACGACCGCTGTGTGGGTTGCGGTCTTTGTCAGACGCGCTGTTACCAGATCAATGTGAAAAATAAGGGCCTGCTCGACCAATCGGCGATCGTGGTCGAGGTCGGCGAGCAGCGCGAAGACCGATTGCCGCCGGTGCGCTGATTAGAGGCTGTTTCCAAACCTCTTCTGGCTTCGATCGGCGCCCATGTGCTTCTGGGGGCGTCGGTTTCCATCGCCGTATCACTGGTAATACGGCTGCTTCAACCTCCTACCCAGAAACCCAAGGTCGCTGATCTCGGGCCGACGAATAGGTTTTGAAACAGCCTCTAGTTGGCGCCTGAGCCGGTGAAACTCAGCGCCTTGAGTTCGCGTTCATCCATGACGCGATTGAAGACCGCCACGCCATCGATGCTGATTTGAGAGCCGTGCGTGAGATCTTCCGATCCCAAACCCAGGGCGCGGCCGAACGTGAACGGGGCGCCTTCGCGCAAGGGCAGATCGATGGCTTTGCCCACAGGCTTCCACTGATCATCCTGTCGGACTTCCAGTGTGGTCCGAAGTGTGTCGCCGGTGACGACAGATAGATCTGTCGGGATGGCGGCTTGTTGTCCGTGTCCGGCGCGGAATTCAATGGGCTTGGCGAGAAGGCTTTTGTCTTCGCGCTGGATATCGAACAAGACGCGAAAGGTTTTCGGGTTTTTCGGTTCGGGGGGGTCGCATTCGTAGAGCAGTGTTCGGCGGTCGAGATCCACACGCAGTCGATGTTCGCTGATGCCGTCTTGTTCGAGGTGATAGCCGTTGTACTTCAGGACGAAGGCGCGCGGCGCATAGATCGGAAGCGCAAAGTCATACGGGTTAGCGGCCTGCTTTTCGGGATAACGGTAAACATCCTGGGCCACCGAATCCGTCATCATCAGCGGAGTCATCGTGCCGTTGAGGTAAGCCGTGACTTTTGCTTTGGTCGGGTCGTACGTGGTAGCCATGGCGACCCATTGATTGTTTTTGAAGTCCTGGCCGTCGATCGCGCGGAGTCGGGCATATTGCGAACCATTGGCATTGGATTGCGGAAAACTCGAGGCGCCGGTGGCAGAGACGTGCGCGATCACGCCTTTTTTGCCGAACAGTCCGCCGAAGAGGGCGACTTGTCGTCGACCGGCATATTTATCCCAGCCGCCTTCATCCCAGATGCCGGCCACCATGTGGCGCTTGCCGATGAATTTTGCCCAAGCGATCAGCGTGAATGGTTGATGGCCGTGAAGATCCAGCGGTGTACGGTCGAAATCATTTCGTTCGACAGCGCCGTAGATGTAGCCTTTGTTGAAGCGTGCGGCATGGCCGAACGGACCATCGTGATCGAAGGCCGGCTTCGAGTCTTCGTCTGTGTAAGGCCAGTTTTCAAGTGTGTAGGTTTTTGGGTCACCGATCCGTTTGAGATGCAGACGAAATGCACGGTCGACGGATTGGGCATCGTAATAAGACGTCCACACGCCGTCTTGGGCATGTTTGAAATCCCAGAAGGCGATCAGGCCGGGAGTGTTTGCCACGTGTTGGATATTGGAAGTCGGTGGATCTGCGGCCCTCAGGTTGGCGCCCGCACCGAACAAAAAAAGAAGCATCCATGTCGGAAAGCATTTCATTGGGGTTGCCTCGCATGCATCAAGGTGGCTCTCGCGTTGTTCAAAGGTATCTGATCGCCATGGCAAAATTTTTCAACGACGCTTGTAGCGATAAGCCCAAACGGTTGTTTTGTCGATGATGACCAGAACGTTCAGGGCCGGATCCACATACGCCAGACGTTTGCCGCCGGTGGGCATGGGGTCGCCTTCGGGGTTCAGCCGGGTCCATTGAGTAGCGTCCGGATCATAAGCCCATAGCGTGTTGGTCTGAAATTGCACCAGTAGGCCGTGGCCACTGACTGGATCGTGATACAGCACCGCATGCGCATCGTGTCCGTATGGCGTTTGATCGTCGTCTTTTTGGCCGACGCGAACTTTGCGCCATTGGTTTTGATTCACATCGAAATGGTGTGTGCTGTGGTGGCGGTGCACGACGATGATTTTTCGCGTGGGATCGTAATAGCCGACTTGTTCGGGTTCAGGCGCTTCTTGTTCGAACTTCTTTTCATCGTTGTTGGCGTTGAGATTCTCCCAGGTATCGGTTTCAAAATGATGCAGCCAGGTCGAACGGATTTGCCAGTTGTTGGCATGCCAGAGGCTGCCGCCTAAATCGGGCACGTATTCGAGCATCCCGCCGAAAATTTCGCGCGGTCGAGGCTCGGGTGATTTAAAGGGCTTCCATTTTTGTTCGGTCGGAAAAAAAGCCCACAAAGGAGGGCCGGTGTAAAGCTCTTCCGGGTTGCCGCCCAGTTCGGTGACCATTTTCTTTTTTGGGGTCACCCAGGTGTTCATGAAAAGCAGCGCACGATTTTGCGCGTCGTAGGTTAATCCCCACCAGGTATGGGCGATCACCGCGGGCCCGCCGCGTTTCGTGATCAGGATGCCGTCTTTGAATTCGACATCTGAGTGATCTTTGCCCAAGTTGTGGTAATCGCGCGGCAGATCGGGTGCGTAAAGCATGTTCCATGTCAGCGCAGGCAGGTCGAATTCCCAAACATCGTTGAGTCGATGCGGCACGGCGTGGTTGGCGCCGCAGTACAAGGCGCGACGGCGGTCGGGCGCCCAGCACATTTTGAGTGTGAAGTCGCGTGCGCGCGGTCCGGTCAGGTGTAGATCGAATTGTCGGGCGGTGTCATTGAACGTGCCGATCACCGAGGCATCGCCCAGCAGCGCGGCATGGTTGGCGGGCAGTTCAGCCAATTTCGAAACCACCTCTGGATTGGCCGCCAAGACCGGAAGGATAGCGATCGATTCAGGTGCCGCGTTGGCGCGATGTTGGAAAATCAGCCCACACACGCCGAGGGCGATCGCGGTGGCGCGAATGCGCAAGTCACGCGTTTTTCGGATTTTTCGCATGGAGGCCTTCTGGTCGGTGTTGTATAGGTTCGGTTGAAGCTCAACCTTCGGGTGTTCGCCCGACCACCAGATTGAAGTTCGCCAGCAGTTCGCCGGTTTCTGATTCGGCAATCGGCTTGAAGTTTGTGAGAAGCAGCGGCTTCTGTGCGTCGGGTACGCGCTGAAAGACGCCATCTTTTTTGTTGAGCGGTTCATCCTTCATATACAGCTGTGTGGTGAGCAGACGTTTGTCGCCCTGGCGCACGATCATGTGGATGTGCGGTGTGCGGCCGGGGTAGGGCACCGGCTTGATGGTACGGAAGTAGTACCCACCTTCGCGGTCGGTCAGGAAGCGTCCGTATCCCTGGAAATTTTTGTCGCGCTTGTTTCCCGACGCGCCCTTGGGATGGTGGTAGCGGCCTTCGGCATCGCATTGCCAGATTTCGACGACGGCATTGCGCATCGGCACCCCGCTAGCGTCGAGGACGCGACCGCCGAGATGCGTGATCGTGCCGACGGCGGGTGTGAGTTGATCATTGAGGATGATCAGGTCGTTGTCGGTATCGAGAGGAAGTTTGTCCGGATAGAACGGTCCTTCGGTCTGCTTCGGCGTGAGTGACAGGCGATCGGCGAAGGCACCGGGTGTGGTCCAGGCAACGGCGCCGGCGGCCATGAAGCCCAGGGCGCTGCGGCGATCAAGGGTGAGGTGGCGTGTCATCGGCGGTCTCCATGGAATTCGGGGTCATTCCGATACGGTGGGTCATCGGCGTGAGTTCCCGACTATAGGTTCGAAAGTGTGAAGTTTGTCTGAACATGTGGCAACATTATTTCGGCTTCTGTCTTGTGATAGGGCTGCAAGTGCCGAAAAATAACATTTTTATGTCGGCCGAGTCTGTCGGGTACCAGGCGCTGTTGGTCACGCCGGCCCCTTCAATCGGTCGCGTACAATGGCGGCCCGCCTGGTTTTGCCTTCAGAAGGAATATCACATGCACGCACGCATTTTTATGTCGATGGTTGTGTTGGCGCTGATCGGTGTCGGCGCTCCTTTCGCGTGGGCTCAGAGCGCCGCCGAGCCCATCAGTGTCGGTGCCAACGACTGGCCATGGTGGCGTGGACCAAACTCGAACGGCATTGCTTCGGCCGATCAAAAGCCGCCCGTGGTTTGGAGCACCGACAAGAATGTCCTTTGGAAAGTGCCCGTGCCCGGTCGCGGTCACGCGTCGGCCACGGTGGTGGGGGATCGTGTTTATTTGCCCACCGCCGATCACGAGCGTGGCGTGCAGTCAATTCACTGCTTTGATCGCAAGACCGGTAAAACCATCTGGGTGACCGATGTACACACCGGCGGTTTGATGTCGGGCAATAAGAAAGCTTCGCAGGCTTCTTCGTCGGTGGCGTGTGATGGCAAGCGACTGTTCATCAATTTCGTGAACGGCGGCGCGGCATATACGACGGCGCTGAGTCTCGACGGCAAACAACTCTGGCAAACCAAGATCAGCGACTATGTGATTCATCAGGGTTACGGTTCATCACCGGCGCTGTATCAATCACTGGTGTTGGTCTCGGCGGATAACAAGGGCGGCGGCGCCCTTGCTGCATTGGATCGCGGCACGGGCGAAATCGTTTGGCGCGTCGAGCGTCCCAAGTTGCCGAATTACGCTTCGCCGGTGGTGGTGAAAGCGGCGGGCAAAGAGCAGTTGGTGTTCACCGGTTGCGATGTGGTGGCGAGCCTCGATCCACTCACAGGGAAAAAATTCTGGGAGGTGCCCGGTGCCACCACTGAATGCGTGACCACCACCGTGACGCACGGCGGATTGATTTACACCACAGGCGGTTATCCGAAGAACCACGTGGCGGCGATGAAGGCCGATGGTTCGGGCGAAGTGGTGTGGTCGAACGGCACGCGCGTCTACGTGCCGTCGATGGTGGTGCATAAAGATCATCTGTTTGCCCTGACCGATGCGGGCATTGCCACGTGCTGGAATGCCGCGACCGGTGAAGAAAAATGGAAGGGGCGCCTCGGCGGCGGTTTCAGCGCCTCGCCGGTGCTGGTCGGCGATCGCTTTTATGCCATCAACGAAAAGGGCACCGGCTTCGTGTTTGCTGCCGATCCTGAAAAATTTGAATTGCTCAGCACCAACCCGCTGGCCGACGAAGCTCTCGCCACACCCACGATCTGCGGCGGGCGCATCTACCTGCGCGTCGCGCATATGAACGACAAGGGTCGTCAGGAAATGCTTTATTGCATCGGGGAGTGAGAGGGTGTATTGACGCGCATTTTGCGATCAGAGACGATCGCACTTCCTTGGCATTAATTCTTTATTTTGTTGCAGCATCATTTGAGGTGATCTGGTGAATACCTCTGGAAATTCTGTGCCATTGCTCAAACGCGAGCTGGGTGTTTTTAGTGCCATGATGATGGGCATGGGGTCCATCGTCGGGACGGGTGTGTTCGTCAGCATCGGTATCGCGGCGGGGATTGCCGGGCCGTCGGTGCTGCTGGCGATTGCAGCGGCGGCTTTTGTGGCGATGTGCAATGCCTTCAGCAGTGCGCAGCTTGCGGCGAATCATCCGGTGAGCGGGGGCACTTATGAATACGGCTACAAGTATCTGAAGCCGTCGCTGGGTTTCACGGCGGGATGGATGTTTTTGTGTGCGAAGAGTGCTTCGGCGGCTACGGCGGCGCTGGGATTCGCCGGATATCTTCTGCATGCGTTCGATCTCTCGGCTGAACTGTTTGTGCCGATTGCGGCGGGGACGTCGATTCTGTTCACAGTGATCGTGCTTTCGGGCTTGCGGCGATCCAACGTGGCGAATATTGCGATCGTCTCGATCACGATGCTGGCGCTGAGCGCCTTCGTCCTGGGAGGATTGCCCACCGCTTTGGAAAAAGGTGCCGATTCATTTCTGCCATTCTGGGGTGATGAAGCCGGCAGCTCCATTCAGAACTTCCTATATGCCACGGCGCTGATGTTTGTGGCGTATACGGGCTACGGGCGCATCGCCACGCTGGGTGAAGAAGTGCGCGAGCCGCAGCGCACCATTCCCCGTGCGATCGTACTCACGCTCGCGGTATCGGCAGTGCTGTACATGGCGGTGAGTGCCGTTGCGATCGGCGCGGTCGGCGCAGAGACTTTGGGCGCCGCCACCGAAGGCAAGGCGGCGCCGCTCGAAAACGTGGCGCGGCAATTCGACATTTCCTGGATTCACTGGCTCGTGGCACTGGGTGCGATGACGGCCATGCTGGGCGTGTTGCTCAATTTGATTTTGGGTTTGTCGCGCGTGCTGTTGGCGATGGGCCGACGCGGCGACATGCCGCGCTCGACTGCGCATTTGAATGCAAGCCAGACCACGCCGACGGTGGCAGTGGTGGTCATCGGCGTCATCGTCACGGCGCTGGCATGCATCGGCAGCGTCAAGACCACTTGGTCATTCAGCGCGTTCACGGTGCTGATCTATTACGCCATCACCAATCTTGCCGCGCTGCGTTTGCCGAAAGACGAATGTCTTTATCCGCGAATCTTTGCATGGATCGGTCTTGCCGCCTGTCTGTTTCTCGCGTTTTGGGTGGAGTGGCAAATCTGGGCAACCGGTCTCGGTTTGGTGTTGTTCGGTTTGATCTGGCATGGTGTGGCGCGCCGGATCGCGCGTGCTTGAGCGCGTGTATGTCGCGGGGCGCCGAGTGTTCTGGCGAATTCGCGGATCCCGGGATGGGTGGGCAGCGCTAGATCGGCTACCGTGAATATCGCTGAGAATGATCTTTTTCGGAGCAATTGATGCCATTCTTTGATCATCCGCTCGTCGTGGGTTTGGATCTGGATGTGGCCACCGGCGCGCTGACGCCCGGTGCGCAGTATGCGCTGGAGCAGGTCATGCGTTTTAACCTACTGGGTTTGAAGAAGGTGGTGCTTTACCACTCCTCAGCTTCGGACGAGAAGTGGCACGCGGAGCATCAGCGTTACGTGCAGACGGCCGCAGGTGTCGTCCCGCAGGGTGAACGGACGTTGGCGGATGTCGTTTGCCGGGTTCGCAATGTGGGATTCGAAGTCAAGTCGGTCACCACCGATGACCGGAGTTGGAAAGGCCTGATCGACACGGCGCAGGCCCATGATGCGCAAACCATTTTGGTGGGCAAGCGCAGTCATCTATCGTTCCGCGAGCGCCTGCTTGGCAGCACCAGTTACAAACTCATTCGCAAAAGTCCGGTGTCGGTTTGGGCCGTGAAGGACGAGCACGTGCATCTGCCGCGGAACATTCTGGCGGGGGTGGACATGAGCGCGTTCCGTCACAAGATGGTCGATCGCGGCTGTGGCACTGGCGAAAGGTTGTTCGGCGGAACTGCATCTGCTGCACGCGCTGCAGATGTCCTTCGAAGTGGAGATGCAGGCCGAAGAACTCCGGGATCAGAGTATCCGGACGATGCATGACGTTGCGATCCAGAAGATCCGAGATGAGCTTCAACAGCACCAGGCATTGGATCTGGCGCAGATTCACGTGGGGATGTCGTCGCCGGTGCACGCTGCGTGGGATTTACATCAGCGGTTTCATCACGACCTGCTGATGATTGGTGCCACATCGCTTTCGGGTCTTTCAGCAATGTTGTTGGGATCGACGGCCGAGCGCTTGCTGAGCTTGATTCCGAGTTCGATTCTGGCGGTGAAGTGAAGAAGGATCGATGGTCATCAAGCCATTTGCGCGGCATTGATCGTCAAAAAGGCATCGCGCCAGTGGTAGTGATCCATCAGGCCGTCGGTGCTGCGCCCCATGACGTGGTGAGCCACGAACAACGCTTCGACCGAAGCCAAGCCGCGATCAGGATCGGGGCATGCGGTCTGTACGCGGGGATAGGCCGTGCGCCAACCGGTCGGCAAGCTGCGCGGGATGGCGTGGCGCAATTCGGCGCGCATGGCGCGGTGCATTTTCTCAGCCAGGCGCCAAGTGCCGTCGATCAGAATCAGGCTGTGAGCCGCGTCGTCAGCAGAGAGCGGCGGCGCATCGAGACTCAGCACGATGCGCCCAAGGGTTTCTTCTGAAGTCAGCGGCGTCGCGCGGTCGGGATGAAACGTGCGGAAGATCAGATCCTCGCGCGATTCGAGGCCGTGAAGAGAGCACTTGCTCAATCGTTCGCGTGTGTGACGAATGATGATCGTGGGTGGTGCGGCATTCACTTCGCGTGAAAACCTTCGGGGGCGTCGCCCTTGCGCGGTCGGGGTCGGATCAACAATTTGATGGGGACATTCTTGTAAGGCAGCATTTCGCGGAAGCGATTCATCATGTATCGCTTGTAGCTGGCGTCAAACAGGTCGGGCTTGTTGACGAACAGTGCGATGGTCGGCGGTTCAGTCGCGACCATGGTGGCGTAATAGATTTTGGCCCGCGTGCCGAGTTTCGAACTGGGGCCGCGGCGTTCGAGAATATCCTGCATCACCTGATTGAGATCGCTGGTAGAAATGCGGATGCTGGCTTGTTGATGCAGTTCCATCGCTTTGAGTGCGGCCTGCTTCACGCCCTTGTTTTCGAGGGCCGAGAGCGTCAGCACCGGCGCGAAATCCAGGCCGCGCAGCGCATCGCTCATGTATTCTTTGAAATCCTTGAGCTTCAGGCGATCTTTCACCAGATCCCACTTGCTCAGAATCACCACGCAGGGTTTGTGGTGCTTGACGATTTCAGAAGAAAGCCGTTTGTCGACCTGGCTGATCGGTTCGGTGGCATCCACCAGGAACAAAATGGCGTCGGCACGACGAATCGATCGCAGCGCGCGATGCAGTGAGTAATAGTCGACATCTTCGCGAATGGCCTTGCGCTTACGCACGCCGGCGGTGTCGATGGCGGTGATGGTCTGGCCGTCGATTTCAAGGCGCACATCGACGCTGTCGCGCGTGGTGCCTTCGACTTCGGATGCGATCACGCGTTCGGCACCTGCCAGCGTATTGACCAGCGTGGACTTGCCGGCGTTGCGCTTGCCGACGATGGCCATCAGCATGGTGCTGGGCGATGGGGGGGCAACTTCGGCCTCGAAGTCGAGTCGGTCGGCGATGCGTTCGCGCAATTCGATTTTGCCGCGCCCTGTCGTGGCCGAGAAGCAGAATGGTTCGCCGAATCCCAGCGACATCGCTTCGGAGGCCTGCGGATCCATCTCAGGGTGATCGGATTTGTTGGCGATCAGCATGATGCGCGTCGGATCGGTCGCCTGCTTGCGCAGCACACTGGCAAACGTTTTATCGAGCGGCGTGATCCCGGTCTGTGTATCAACCACAAACAGGATGAGTTTGGCTTCTCTGACGGCGCGTTCGATCTGTGATTCGATACTGGGTGTAAGCACCGATTGTTCGGCATCGCCACTGTAAACACCGTAGCCGCCGGTATCGACCAGTTCGCACCAGCGGGCGGGCGATTTGTCTTGCGCGGGCGGCAGTTCTATGACAGTGCTCACGCGATCGCGCGTCACACCGGCAAGATCGTCGACGATGCTGATGCGACGGCCCGCAAGAATATTCAGCAGACTGGACTTGCCCACGTTGGGGCGTCCCACAATGGCGACTGTTGGCAGCATGGGTGTTCTCAGGCAGGTTGCGCGCCGGCGTTTTGTCGCTGGCGCCAGACTTCTTCGGCTTCGGGCAGACGGACATAATGTGGAACCAGTGCGATCGGATCGACCGTTTGATCGGCGCGTGAAAGTCGTCGACCGATCTGCCACACCGATTCGGCGCGGGGATCAGCGAGAGCCGGATCAAGTCGCCGGCATCCCTTGGGCCAGTCGAGTTGTTGGACGGCGGCATCGCCGATCACGGCCATGACTCCGCCGGATTGATCGGCCAGTTCAAGCGGTGTCATGAGGCACGGCGCCAGTGTTTGCCGCCAGGTGGTTCCATCGCGCTCGAACATGCCGGTAAAGCATTGGCCGCGTTTGGCGTTCAGGCAGACGGCCACGCGGTCAATCTCGGGCGGCGCGTTGCAGGCAATCGTCTGAAGTGTGGAGACCGCGATCAAACGGGCGCCGGTCATGTGAGCCAGCATCTTGGCGGTGGTGATGGCCACACGCAGACCTGTGAAAGAACCTGGACCGGTCGAGACATGGATCTCGTTCAGATCGCCGGGACGCACATCGTGCTTGGCGCATAGCTCGGAAATACTGGGCATCAGACGCACGGCATGGCGGCGCTGTTCGCCGAGTGATACCGCCTCAAGCAGCGTGTCATCGCGGCCGAGGGCCACGCCACCCTGTGGGCAGGAGGTCTCAATTGCCAGGCTGTAATGGGGTCGGGCCATAATAAGGTGGCGTATTGTAGCGGAGTTCCTGCGATGCGAAATCCGGCGGTTTGCATCCTGTTTGTGTGCTTGGAGATGCATTGCGCGGGTCGGAACGCGATGCGTGAGGTCCCGGTGTGACGCTTGTGGGGTTTGTTGCTGGGCCGCGTTTACGGCGGCATCCGTGGTTCGGTGTCGGGCGAATGGTTCGATGTTTGTCGCAAGAGAAGTGCCGCATACGTATTGTTCGTGCGGCGGGTCGGCAATATGATTGCGGTCCTTCCCTATGAGCATTCGCTCGATTCACTTCGGTGTCATGGTCTGGGCCATCCTTTGGTTCGCGGTGGCGCTGCCGGCGCATCGGCGCGGCGCGGTGCGTCTGTCAGGTGAGACCGGCGGTGTCGCTCAATGCACCCTGCGGCAATGTTGTTCCAGAGCGACCGATGCGCCGCAATCTTCGGATTCGAAAGAAGACCCGTCCCGGTGTTGCGCGATCTGCAAAATGATCGGCAAGCTGGATGTGCCCGGTGATCTGATTCACTTTGTTCACGCGACGGATGTTGTTGATAGCTCCAATGATTCGTCGGATCGCCGTCGGATTCTCGTCGATCCGCAATATCATTTGTGCAGCCGCGCTCCGCCGGCCGCATGTGTCTGAGTCGGATCAACGTTCTTGCTATTGACGACTTCATGCATGGCGGCCGTGTGCCGTTGATGCGATCACTTTGCGCAACCCGTGCGCTTTAAGAGTCACAAATCATGAGGTGTATACACCTGTTGGCGATCATGACGTGCGCTGTTCTTGCGCCGTATGGCTTTGCGGCCGAGCAGCCTTCTCAAGTTCCGGAAATTATCGTCAAGCCTGAAGCGCAAGGCACGTTGACGGCGCCCTCTTCGCATGAGGCGAAAGAGGCGTTGCAGCGCGTACCGGGCGGGACGAATCTGATCGAAGCCGATGAATTTCTGAAGCATCGGGCGGCGAATCTGACCGATGTGTTGGAAAACACACCTGGCGTGACGATTCAGCCGCGCTTCGGAGCCCAGGAATCGCGTTTGTCGATTCGCGGTTCGGGTCTGCAAAGAACCTTTCACCTGCGCGGCATCAAGTTGCTGCAGGACGGTATCCCGATTTCCTTCGCGGACGGGAGCGGTGATTTTCAATCCATCGATCCGATGGTGCTTCAATATGTCGAGGTGTATCGAGGTGCCAACGCACTGCAGTTCGGATCCTCCACACTCGGCGGAGCGATCAACCTGGTCACGCAGACGGGCCAGACCGCTTATCCGTTTCAGATCAGAGCCGAGGCGGGCAGTTTTGATTTCCTTCGCGGTCAGGTCAGCGCCGGTCACGTGGACGAGAATACCGACCATTACCTTTCGCTTTCTCATTTTTCTCAGGATGGATTTCGAGATCATGCTCATCAGGACAACCAGGCCCTATTCGGCAATGTCGGATTCAAACTGTCCGACGAGGCCGAGTCGCGGTTTTACTGGATGATTTCAGACAGCCGTTCGGCGCTGCCTGGCAACCTCACCAAGGCGCAGATGGAAGCGGATCCCACGCAGGCCAATGCCGGAAATGTGGCCGGCGATCATCATCGAGATCAGCGCTTTTGCGCGACTCGCCAATCGAACCGCATGGGGTGACGATGACGCGACGTTCGCGGTGACCGCTTATTGGAGTTACTCGGATTTGTTTCATCCGATCTTTCAGGTCATCGACAATGTGTCGAACGACATCGGCACCACATTGATTTACACCGACCACACGCCGTGGAACGGAAAAAACAATCGCTTTACGGCAGGCGTCAATTTGATGTACGGATGGGTCACAGCTCGCCGCTTCGCGAACGTTTCGGGTGATCCCGGAGCGCTCACGGCGGACGGCGAGCAGTTGGCGACGGTGGTTGAAGGTTTCATTGAAAACCAACAGGAATTCCAGCCGGGCTTGTCATGGGTGCTTGGGTTGCAGGCGATGTGGGCGGACCGCGATTTCGACGACGATTTTCTGGCCGATGGCGATCAGTCCGACTACCAGGATTTTTCGGCGCTTAATCCCAAATTCGGTTTGATTGGACAAATCGATCCCCAATCTCAATGGTTCAGCAATGTCAGCCGAAGTGACGAGCCGCCTTCCTACGGCGAGTTGGCCAACATCGGCGGCAGCGGCCTTCTCGAGCTGGATAACCAGTCGGCATGGACGGTCGAGTTCGGCACGCGCGGGGCGCATGGTGCGCTGGAATGGGACATCGCTTATTACCACGCATGGCTGCGGGATGAACTGCTGAGCTACAACGTGGCGCCCGGTGGCGCGTCGCGCACGGTGAATGCGGATGACACGGTGCATCGCGGTGTCGAAGCGGGCGCGCGGTGGTCGATCTGGGAATCGGCCAATCCGATGGATGAACCGATTGCCGCTGACCGCATTTTTCTCAATGTCATTTACAACTGGAATGACTTCCGTTTTGACGGGGACGCCACCTATGGCGACAACCGACTTCCCGGCGTGCCCGAGCATATGGGGCGCATCGAACTACGCTATGAAAACGCCGGTGGTTTTTATTTCGGTCCTTATGTGCAGTTGGCGAGCAAAGCCTTCGTGGACATGGCCAATGATTTGCAGGCCGATCACTATGCCGTTTTGGGTTGTCGCGCTGGGGGTCCTGCGGGTCGGGGCTGGTCATGGTTCGTCGATGCCCGCAATCTGACGGATGAAAATTATGCGGCAAGCACAGGCGTCATCACCTCATTGGGAACGCCGGGTGTGAGCGCAGCTCAATTTTTACCGGGCGACGGCATCTCGGCTTACTTCGGACTCGAACGTCGTTTTTAAGGAACCTCAATGATGCGAGAAGACAAGATTCATACGGCCGCAATGCGTTGGGCGTGTCTGGCCGGCGCGTGTTTGATGATCGGCATGATCGTCCGGGGCGGATATGCGGATGTTCCGCAGGCTTCGTCATGCCCTCTGAGTCGTCAGGCTGAAAGCGTCATGGCTTATGACGCTTATGCAGACGGGCCAATGCTTCATCTGATCGGCGCCGTTCGAAGTGCGGAAGGCCGGCTTGAATTGCGGCACACTGTATCGCGTGATGGAACCAAAACTTGGTCGGCGCCTGTCACGCTGCCCATGGATCATGGTCCGCTGCATGGCGCTCACCGGGGCAATGACCCACAGATCGCCGCAAACGGTGATCGTCTGATCGCCGTTTGGAGCACATCGGGTGAAGGGTTCATGGGCAGTGGCCCGATGCGCAGCGCCCTCTCTTCGGATGGTGGCCGAACATGGCAGGCTGGTCCGGCGCCCGCGGTGCAGGATCGTCCGCTCAGTCAGGGATTTTGCGATCTGATCATGCGTGCGGACGGGAGCGCCGATCTGATCTGGCTCGGGTCGCATCGCGAACTGCGCGGCCTCCATCATGCGCATTCCTCGGATGCCGGTGCCCGTTGGCAACCATCGCGAATCATTGATGCGCAGACATGTGAATGTTGCTGGAACCGCTTGGCGGTCGGTGATCGGGGAGAGTTGATGGCGTTGTATCGTGATCGTGATCCGCGTGATTTGCGTGTCGCATCGCAGGTGAACAGTCAATCCGATTGGAAAATCCTAGCGTCGCCGGTGGCCTTTGATTGGCGCATCGAAGCTTGCCCGCATGCGGGGGGTGGATTGGCGCTGGAATCGGCGGCATCATCACTTCAAGTTCACGCGACGGTCTGGACTGCCGGCGCGCGAGGCGGTCTTTATTACGCCCGTTCATCCGATGCCGGTCAAAGCTGGGCGGGCGATCGCCGACTGGCGGATGTCACGGCATCGCATAGTGATCTGGGCGTTTTCCGAATCACAGGATTCTGATCGTCTGGAGTGATGTCGATCAGGATCGATCGGCGGTATTCGGCGTCTGGTCGAATGACGCCGGCAAGACGTGGGCCGATACCCGAAAGATCTCATCCGAGAACACATCGGCGGAATATCCGCGCGTCGTGTCTGTGTCGGGTACGGCGGTGGTCGTGTGGTCGCAGACCAAAAGCGATGATCTGGCCGGTATTCGTGTGATGGCTTTGGAGGCACCGTGATAGTGGCCGGAGTTGGTTTGTCGCTGTGACGCGGGCAAGGCTTGCTTGTCCTCGATGATACGTACAGGTAATATTTTCCGAATTCACCTCCATGGAAAGGTTGGTCAGATGAGCAAGCGACCCACACGACGTCAATGGCTTGGTGGAGCAACCGCCGCCATGGCCGCCATGACCTGGACAGCACCGCGCGGTTTACAGGCGGCGGAGCGCACGCCGGGCGATCCGTTCAACTATTGCCTGAACACCGGAACGGTGCGCGGGCAGAAGCTGTCGCTCAAGCAGCAGATTGAAGTGGCGGCGGATGCGGGTTACGACGCGCTCGAGCCGTGGATCTCGGACATTGAAAATTATCAGAAAGACGGCGGATCGCTCGATGACATGAAGAAGCTGGCCGCCGATCGCAATGTGAAGATCGTCAGCGCGATCGGTTTTGCGCAATGGATCGTGGACGATGATGCTCAACGGGCAAAGGGCCTGGAGCAGGCGCGTCATGATATGGGGCTGGTGAAGCGCATCGGTGGTACGCATCTGGCCGCGCCGCCGCGGGTGCGACCAACGAGCCGGGCTTGAATCTGTTTGCCGCCGCAGAGCGCTATCACGCCTTGCTTGAAGTGGGGCGTGAAGCAGGTGTGATTCCGGAAGTTGAAGTGTGGGGATTCTCGAAGAATCTTTCGCGCCTGGGCGAAGCGGTCTTTGTGGCGATCGAATCAGGTCACCCCGATGCCTGCGTGCTGCCGGATGTGTATCACGTCTACAAGGGCGGATCGGATGCGGCGGGTCTGAAATTGCTGAGCAATCAGTGCCTGCACTGTTTCCATGTCAATGACTATCCGGCCGATCCCCCGCGTGAGACGATCAAGGACGAGCATCGCGTGTTTCCCGGTGATGGCATCGCGCCGCTGGATCAAATCTTTACCGATCTGGCCGCCAGTGGTTGTCATACCTATCTGTCGCTTGAATTGTTCAACCGTGCATACTGGAAGCGCCCGGCCCTCGAAATGGTGACCGAAGGTCTGGGTAAATCCAAGGCTGCGGTGAAGAAGGCGCTCAAGCTCTGAGCGAGGAATTGAATCAGTCATAAAAAAAAGGACGCCTCAACGAGGCGTCCTTTTTGTGTGTTCGAGAAACCTGAAGGTCAGGGCTTGGGTTCTTCAGGCTTTTTGTCGCCATCGGCTTTCGGTGTTTCTTCAGGGGCCTTGGCATTCGGATCACCGCTGATTTTGGCGATCTTGTCATCCAGTTCCTTGAGCTTCTTGTTGAGTTCGTCCAGGCCTTCCTGGAAGCGCTCGCGGCGCTGTTCGAGATTTTTGCGTTCGCTCAGATGAGATTGCAGTGTGGCATTGTCCGCACCGAGGGGTTTGAACTTGCCGGTTTCAAGACGTGTGCCCATGGCCTCAAGGGCGGCAGCCAGTTGCGGATCGAATCGCGTGTCGCGCAGCCATTCAGGGGTGATCGCGGGGGCCTTGTTGCCGTCATCGGCGTTGATGACATCGCTGGCCTGTCGAGCTTCCTGCATTTTTTCGATTTGCTCGCCCGACATGGGGACGTAGAAACCATCGGTGGGATCCACGCCCCAGACTTCGCTTTCGGTCCGACGGTGCAGGCTTCGACCTGAAGGCAGGTAGTAATAGGCGGTGGTGACTTTGATCGCGCCATTGCCGCCGGCGAGCCCGCGGACTTGCTGCACGGAACCCTTGCCGAAGGTGCGCGTGCCCACGATGGTGGCGCGCTGGTTATCTTTCAAAGCGCCCGAAACAATTTCGCTCGCTGAAGCGCTGTACTGGTTCACCAGAATCACAATGGGAAAATCACCCACGGTGGCGGGATCGGCTTCGGCGACTTCTTTCGGGCTGGTGCGACCTTCGGTGGAGACGATGACACCCTTGTCGAGGAACATGTCCGAGATTTCGGTGGCCTGGCTGAGCAGGCCGCCGGGGTTGAATCGCAGGTCGAGAATCAAGCCTTTGAGTTTGGAGCCTTCATTGATTTCGCCGATGGCCTTGCGCAGCATGTCGCTGGTATTGCCGGAGAACTGCGTGAGATTGATATAGGCAATGCCTTTTTCGGCGTTGAGCCAGTAATCCCAGTGATGCTCGGCATTTCGGCGGAAGCCTTTGACCGTCTGGATCTGAATCGTTCGGCGTGTGACGCTGACGACTTTTTCCACGCCATTCTCGTGGCGGATTTTCAGTTCGACCTGTGAGCCTTCGGGGCCGGTGATGCGTTTGACGGCCTGTGTGGTGGTCTCGCCTTCGGTGGATTTGCCGTCGACTTCGAGGATGGCATCGCCGGCCTTGATGCCGGCTTCGTAAGCGGGGGAGTCTTCCAGCGGTGAAACGACAATCAATTGCCCATCGCGCGATGAGATGACGGCGCCGATGCCGCTGAACGAACCGCGCGTGTTCTTGTCGAACTGTTCGAGTTCTTCCGGGGGCAGGTAGTTGGTGTGCGGATCGTCGAGGGTTTTGATCATGCCTTCGATGGCACCGCGCATCATTTTGTCTGGATCGGGTTCTTCGACGTAGTGCCGCACGATCTCGCGCTGCACATCGACAAAGGAGTCGAAGGATTTGTAGTCGTTGCTGAAGATGGCCAGCGTGTCGGGAATCCGACCCAGAAGAGCACCCACCAAGACGGCCAGGACGATCAATTCGGTCTTCAGTCTGGAGGACATCAAGGTCTCCTGTGAGTGGGGGAACTCATTCTATCCGTCAACCGGAAGGGCCGCCAAGCCTTGTTTTCACAAGGATATGCTACGATGACAAGTCGCCCGTCGATTCGATCTGCGGGCCCTGGAACGCATTACCGTGAGTCATCCGACCGTCCATCGCACCGATACCTCTGTCCAGCAGGAAAGAGCGATTCTCGCCGCTGTGTTGCCGGTGATGCCACCCGGCATGCAAGGGCTGGATGATCCCGCGCTGCTGACCGAACTGCGATCCCTGGCAGAAACAGCCGGGGCGCTGCCGATCGATCAGATGGTGCAGATCCGTCAGCGCCCCTCGGCGGCCACCTACATGGGC
This sequence comes from uncultured Phycisphaeraceae bacterium, assembly GCA_942491355.1. Classification (GTDB taxonomy): domain Bacteria; phylum Planctomycetota; class Phycisphaerae; order Phycisphaerales; family Zrk34; genus CALOAZ01. The sequence goes on from CALOAZ010000146.1 coordinate 36,991, forward strand.
AAGGGCAAGGTCGTGGAACTGGCCGAGTTGGCCAAAGCCCGCGAAGCCCATGTGGTGATTTTCGAGAATGATCTCTCGCCCTCCCAGATCCGGAACATTGAAGAGATTCTTGCGCCGGCCAAATGCAAAGTGCTCGATCGGTCGGAATTGATTCTCGACATTTTTGCGAATCGTGCTCGCACGCATGAAGCGAAACTTCAGGTCGAACTGGCTCAGATGGAATACACCTATCCGCGACTGCGGGCGATGTGGACGCATCTGGAGCGCATCGTGGGCGGGATCGGCACGCGCGGTCCGGGTGAACAACAGCTTGAAATCGATCGGCGCATCGTTCAACAGCGCAAGGCTGAACTGCGCCGCGAAATCGAACGGGTGCAGGCGCGCAAGCAGCGTGAAGTGGCCCATCGCAAGAAGGATCATTTTCTTGTGGGTCTGGTGGGATACACCAATGCCGGCAAGAGTACGTTGTTCAACACCATGACCGGTGCCGATGTGTATGCCGATGATAAGCTGTTCGCCACGCTCGACACGCGCACGCGCAAGCTTGAGCTGGGCGGTGGCGAGGGCGTCATGCTCTCGGATACGGTGGGTTTTGTTCGTGATCTGCCGCATCATCTGGTGGCCAGTTTTCGTGCGACGCTTGAAGAGGCGATTCACGCCGATTTACTGCTGGTCGTGCTCGACGTGGCCGACCCCGAAGCCCGCGAACATTTGGATACGGTCAACACAGTCCTGGATGACATCGGCGCCGATACGCAACCGCGTCTGCTTCTGCTCAACAAGATCGATCGCCTCAAGAATAATGCGGAGATTCTGGCCTGGACGCAGGAAAATTCGTCGGCCCTGCCCATCAGTGCGTCGCAGGGATTGGGACTGGACGCGGTGATCGGGCATATTCGCGAGCAGGCTCGCGGTCGTATTCTGACGATGACGGTGCGTGTGCCGATGCGCGAAGGCAAGGCGCTGCAGTTTTTGGAAAACCGTTCAGAAGTTTTGGATCGCACGTATGACGTGGATTCGGTGCAAATGCGCATTCGCATGGGCGCGCGCCTGCTGGACCAGCTTCGTGCCACGGGCGCACGGTTTGAGATTATCGAGCCGGATGCCGCTTCAGAATCGTCGCGTTAGCGCGACGCTCGCTGTTGAGCATCACCTGAGCCCAGCGTCGGTAGGGCCGATGGTGTTCAGGGGCGTTATCGTGGCTGAGCGTGTGCGCGGCTGAAAGATTTTCCAAAATAGTCTGCGCGGTTTTCCAGCCGGTTTTTCGGTCGATCGAAAAAGTACCGTGCGAATCGCCGCGAATGCCGGTCCAGCGTTCTAGGCCGTCTTCGAGTTGTCGTGGTTTGGCCAGCGGCGAATCCATCAAGCGACCGACGAAAGCGACATGCACCGCAGCGTCATCGATCGCTTTGGGAATCACCTGCGCGTGGATGCGGTTGGGAATCCAGCTGAGCGTATCGAAATCCCGTTCCCAGGGTTCGTCGAGTCGGGCGGGATCGTCCGGGAAATTCCGAAACCGGCTTTCCAGATCGACGCGCACGGCCACGGGGTCGAATCGGCGATTCAGTTGTTCACGAAATTCAGCTTCGCGTTCGGGCAACGTCTGTGCGAACAGCACGATCTGATTGATCATGCGATCAAGGCCTTCGATGGATCGCACGCGCCCGTCGGTCTCAAGCGTGAACTGAAAATGACGACCGTAGTGTGCCAGACGCTCGCGGGTGAGATGGTGGGTCGGATCCTGCGGATTCAGACTGTCAAACACCTGCATGGGGCGCGGCCAGCGCCAATGTCGCGTGGCTTGGGTGATGGTGGTTTGTTCGCTGACGTAAGTTTGTTTCAGGGTGATGGCACCGTCGGGATCGACGGCGAGCACTTCGTAGTCCGTACACCAGACCATGGTGTAGATCAGTGCCGGTACGCCGGGAGGGCCGTCTTCTGCGCGGACCGAGCCGGACCAGGTGTCGCGAAAGGCCGTGCCCGGCTGCAAGTGGTATCGCAATGCAACGCCGTCAGCCGCATGAATGGTGGCGGCCAGCAGAAGGGCGATGGTGAGAAATCGAGGCGACGCTACCATTGGGGAAGATCATCCGGTGATGCCTCATTTTATAGTGGTCTGGTGTGATGCGTGTTCGTAAAAAATTTCGGCGATGGATCGATCGCATGCTGCGTCGTGCCGCCATGCGCGATTATGGCATCGGGATTGTGGCTGAAACCGCGCAGGGGCTTTTCATCGCGTCGCCGAAGGATCGATCGATCACGGCGCGCCTGCTCGAACAGGGGGGATACGGTCAGCATGATCTGGCGCTGCTCGAGCGGCAGATGGATGCTGAATCTTCGGTGGCGGTGCTCGGAGCGCATATCGGCACGTATCTGATTCCTCTGGCGCGACTGGCCGATCAGGTGATCGGTTATGAGCCGGATTCGAATAATTTTAAATTGCTCGAGATGAATGTCCGTCTCAATGCGCTGCACAACGTCGATCTGCGCTGTGCGGCCGTGGGGGATCGAACGGGCGATGCGGTGTTTTGCCCGGGCGGAGCGAATACGGGGCAGGGGCGCATCGACCCGGCTTCGCTGCGTGGCGAATCGGTTGAAGGCTCTTTGGTGAGCATCGTGCGATTCGATGACGATGCGCCCGGCACGTGGGATCTGATCGTGATGGATCTGGAAGGCGCGGAGTTGCCGGCCTTGCGCGGCATGACGCAAGCGATTCAAGGTTGTCGATCATTGTTGATGGAATTCGGCGCGCATCACGCCGCGCGGTATGACTGGAACGTCGAGGATCTGATTGCAATCCTCAAATCTCGATTCGCATGGATGACGGTGGAAGACTCTGCGCCCGGCGCATGGGTGACGCTGGGCATTCAGACTTGGCCTGACCGGTTGCGTGCGATCGCACGCGAACCGGATCGACTGGTCAATCTACTGTTCAGTGTGCATGAGCCGTGCTGAACGTGGCGGTTCACTTCTTGTTTTTCGGAGCCGGAACTTTCCAGTTCGGGTTCGGCACGTGAGCTTCTTTCATGTAGCCGGCGGCTTTCGCCACGAGTTCCGGATGCTGGTCGGCGATGTCGCTGGTTTCGCCCAGATCGTTGGAAAGGTCGTAAAGTTCGATCGGCCCGGTGAACATCGGCATGCGCACGGCTTTCCAGTTTCCGAAGCGCACCGCTTGCTTTGAGCCCTGCTCGTAAAATTCCCAGTACAGATAGCCGTGTGTTTTCTGCGATTTCGTATCGCCGCGCAAGGCAGGGACGAAACTCAGGCCGTCGGTTTCAGGTGTTTCGATACCGGCCAGATCACACGCGGTGGCCATGAAATCAGTGAATGACGCAATGTGCGAGCTGGTTTTTCCGGCGGGCACCACACCCGGCCAGCGTGCGATCGTGGGTACGCGGATGCCGCCTTCATACAGATCGCGTTTCATGCCGCGCAGCGGGCCGTTGGCATCGAAGAATTCAGGATTGTTGCGGCCCTCTTTGTGATGGCCATTGTCGGATGTGAAGACCACCAGTGTGTTTTTCTCAATGCGCAAATCACGCAGCAGTTGGAACAGACGCCCCATGTCACGGTCCATACGGCTGATCATCGCCGCCTGCCCTTTATCAGGATCGGGCCAGTCTTTTCCGGCGTAGATGCCATAGTCCGGTACTTCCTGGCCGTTGCTCGTGCCGCGCGCCCCTTCGTTGTTGGCATGCGGAATGGTCAGTGCCATGTACAGGAAGAAGGGTTGGTCTTTGTGCGTCTTGAGCCAGGCGAAGGCATCATCGGTGATCAGATCATGCGAGTAGTCGACTTTTTCCTTTGACCAGCCGCCGCCGCGCGGGTCGTTGGCTTTCGGATCGTCGGCGGGCACATTGCGCAGTTTCACTTTTTCGCCGTCTCGAAACAGAAACGGCGGATAGTAGTTGTGTGCGTGATGCTGATTCAGATAGCCGAAAAAATGGTCGAAGCCTTTTTTGTTGGGATGGCCGACCGTGTCGGTTTCGCCCAGACCCCATTTGCCGCAAAGGGCTGTGGCATAGCCGGCAGCCTTGAGCCTTTCGGCGACGGTGATGTCTTCGACGCGGAGCGTTTGCGGCTTCGGCGCCGCGTTGCCGCGCACCCAGGTGCGCCCGCCGTGACGACCGGTCATTAACACGCTGCGCGAAGGCGCGCACACCGTGGCTCCGGCATAGAACTGCGTGAATTTCATGCCTTCGGCCGCCATCTGGTCCAGATGCGGTGTTTGAATGAGCTTCTGTCCGAAGCAGCCCAGATCGCCGTACCCCAGATCATCCGCCAATACGAAAACAATATTGGGCTTATTGGGTTTGGCCGCAGCGGCAGAAGCCTCCGAGGTTTTTTCGGGCAGGATGCAGGCTGTGAGGCTGAAAGTCAGCAGCAGTGTAAAAAGGGCGACAAATCGCATGGGAAGCTCCGGAGAATGTGCGGGCACGAACTTCTAATATAGAACGAGCCCGGCTTAAGTCAGGCCTGGGGCATCAAGAATTTTATGAAATTGTGTCAGCGCGTGATGCTTCGGCCGCCGTCGCGGATTTTTTTAAGGATTTTAATATTCATGCGGCAGCGAGAGCGATCAATCGCGACCGTTCTGGTTGCGCAGGAAATCTTCCGGAAATTCCGCGGCTTGCGAACGGTTTCGATGACGCAGGTGAGCCCCGAGATTTTTCTTCTGGCTGAAGCGTACCGAATCACCGTTCGTGTCGACGAGATTCTGATGCAGCTTGTCGCGCAGCGTGCGGATCAACTGTTGTTGTTTGGGGTCGTTGATCAGGTTGTGTTTTTCCTGCGGGTCGGCCTGGAGGTCGTAGAGTTCATCGGTATCCCAGATGCCGTGGTAGGAAATGAATTTGTATTGTTCGCCCCGCAGCGCAAAGATGGTGGGTGTGTGCGGGAAGTTGTATTCCCAGTAATACTCGTACAGCAGATAGTCGCGCCAATCCTTCTTTTCGGTTTTGCCGGTGAGCAATCCAAGGAAGCTTGCGCCGTCCATGCGGTCGGGTGTTTTCAATCCGGCGCACTCAAGGACGGTGGGGCCGATGTCGATGTTGGCCACCACGCCGTCGATCACTTTATTGCCTTGGAACAGCTCCGGACAGCGGGCGAGCATCGGCACGCGCATGGATTCTTCGTAGGCGTTGCGCTTGTCGATCAGGCCGTGTTCGCCGAAGAGAAAGCCGTTGTCGCCCATGTAAATCACGAGCGTGGATTCATCGAGTTTCTTTTCCTTGAGCCATGCCATCACGCGGCCGATCGAATCATCGACGGAGGCCAGTGCCTTGCAGTATTTTCGGAAATACTCCTTCACATCCAGGCTGGAGTGATAGGGGAAGTCGACACCGTGCCAGCTGTTCCGCTGGTTCTGCACCCAGAGCGGCTTGTCGAGATTGGCTTCGACCGACTGGGTTTCGGGCGTGGCGATGGTGGCATCGTCGTAGAGCGTTTTGTGTCGCTCGGCGGGATCGAATCCGGCATGCACACCTTTGTGTGACAGATAGAGAAAGAACGGTTTGTTCAGATCCACACCGTTGAGCCATTCGAGGGCGTAATCGGTCAACTCGTCCGTGATGTAGCCTTTCTGAGGCGTGGATTTCCCGTCAATGTTCAGCATGGTTTTGCCGGGTCGCGGGTAATACTCGCCCTGGCCGCGCATGCTGATCCAGCGATCGAACCCGGGTTGCGGATTATCGTTGCCGCCCATGTGCCATTTGCCCATGAACGCTGTCTGGTAGTCGGCTTTCTTGAGGTATTGAGGAAACAGCACCAGCGGTGGCCGGTTCGGATCATCATTGTTGTCGGCCACGCGATGGTTGTGCATGTACTGGCCGGTGAGAATCGACGCGCGGCTCGGTGAACACAGCGAGGTCGTGACAAAGGCATTCTTGAGATACGCGCCTTCGGCGGCGAGCGCATCCATATGGGGCGTTTTCAGGAAGTCGTATTTCTTGAGAAAGCCCATGGCGTCATAGCGATGGTCATCTGAAAGAATGAAGATGACGTTGCGTGGTTTGCCGGCATCGGCGCGTTTTTCGGTTTTGATTTCAGGGGCTGCAGTCGCCTGCGCCTGCAAGGCGGTGCTTCCCAGTGAAAGGGCCAAAGCGACCGTGAGGGCCTGGACGGACCGTTTGAATGACATGCGCAAAACTCCCGGGAAATGGAGGACAGGAGTATACAACGCGCACTGAGCGGTTCAATTGCAGTGCGGCGTTCGGCTTCTGAGGTCGTGTTTTTCGCAGGATCGGATACGGCGCGATTATCCACCGGCGAAGCGCGTCAGATCGGGCTTGGGTAACCCCAGAAAGTTTGCCAGCAGCAAGGGGCCTTCGGTGGTGAGAAAACTTTCGGGGTGGAACTGCACACCTTCGAGCGGGGCCTCGCTGTTTTTTTTGCGCAGACCCATGACTTCGTCTTCATCGGTCCAGGCGCTGACCACCCATTGCGATTCGTCGATCGTATGGCGGCGCACCACCAGGCTGTGATAGCGCGTGGCGGTGAAGGGATTGCTCATGCCCGCGAAGATGCCTTGGCCGTCGTGATGGATGGGGGAGGTTTTTCCGTGCATCAATCGATCATTACGATCGACGGTCATGCCGTGCGTGTGACCGATGCACTGGTGGCCGAGGCACACACCCAGCAGAGGCACCTTGCCCGCAAAGCGCCGAATGATGTCGTTACTCACGCCACCTTCTTGAGGTGAACAAGGGCCAGGTGAAATGATCACATGATCCGGGGCCAGTGCTTCGGCTTCATCCGCAGTGATCTTGTCGTTGCGGACCACACGCAGTTCGATTGTCGCATCGAGCTCGCCGATGCGCTGCACGAGGTTGTAGGTGAAGCTGTCGTAATTATCGATCAATAAAATCATGTCGCCGACAGTTTAACGGCGAACGGCGTCATCGTCACAAGTCTGGTTGGTCATACAGGCCTCTGACTAGGCCTCTGACTAGGCCTCCGACTAGGCCTCCGACTAGGCCTCCGACTAGGCCTGCGGCGTTACGCGGCGTCCTGCCATTCGGCCACGCCATCGGGCGTCATCAGGAACAGATCATTGGTGATCGGGAACGGCAGGCGGCGGTAATCATTGTCGATGCGTGATCGCACGCGATCCATAAACTCGCAGCTTCCGGTCGGGAAGGCGATGAACACATCGCGTGTGGGAATGGCCACGAGGAAGGTGCGCCCCATTTCCGGCGCGACTTTGTCATGGATTTGCTGCAGGAGCAGACGTGAGGCGTCATAACCGTCGCCTGTGTCGAGTACGGCAGCTGAACCATCGTCGGTATGAAAGACCGTGAGTTCGAGTTCGGGTTGATGCGCCGCGAGATTGGCGCGGGCCAGGCTGTCGAGGTCGTCGATGCTGGCGCCCCACCGGATCAATTGTTCGGTGGTGACCGGCACATTCACGCCATTGAGATCGATGACGTAAAGGATCACGGTGTCGTTGACGAACAGCTGATGCGCCATGAGGTCGGCGCGTTTGCCCTTGAAGTAATCAAAAGGGCAGATGCGCGGCAGCACGCGTTCAACCACCAATTCGAATGGCAGGGGGGTCTGGCGTAACTGATGTTCGTTGGCCAGTCGATCGGCGAAGTCGCGTACCGTAGTGGCGGCTTCATCCGGGTCCTGGCGGACCAAGCGGTAAAGATCTTCGAGATCCACCCGCCGTGATTCGTGTGTGAGTTCGAGCGGTCCGGTGACTGCAATCACACCGCGTCCAAGACGCTTGTGAACCTGTTTGGCGACGCGCTCGGTGAAGGCCTCTGGTTCGATCGGATACTTGGGCATTGACGGGCTCCTGTCCGGTGAAAAACCGAGTCCACCCGTACCGTGACTCCCTCATCTGTCCCTCTAGCAAATCGTATGCCGCATCCTCACCATGCGGCGATGTTTCGATCTTTACTCCTTTGGCTTGATTTTCGGTCGGTAGTGAACCAGCGCTAGGTTGGGCAAAGCATTTTCGAGTTCCGCCAAGCCGGCTTCGGTGACGGCAGTATCGTGCAGACTCAAATAATGCAGCCCTTTCAGTTTCTTCAGATGCTCAAGGCCCGCATCGGTCACACCCGTACTGTTGAGCCACAGCGAAACGAGGTCGGGGAGACTGGCGAGATGGACCAGTCCCTCATCGGTCACGTCGGTTTCGCCGAGGCCGAGTGTCTGAAGATGTTTCAGATCCTTGATGTAGAGCAGGGCGACATCATTGGCGTTGGTTTTATGCAGACTCAGATCGCGCAGCTCATGCATGTCGGCGATCTCCTGCATTTTTGCGGTGTCGAGCATCGTGCGCTGCAGATCCAGGCCGATCACCTGACCGGTGGAGTCAAGCTGACGCAGTTCGCGCGGCTTGTATCGGGAGCCGAAGATGCAGCCGGACATCAGGCCGGCGCACATCCACAAAGCCACCCACCGAAAAAAGGCGGATGAAGATCGAGAGATTGGATGAATCGAGTGCGGCACCAGTCCATTTTATCGGACCATGACGCGAGAGAACAGCACAAAGTGTGGTCACGGGGAAAGTGGTGCAGCTCAATCAGGCGCTGGTGGGGGTCGGGCGAGCCATCAGCGTTTCGGCCATCTTTCGGACACGATCAAGCTGCCGCTGATAGGTCAATTTGTGGACCGGCAGCGATCGAAGCATGGTGGTGAAGGAGCCGTCGACGGCATCGGCGAAGACCGGTGGGCGGTAGTAGAACGAGTGATCTGCCCTGTCATAGAGGGCGGCCAGGCGTTCGGCCAGATGTCGGTTCGGATGACCCTCGAGGTCCACACCGATCACGTCGAGCTCAAGCGAGCCGATCACTTCATCGACCTTGATCTTGCGACGGATGATCCGGCGGACATCGCCGTGTTCAATGACACCTTCAGCGCTCATCGTTCAAGCTTCCTTGCTCACCGCCGGTGGCGATGGCCTGTATCTCCCACAGGCCGCCATCGGCGGGTCGATCCTTCGAGCTTGAATTATGCCGAGTCCGGTAACGAAAGTCACGGGATTTACAGGGTGAAACGTGCCGGGTCGAGGCAAGAAGGCTTTTGTTTAATCCTTGCTAAATCGGAGGTTAGATATTGGATATGTCCGATAAAATTTCGGATATTTTTCGGGTTTGAACCTGTCGGTAACCCAAGTCAGGTCGGGTTTTCTTACAGCGTCACCACCTGATTTTTGGCGTGTGATTCGAGTGCGGCGGTGAAGACGCGATGGCTGGCTGCGGCCTCTTGCGGTGTGGCGCAGGTGAAGCCGCGGGCGTCGCCGCCGGCGAGTTCATCAAGGTAAGCGGCCCACATCTGCAGCATGGCATCGGTGAAGCCGAATTCGAAGATATGGCCGGTGATGGTGGGGAACAGCGGCGTGTACCCCAGATCTTCGCGCGACCATGTTTGCGCGCTGCTCGGCGTGTAGTTCATGGTCCACAGCGCCTTGGTGTCTTTCGTGGAATACGAAAGGCTTTTGCGCGTGCCGAGAATTTTGATCGTCCAGGTATCGGTTTCGCCTGGACCGATGCGCCAGGTTTTAAGCGTCATCGGAAAGGTCTGGCCTTTGTGCTGAGCGCGGCAATGCAGTGTGGCGTTGTCCCATGTTTCACACGGCACGGGTTTGCCGTCTGCGCCGGGACGATGTGTGACCAGATTCGAAAGCTGTGCATACACGCTGGTGGGCATCCACCCGAGGCGCAGCGGCACGTGAAGCACGTGCATGCCCAGGTCACCCATGCAGCCATACGCACCGTTGACGGCCACCATGCGCTTCCAGTTGATAGGTTTGTCCGGATTGATATCACTCGAATGCAGGAAGCCCGCTTCGACTTCGATGATCGAACCAAGGTCTTCGTTCTGAACCGCATCGATCAATCGCTGCGTGCCGGGAAAAAAGGGGAATTCCGAACTGCAGCGCACCAGTTGTTTCGGATGCGCTTCGATCGCTTTGAGAATCTGTGTGTTGGCTTCGAGGTCGACGCCGAAAGGTTTTTCACCGAGCAGGTGTTTTCCGGCTTTCAGAATGTCGGTGTAAAGCGCCGCATGCAGGCTGTGCGGCACGGCGCAGTAAATCGCATCGACATTCGGGTTTGCCAGAAGTTCGGCGTGTTCGGTGGTGGCCTGCGTGATCGTCGGGAAATTCGACTGATACCAGCCGAATAAATCGGTGTTTTTGTCGCAGATCGCGACCAGTTCCGGGCGTGCTTTGGATTCGGTCAGATGGCACCAGCGCGCGGCGGCGCTGGCGAATTCGCGCCCCATCAGGCCGCAGCCGATGATGCCGAAACGAAAAGTCTTCATCGATTCAGCCTTTCAGATGTTTTTGAGCGGTTTTGGCGTCGACCTTGTCGTGCACGATGGCCATCAGGGCGCGGGTCATGCCGGCGGGATTGTCATGTTGAATGACGTTGCGGCCGTAGACGATGCCGCGAGCCGCCCTGCTTCATGAGTTCGACGGTGCGACAGAATTTCTTCATCGCTCGCGCGTCCGCCGCCGCGCACCAGCACGGGAATGCCTTGGGCGATTTCGATCACACGATGGTATTGCGTGGGGTCATCGCAGGGATCGGCTTTGATGATGTCGGCACCGAGTTCGGCCGCCTGGCGCACCAGGGGCAGAATTTTGTCGATGTCGCCATCGACCATGTAGCCGCCGGCTTTTTCATTGGATTGCATCACCAGCGGTTCGATCATCAGCGGCATGCCGTATCGCTCGCATTCGACCTTGAGCGAATTCGCATTGGCCACGCATTGCCGGTAAAGATCGGGCCGACCCGGCAGCATCAGGATGTTGACCACCACGCAGGCGGCATCCAGGCCGATGGCCTGTTCGACGGGGCGGTCGATCATTTCAGAGAAGATGACTTCGGGAAGCGTTTTGCCGTAGCAGTTGGCGATGTCTGTGCGCAGTACCAGCGAAGGCTTGCCCTTGCCCGGCATTCTTTGAAGCAGGGGGGCTGTGCCGGGCGGCAACTGAATGGCATCGGGATTGGCCTGAACGATCGTCTGGATCGCCTTCGACATGTCTTCGATGCCGGTCAGAAAGGACCGTTCATTGAACATGCCGTGATCGATGGCGACATCGAAGCAGTTGCCGGAGACATTGAAGAGCCGGTTCAGGCGAGCGGATTTCTCGGCCATGACAGTGAACCTCCGTTCACACACTCGGGGTCCACGCGGGGTTCCACATCATACCGATCCCGTCGGTCAAGCGTTGCGGGAAAGCGTGGCGAATCTGCGGGATCGCGTGATTACTGGGCTTGGGGTTTGTCTTTGGCCTGCTTCTCGAGTTCGGCCTTGATCTTGGGCCATTCGGCCTTGGCCTTTTTCAGCTCGGCCTTGAAGGCGCTGATTTCGGCCGCAGCCAGACTGGGTTGGCATAGGTGATGGTGCGGCTGGCGGCGGTGGCAATGGGATTGAGTTTGGCCTGGCGATCAGGATCGAGGAAGTCTTCGGTGACCACACGCATGCTGGCGGCGCGACCTTCGATTGAATTCAAGCCTTCGGCTTTTTCCACCTTGCCCGGCATCAGATACGTTTCGCTCAGTTCAAGCCCCGAGAGCATCAAGGCCATCATTTCACGCATTTCCGGGGGGCATGTTGTTGCCGCCGAGTTGACGCGGTTTGTCATTCTGCATGCCTTGCAGCATGGGCTTTTCAATCGTGAGTTCGGCGCCGGCGCCCTGCTTGGTCAGTTGGAATGAGGTGATGCGCTCTTTGTTGTTGTTCATCTTCACTTTGTTGATGTCATCGAAGTAAGCCGTGAAGGTGATGATCTCCCAGCCGCGCACTTCGAGTTTTTCAGGCTTGGTGAATGCGACGAAACCTTCGCCCACGGATTCGAGTTTCAGCGGATCCAGATCGGTCATCATCTTCTGGCCGAGTCCGCCGCCGACCTGACCGGGAGGAGGACCGCCGAGTCCGCCGTTGAGTTGCTGGCCGGCTTTGGTATTGAACCCCACCGAGATTTCCATCTTGCCTGAACCATCGGGCATGAGCGTGAGGGTTTGTTGGCTTTTGATGCAGCCGGAGGCCAGTACGCTGATCAGTGCGACGCAGGCGAAGCGGAGGTGAATCACAGTGCAGTTCCTGGAATGGGGAGAGGCGATGGAGGCGATGACACGCTTTAGAAGGATACTCCATCCGGCCCCAAGGGTTGCGTCAACAGGCGATGTTCCTCCACGACTCGGCCGCTGATGAGGTGTTCCTGGATGATGCGTTCGAGCACGTCGGGGTTGCAGCCGGCGTACCAGACCCCTTCGGGATAGACCACGGCGATCGGGCCACCGGCACAGACCCGCAGGCAGTTGGCCTTGGTCCGCATCACACCGCCGGATTCACTGAGGCCGAGGGTCTTGAGACGCGATTTGAGATAGTCCCAGGCCGCGAGTGAAGCCGCCTTATCACAGCATTTGGGCTTGGTTTGATCACAGCAGAGCAGGATGTGGCGTCTGGCCACCGGGATACCGGCTGCCGCAGCCAGGTGCCTTAGCGACTCCATTTCGGAAGAAGCATCCGCATTCATGATGATTCGCCTTTTGAAATGACCAGAATCGTGCATCTTATAGGTGGACCGTCTGGGTCGGGAGTGCGCCCATGTCTTCCTACATCGATCATGAAGCTGTCGATCTGACATTTTTCAAGCTCAAGCGTTCGGTCATCCAGCAGTTGGATGAGGCCTTCTGTCGGGATCGGCAGGTCGGTCTGCTGGGGGCGCAGCATGTTCAGGCCGGAGCGGTGGTGCCGTTGGGCATGCTCGACCCGTTTGATGATGTCAGTGCGTACGAGGTCGGGCAGCGCCTGCAGTGCAAGGTTCGACGCATCCAGCTCAACGCCTATGAAATCGATCGGGTGCTGGTGCATGGTTTTGCGCTGGCGCAATCCGAAACGGCGGTCACGGTGGATGCGGGGCGCGAGCGTCTGGATTTGTCATTCGATCGCCACGTGCGATTCGAGCGCGATCAGCGCGTGCCCGAAATGGTGGTGGATGCGCTGAGCGGTGCGAGCAGGTGCCACCGATGTACACATCGAATCGTATTCAAACGACGTGGATCTGCGCTTTTATCGGATCGACGGTGTGATGCATCATCGCCAAACGCCGTTGAGTCCGGCAAATCTACCGCATGTGCTCAATTACCTGAAGGTGCTTTGCGGCCTGGACATCACCGAGCGACGTCACGCGCAGGATGGTCGCATTGAAACGTTCTATTTCAATGAAAACCAGAAAAGTCGTCGCATTGATTTGCGCACAGCATTTTGCCCGGGCCCATGGGGTGAGGATGTGGTGTTGCGCATTCTCGATGAGCGCCGAATCGACATGAAACTCGAACAACTGGGGATGCCTGACGCCGTGGCCGAACCGTATCGGCAGGCGCTGCATCGCCCCAGTGGTGTGTTGCTGGTCACGGGGCCGACCGGTAGCGGGAAAACCACCACGCTTTATGCATCAATCCGTGCGATCAACACGCCTGAAAACAAAATTCTGAGCGTGGAGGATCCCATCGAATATGTGTTGCCGAAGGTGAATCAGAAAGAGCGCACCGGGCACATGGATTTTTCGGATTTCGGTCGAGCGTTCATGCGCCAGAATCCGGATGTGCTGATGATCGGTGAGATCCGCGATGCTGAAACGGCGCAAGTGGTGCTGCAGGCGGCACAGACCGGCCATCTGGTTCTCAGCACGTTGCATACCTTGCGCGCCGCCAGCGCTGTGGAACGGTTGATGACCCTGGGTTCGGATCCGGGTCTGGCAGCCTCGGCACTGCTGGGTATTTTGAATCAGCGTCTGGTACGCCGGGTTTGCGCGACGTGCGCCGAGCCGTATAGCCCGGACCCCGAGGTGCTCGAACGTTTGCCGGCGATGCCATCCGGCGCCTCATTCCGACACGGCATCGGTTGCGCCGAATGTCATCAGACGGGGTATCGTGGCATGGTCGGGGTCTTCGAATTTCTGCCGATGCATGCCGCACGACGCGAAGTGCTTCGGATGAATGGTCGGCTGGGCCTCGAAGATTTGTTGGATTGTCCGCTGTGGGATGATGCCATGCACAAGGTGGCACAGGGGGCCACCACGGCCGAAGAAATTTTGCGTGTGCTTTCAGTGCCTGATTTTTAATGTCCTTGGAGATTTACATCATGCGATTCATCGGTTTGTTTGTTCTGATCAGTCTTTTTTTGTCGGCCTGTGATCAGCCTGCGGCCGAATCCACGTCCGATCAAGCCAAGGAGTCTGTCGCCATGGCCAAGCCCGAAGCCAAGTCGTATGCCGTGACCAAAACCGAGGATCAGTGGAAGGCGCAGCTCACACCGCTGCAGTACAAGGTCACGCGCAAGCAGGGCACAGAGCCGCCGTTCAAGAACGAATATTGGGATAACAAGAAGGATGGCGTCTATCAGTGCATCGGTTGCGATCAGCCGTTGTATGACGCCAAGACCAAATTCGATTCAGGCACCGGCTGGCCGAGTTTCTGGGCCGCCGTGGATGACCAATCGGTGGATCAGTCCGTGGACAAGAAACTCTGGATGGTGCGTACCGAACTGCTGTGCAGCCGGTGCGGCGGCATCTGGGCCATGTCTTTGACGACGGACCTGCGCCCACCGGTATGCGGCATTGCATCAATTCAGCCTCACTGAAATTCACGCCGCGCGGCGAATGAACTCAGTCAGCTGGTGCGCCGAGCCCCACGAGTTGCCGGATGGCATCGGTGTGCGGTGGGCATGCCCCGCGACACGAAGCCACGTGAGCGCCCAGTGTGTTGGCCAGCGTCAGTGTGCGCGGCCAATCCCAGTGTCGCACTGCGCCGTGCAGCAATGCCGCAGCCGTGGCATCACCGGCGCCCACAGGATCACCGCCGGGTGATGCGGCGACCGGCGCGGCATGCAGCGATCCCTGATCGGTGAACACCGTGGTGCCCGCAGCGCCGCGCGTCAGCGCAATCCAACCCAGGTTGAATCGGCGGCGCAATCGGTCGAGACGCTGTTCGTCGTCATCACCCAATTGAAAAAGATGATTGAGGCGATTCAGTTCGTCGGCGTTGATCTTCAACGCGTTGGCCAGCTCGAGGCTGCGCTCAAGCACGCGCCGGTCTTCGAAGTCGGCGCGGAGGTTGATGTCGAGCAGGCGGACGGCGCGCGTTGCTGATTCCACAAATCGCTGGATGGTGCTGCGGCTCTCAGCGCAGCGCTGTGCCAGCGTGCCGAAGCATACGGCATCGGTGTGCCGCGCAAGCGATTCGAGATCGGGATCGAAATGCAGCGCATCCCAGGCCACATCCGAATCGATCGTATAGGTCGGTTCTCCTCCGAGGCTGAGGCTCACGCGAACGGTGCCCGTGGGGCGATCCGGATCCTGCTGCACATGATCAGTGGGCATGCCGCGTTCGTGCAGGGCGGCGAGCAGCCGTTGGCCCAGATCATCCTGGCCGATCCGCGAAACCACGGTGCCGAGATTGCCGAGGGCGTGGGCATGGGTGGCGACATTCAGCGGGGCTCCACCGAGAAGCATGTCGTTGTCGACCAGATCAAACAAGGCCTCTCCGAGGCCGACGATGGTGCGTGGCGTATCCATAACAGGCATCTTCGCGATCCAGACCCGGCGCAGCAAGGCTGATTGGCATGCTGCGGCAGGGCCGCTATGATCGCCGACCTTCCCACGTTTTTTAGACCGTTTTGATCGAGAGGAGAACCCCGTCATGGCCAAGCAAGTCGCGACCAACATCACCTGGCACGAAGGCAATGTCACCACCGAAGAACGCCAGAAGGCTGTCGGCCAGAAGGGTGCCACGCTCTGGATGACCGGCTTGAGCGCCAGTGGTAAGTCGACGGTGGCGGTGGCTCTGGAGCAGACACTGCTGCAGGCGGGTCTGAGCGCGTATCGACTCGATGGCGACAACATTCGTCATGGCATGAACAAGAATCTCGGCTTCAGCGCCGAAGATCGCGCCGAAAACATCCGCCGCATCGGCGAAGTCGCCAAGTTGTTTACCGATGCCTGTGTGCTGACGATCACCAGCTTCATCAGCCCGTACAAGATCGATCGCGATAAAGTGCGCGAAGTGCATCAGGCCGCCGGCCTGCCGTTCATCGAGATCTACGTCGAGTGCCCGCTCGAGGTGGCTGAGCAACGTGATCCGAAGGGGCTTTACAAAAAGGCCCGCGCGGGTGAGATCAAGGGCTTCACCGGGATCGATGATCCGTATGAAGCACCTGAAAAAGCCGAACTGGTGATCAACACCGCTGAGTTGTCGATTGAGCAGTCGGTCGAGAAGATTCTCGATGCCCTGCGCGAGCGCGGCTTGATCGAAGCAGACTGACCCGCACGCGCCGCCGGTCCACGAGGAATCGGGCGCATGCCCATTGATCTGCATAGTCACTCGACCGTTTCGGACGGACGCTTGTCACCGGCTGAGTTGGCCGAGGCGGCATCCCGGGCGGGTTTGTCTGCCCTTGGGCTGACGGATCATGACACGGTGGATGGACACGCCGTTTGTGCGGCGGCGTGTGCCGAGCATGGCATCACATTCGTTCCGGGTGTTGAATTGTCGTGCGATCCGGGCCGGCGCGGTGCCACACTTCACATCCTGGGTTATTTCGTCCGGCCCGACGCGCCCGAGCTGGTGCAATTGATGCGCCGTCTGATTGCGGCGCGCGACCAGCGTAATCCGCGCATCATTGAACGCCTGCGAGCTTTGGGCGTGGATATCACGCTGGATGAAGTTTCGGCGACTGCCGGTGAGGGGGTCGTTGGCCGGCCGCATATCGCAGATGTGCTGATCCGAAAGGGTTATGCCAAAACCATTCAGGATGCGTTCAATCGCTATCTGGCCGAAGGCGGCGCGGCCTATGTTCCCAAGGAACGGGCCGATGCGGCTGCGGCCATCGCAGCCATTCGAAGTGCGGGGGGCGTGGCTTCGTTGGCGCACGCGGCTCAACTGCGATGTGCTGATTTTGATGCGCTGCGTCATACGATTGCCGCATTGGTCGACAACGGTCTCGAAGCGGTCGAAATCTGGCATCCGGATCACGATGTAATCTGGCGCCGGCGGCTGGAAGAGATGGTCGAGCGACTGGGGATTCTGGCGACCGGCGGCAGCGATTTTCACGGCGAACATCATGGCTCGGCACTGGGCTCACAGGGTGTGCCTGATCAGTGTCTGGATGACATGCGCGATCTGCGGGCGCGTCGCGTCTGATTCGGCAGGAAAGGCATTGCATGCTTTCAGTTTTGAGAGTGGTCGTTCTGGTGGGCATGGTTTCGGCATGGGTTCAGGCCATGGACTCGGCCTCGGATGAAACGCTGCCCGGTGACGATGCGCCATGGACGGAAATTCTGTCTGTGCCCAAGGTGCTGCCGTTGGTGGAAGGCGATTGGCAGCCTCGGGTGATCGGCGGGGGTTATCAGGAATTTTCTTCCGAACAAACGATTCTGTTTTCAGGTGTCGCGATTGAAAAACGCTTGCGCACCGACTGGACAGTGGCCTGGGAGTTGGTGGGCTATGACGTGGACAGTCACGTGGTGGGTTCAAGAGATTCGACGGGTCTGGGTTTGAATCTGCTTTTTCGTCACGACAGTCGCCTGCTGGGCGGTCTGCGTGAACAAGGCCTGACGCCGTTCTGGGAATTGGGTGCGGGCATGGCTTATTTTGACAAGCGCACGCCGAACAGCACGGTGTTTGGTGACGGCACGCATTTCAATTTTGATTATTTCTTCGGGCTCGGTGTGCGCACACCGGTGGGGACGCAGGGCGGCGAATTCCAGATCGGCGCACGGTATTTCCATCTTTCCAATGCGAATAAAAACGGGGATAATCGCAATCCTTCGATCGATGCCGTCGGGGGCTTCGTCGGTATCTCCTGGCCGTTCTGAAATCAGTGCAAATTGGCGAACGACGCTGCATCAGAAGCCTCGGCTGATGCAGCGCGAAGCAGCTTGCGATCTGGATCGGCATCAATCCATCTTCCGGCCTCGATCGTCACCGGTTCGTCTTCGAAACCAGGTTCTGTCCATTGCACCGATTGAAGGATGGCTTGCGGCTCATGCGGCGAAGTGAATACCGCATGCAGTGTGTGGTGTTCGAGAATTGTGATGCCATCCAGATCGGTGCGGGGTACGTTCAGGGCACCGGGCAGAATCCATGCCACGACCTGATGTTGCGCCGCGGCTTTTTGTGCGGCATGCATGGCCGTAGTGCCATCGCCGTAGACCACGGTATCGAAGTAGCGCACCGATCCGGCCGGGATGGCTGGATCAAAAGGTTGAAACAGCGCGCACGCGCTCAAGCTATATCCCAGCAGCGCGCGACACAGAACCCGCGTGAATATTTCATTTTGTGATGCTGGCTTCGGGCAGGGCAGCCCGCAGCGCGGCAATGCCTTTGTCGGTGACCTTGGTCTGATTCAGGTCCACCATCTTGAGCTGCTTGAGGCCTTTGAGGTGCTCAAGGCCTGCATCGGTGATCGCCGTGTCGGTCAGGATCAAATTGCGCAACTGAGTCATGTCATGCAGATGTTTGAGATCTGCATCCTTGAGCGTGGCGCTGCGAAGAACAACCTGTTCGTATTCGGTCTTGTGCGGAAGGCTGGCGAGCTGGCTGCCGTCAAAATCTGGGGGGGCGATGAACGTCTTGTTGGCTTCGACGGTTTCCGGAGGCGCCACCTTGTCTGAGTCGCTGCTGCAGGCAGGCAAGAGGTACATCGCACCGATCAATCCAGACAAGATGATATGAAGGCGGAATCGAGGCATGAGACGAGTCTCCAATCCATCAGGGCAGCGCGGGGAGTTCGCCGATGAAGCGGTATCCGCCTTCAGCGTACACGAAAGAGCCGAGGGTCGGACCCCCGGCGGCACCCGGTCGCGCCAAGCGCAGGGTGTAAAGCACCACGGGCTCTTTCATGGCGGCGAATAGTTTTTTCTGCCGGTCGCTGGCACCGTCGTCCCCTTCGGGTTCATGTCGGGTGACAGACGCCTTGCTGCGCCCGCCGCGTGCGGCTTCGGCCAGATACTGTCGCAGCAGCGGCAGAAACTGCTGAATATCCTTCTGGTAATCCTCGGCGAGGCGTTTGCCGGTTTCGGCACCGAAGACCTCTGTAAACCAGGCATCGGATTCGGGCAGAATCATGCCCTTGACAGTGGTTTCCACCATCTTCTTGTCGCCGGCTTTGGCCGCCGCCATGACGCGGTCCAGAATGGGCGCCAGATCTTCGGGCGCTTCGGCAAAAAGACCTTCGCCGCTGACCTCGGCCCGTTTGTCTTTTTTGGGTTGTGACACAGATTGCATTGAGTCTTTGGCGCCGTCGGCGCTGTCCTGGATTTTTGAACCTATTTTTTCGGCACCGCGCTTCATGCGTTCGGTGGCGTTACCGAGCATCGCGATGGTGCTGTCTCGCTGGCCCTCCGGGGCAAAAAACAGCAGATAAGCCGCGCCCAGGCCGAGCACGATGATCACGAACACGATGGTTCGAATCAGGGGTTTCACGTCACGATCTCAACTGATGCGACCACCGGCATCCGGGGTCGGCGGTTCTTCGGAAGGACGCATGAGCAATTGCTCGCGTTGCAACATGACTTGCAGGGTCAGTGTGGACAGTTCGATTTGCGTGGCGTCCATGCGCGTGAAAAACGGCAGAGCCAGCGTGCGCGAGGCAATGGATTCGGTCACGGGGTAATCGCCCGTTTTGTAGCCGAATTGCTCACGATAAAACGGTTGCAGATGGATAGGGGGAAAGTAAGCGGCGCTGCCCACGTCGTGGCGGCGCAGGCCGGTGATCACTCGGTCGCGTTG
>CALOAZ010000147.1:0-11202 GCA_942491355.1 uncultured Phycisphaeraceae bacterium
GACGCCTTCGTTCAGGATGCGTATTATGGTGCCGCGGGCCGGTGACCCGGCGGCAAACTGGGGCAGCTTCATCGCCGCCATTCGCGCAGGCAAGCCCGAGATGGCCAACGGTACGGCGCTTCAGGCCCACTACGGTTGTGTTCTTGGTCATCTGATGAACAATTCGTATCGTTTGGGCGAGCAAGTACCGTTCAATGCCAAAGCCGGAAAATTCGGCGATCAAAAAGACGCTGCCGAACACTTCGCCAAGTTGCACGAAGTCATGAAAGACGGCGTAGGCATTCCCGAAAACGATGCCCAATACACCGTCGGCCCGTGGCTCACGTTCGATCCGAAGACTGAACGACACGTCGGCGATCACGCCGAGAAAGCCAACGCCCTGCTCAAGGACGAAAACAGCGCAGGCTTTCAAATTCCGTTGGATGGTGTTTGATCCTCTGATCATCGCGCAAACGCGCGATCTTGAAAGATCAGATCATTCATCCCCGCACATGTCGAGCGCCAGCGCTTCGGCCACGCGAATGCCGTCGACGCCCGCCGAGAGAATGCCGCCGGCATAACCCGCGCCCTCGCCCGCCGGAAACAGTCCTTTGACATTCAAGCTCTGAAGATTGTCGCCCCGCGTGATGCGCAGCGGCGATGAGGTGCGCGTTTCGACGCCGGTCAGCACCGCATCGGCCATGGCGAACCCTTTGATCTGTTGATCGAAGACCGGCAAGGCTTCGCGTATCGCCTCGATGGCGAAATCAGGCAGCGCCGTCGCCAGATCGCCCAGGCGCACGCCCGGCTTGTAAGACGGCTCGACACTGCCGATCGCGGTACTCGCCTTGCCCGCGATGAAGTCCCCCACCCGTTGGCCCGGCGCTTCGTAATTGCTGCCGCCCAGCACAAAGGCGTGAGATTCCAAACGCTCCTGCAATTCGATACCGGCCAGGGGGCTGCCGGGGTAATCCACCTCAGGCGTGATGCCCACCACGATGCCCGCATTGGCATTGCGCTCGTTGCGAGAATACTGGCTCATGCCGTTGGTCACCACGCGGTTCGGCTCGGACGTCGCCGCCACCACCGTGCCGCCCGGACACATGCAGAAGCTGTAAACCGACCGGCCATTCTTGGCGTGATGCACCATTTTGTAATCGGCCGCGCCGATCTTCGGGTGACCGGCGAACTTGCCCAGGCGTGCCTTGTCGATCAGCGATTGCGGATGCTCGATGCGAAAACCGATTGAAAAGGGTTTTGCCTCCATGTAGACGTTGCGCTGGTGCAACATGCGGAATGTATCGCGCGCACTGTGACCCAATGCCAGAATCACGTGTCGACTTGCGATCTGTTCGCCGCTTGCCAGCTCCACGCCGCACAACTGCCCGTCTTCGATCAGAACGTCGGTCAGGCGCTGCTCGAAACGAATCTCACCACCGAGCGATTCGATCTGCTTGCGCATGTTCTCCACCATGCCGGCCAGACGGAATGTGCCAATGTGCGGCTTGCTCACATAAAGGATTTCTTCGGGCGCGCCGGCCTTGACGAATTCATGCAGGACCTTGCGCCCGAGATGCTTCGGATCCTTGATCTGGCTGTAGAGCTTGCCGTCGGAGAATGTACCCGCGCCGCCCTCACCGAACTGCACGTTCGATTCCGGATTGAGTTGTTTTTGCGCCACAGGCCCCAGGTATCTTTGGTGCGCCGGCGCACTTCCTTGCCGCGTTCGATCACGATGGGTTTGAACCCCATCTGCGCTAACAGCAAAGCCGCGAAAATGCCGCACGGCCCGAAGCCGATCACCAGCGGGCGCTCATTGAGTTGCGCCGGCGCCTGAGCCACCGGCTTGTAGCTTGTATCAGGGGCGATGTTGACGTGCCGGTCGTTGCCGAATTTCTTGAGCAGCGCCGCTTCGTCGCGCACTTGAACGTCGACGGTATAGATGAAGTAGAGATCAGCGTATTTCTTGCGCGCGTCGTAACTGCGCTTGAACACGTTGAAATCGATCAGTTCGGCATCGGCGATCTTCAATCGCTTCACGATGGCCGGAGCACAGGCCTCTTCGGCATGGTCGATGGGGAGCTTGAGTTCGGTGAGGCGCAGCATGGCGGCAGTTCTAACTTCATGGCCGGAGGCAACCCGGCAGTGCTTTAGAATAACCAGCGATGGATTGGTTTGCGATGGCGCGGCAGTGCCTTAACCGTCGTTGGGATTGTTTTCTGTCGGCGGCGCGATGCCTTTGCCCTTGAGTGTCACGCTGAATCGGTGCGGGATATTCCCGGTGTGAAGATTGACCGTCAGGTAGTGAAGGGCCCGCACATATTCGCCCACGGCGGGCGGTCTGAATGTCACCGTCACCGTGAGCTTGGCCGGATGAACCGGCGGGCGAATATTGGCCGGTGCCGAGAACACCGGCGCCGGATTTCGGAATAGAAACATGTAACCCGGGCTGCCCATCCCCGCAGGCATGGCAATGTCGAACATGTGGGTCGCTTCGGTGCCCACCAACACATCGCCGAAATCGATGGGCGCTGTTCCACCGCTGCCACCATCAATGATGATCTGATCTTCAATGCGAAACACCCCTTCGCCCTTGAGATACAAAGGCTCGGGTTCAAAGGCGGTGTTGGTGCCCGTGAGTGTTCCCGTCGGCGTGATGCTGCCTAAATAAGTACCGCGGTCCATCGGCGCAAAACGCACTTGAACAGGTCCTGAACTCGCCCCGGATTGCACGGTCGTCTGCTCGATCGCACCCAATCCCGCAGTAAACGCAGCGCCACCGTTGACGTTAAAGACCCCCGCCGCGCCCAACTGCGCAGGGCGGGTTGTCTGATTTGTCCAAATCCTCGGACCCTTTTGATCGTAGTCACCCACAATGATTTTCTTGAAATCAACCGTTCCACTGCCATGGGTGAAGTTCAGGCAGCCTGCCAGCGGCGCATAACAAATCAACGATAAAACGATTAATCGAAACATTGCCCGGGACCCCTTTGGATTTGAATGGTTTCAACGTGTTGATGGTATCGACTTGGAGTGAAGAGAGGCATTCAGGGAAAGTTCTTTTTTCTTCAGTGGGGATAATCACCCAATCGATGAGCCTCTAATAGAAAGTGGTAGTGTGCGTGGGGGCGGGTCAGTATTCAATTTTGATGATTGTCGAGATAAAGATGAAAACAAAATCTAACCTCAGAAAGTCAAGATAGGCAGAATTTTTATCTTCTCTAATTCCCACCAACCACTGGGAGTAACAAAGAGAATTTGCATAAGTCCACCTCAATTCCCACCCAATGCCGTGGCGAGTATGTCACCCATGCGGCATTTTTGATTCGTCTCAAATACGGCTTTGAAAATCTGGCTTTCAGTTGACTTGCCAATGATTTCCTTCGCGATATCTGGAAATATTTCAACGCATGCATCGATTAATATTGGGATAGCATTATAAAACACGCGTTGCATGGGCACGAGATTGTCATTCGCGATTGATTCGATTAGATCCCAGCGCATCAAATCTCTAATTCTAGATTTGGCATTTGCCGGCAATCGATTCACCTTCGATTCTTGTGACAGGAGCATGTCAAGGTCCGACAGGGAAATGTAATACTCAAGGCAGCTCGCCCCTTCCTCACCTGGCTCTGGGACCAACAGCAATACTCTGCCACTGCGATCGCCAGGCCAATGCATATCAAAGACCTGTCGAATCTTGTTCGCATTATTGTGATGCCGGGCATTTCGAAGTGCCGCCACAAACAGAAACTCGTCCTTTGCATACCAGTCTGATCCGCCACGGCGTTTGTTGGCATCGTATAGCGAGTGCATGCCATTTAATATTGAGCTAAACCCTTGATTGAGATTCCCCACAGCTTCATCTTTGTCGATCAATGCCAAGGTATGAAATTTAAACATGTGCTCCCCATAAATTCGGAGAGCATGCGACAAATCTTCGAAGCATTGGTCAATCATAAAAGGCTCGCTGGCAAATCCGACGTCGCGCTATTCCAGAAATAGTAATCAGCCAACCACAACTCTACTATTCACAACCAAATTCACAGCCTATGGCTCTGTGAGATACTATGGCGACGGGTTGGCGTATAGCGGCGCTCGTTTACATAACTCGGCCAAAGAGCTAATCCTGATTCCGCAAAGCATTCGGGTTTTCGCCCTGCCAACAGGTAGCGGCACGACTGATTGCGTGGCCGCGCCCACAGTATGCGCAAACGCCAATAGGTTGCTGTAGCTAGACGCCAAGAATGGAAGCAGGGGCTCACGAGCTATCCACCCCTTGCTTGGAGAATGAAACCATAGATTGAATTGGTGGCGATCTGTGTGGATAGTTGGGTTTGCCCCATCATGGACAATCATGTCACGAAAACTCCGCAATCGGTAGAACCAAGAAAAGTCATAGTCGATGACATTTCGGTTGATATCACGAATGCGAGTGCCGTTATGTTTTGCCCAATGAAGTAGTTTTCTGAGGCTGGTGCCAGGAGCTTGGCCTTTCTTCATTGGCAGAACATGTGCCGAGCGCAATAGCAAGACTGTCTGATGCACTCCTAGCAGACATGATGAATGACTCGGTCATCCCTGACACAGCTAGCACGCCATGTGGATTCATCATCCTTTGTGGCTCAAGCCAATCTAATATCTCGCGAGCATAAGTTGCCATATTGACAAGGTCGTGAGCAAACACCTCGGCCGCAAGCGAGAGTGCCGAATGATGCTCGGCAAGTCTCTCGTCTATCTCGCTCCAATGGTCGTAATAATCAAATAGATGTGTGTGGATTTCGTCGCCAGACGGATCGCGTGGCTCTGTACTAATTATTGCCCCTATAGCATTCATTCATATTCCCACGACTACATCAATGGCCACAATGTACCAGCCTGTTCTGCAACTGGTCGCCATGCTTATCGCCAAATTTTGTGGGCGCATCTCCAGATTTATGCGCGCCATGATTAGCGACAATGGCTGACGGTTAACACTTTGGCGCACACCTACTCTTGCCGGTCATGATCGGGCAGAAGTCTGACACCAAAACCATAAAGTGCCCCGGGTCGGTGAGATCTGGATTTTCGGGAATTGTGCCGACTGTGGCAAGGAAAATACCGACCGATTCAAAGCAACCGGCTCATTTCATGCCTCACCGCGTCGGGCTGCGATGACGTCGACCCATCAGGCCTTTATCTCACTGAACTGCTTGGTCGCGATGCCGATCGGTCGGTCCAGCGGTACGCCCGCGCAGGAGAGCAGCGTGGTGAGCAGGTCGCCCTGGTTGCCTTTGGTGTCGGGCAGGTAGCGCCCGGTGTTGAGCGAGCCGCCGCCCTTGCCGGCGACGATGAACGGGAGGTTCTCGCGCTTGTGCTTGTTGCCGTCTTCCAGGCCCGAGCCCCACATCATGATGCAGTTGTCGAGCAGCGTGCCGTCGCCCTCGCGCAGGCTGTGCATCTTCTTGACCATGTAAGCGAACTGCGCCACGTTGAACGCGGTGATCGCCGCGACTTTGCGGACCATTTCTTCGCGGTTGTTGTGGTGCGTTTGCGAGTGGTGCACGTCGCTGAAACCCAACTCGGGGTAAGAGACGCCGTTCGGTGTGGAGCCGATGTAAGTGCTGACGCGCGTGGTATCGGTCTGGAACGCCAAAACAGTCAGGTCGCACATGACCTGCATGTATTCGCTGCGCTTGTCGCCCTCAGGAATCTTGACCTCGATCGGCGGCGCGTCGGTGTCGTGACGGCGGCTCGGGCCGACTTTGGCCTTCTCCAGCGCCGCATCCTGCTGGCGCACTTCGATTGCGGCGATGCGGCGCTCCACCGCGCGCACGCTGTCGAGATATTCGTCGAGCTTGTGCTGATCAGACCGCGGCAGTGTGCGGCGCAAATCGCGCGCGCCGCCGATCACGCGGTCGAGCATCTTTCGGTCGAGCGGGTTGATCCGTGTGACCTGCCCGGGCTTGTCTGTTTTTCCGAAGAGCCGGTTCAAGACGTTGCGGGGATTGATCTCGGCGGGGACGGGCTGCGTGGGCGAGCGATAACTGCAGTGCGAGTAGTAGGCCTCGTTAAGCCCTTCCTGATTTTCTTTGTGTGTTTGCGGCATCGTGGCCAACTCAAGCGATGGCAGCGACGTGAGAGCGCCCACGTAATTGGCCATGATCTGATCGGCTGAGATCGCGATGTTCACACGGCTTCGTGTGTCGGCATCGGGCAGCGCTGCGGTGAGCCAGGTCGAAAGTTCGAGTGCGTGCGGCGCACCGTTGAAAGGCGAGATCGGCACGCCCGAGATGCCCTTCATCACGAGGCACTGATCCAGAATCGGTTCGAGCGATTTAAGGGCCGACGGCGGCGCTGCGCGATAGCTCTCCGGGTTTTCAGGCCAGAACTGATCCATGATCACACCGTGCGGCATGTACATGAACCCCATGCGCACCGGCGGCTTGTAAGCCTGTGCCCCCTTGACCTGCTCTGCCCAACCCATCGAATCAAACAAAGGCAGTGCGAGCGTGGCCCCCACGCCTTTCAGGCAGCTTCTGCGATCGATTCGGGTTCGGCTCTTCATGGCGTCATCCTTTAACTCGGTGGTGCGTAAAGAGGTAGCTGGTGATGATCTCGGTCACGATCGTCTTCACGCGGTAGTTGTCCTTGGCGATCTTCGCCATCAACTGGTCGACCACGATCTCATCGTAGCCCTCCAGTTGTCGACACAGTGCGTAGGCCATCAACCTTTCTGTAAGGTTCCGTGCGAGGTCAGCCTCACGCCCGGCCAGAAGTTTCTTGAGTTCAGCGGGTGTGGCGAAGGACTCACCGCTCGGGAGCGTGCCCGCCGCATCGATCGGGCCCCCGGCGACGTCTTTCTCGCGCCAACGGCCGATGGCGTCGAAATTCTCCAGGCCGAAACCGATCGGATCGAGCACCTTGTGGCAGTTGGCGCAGGTGGGATCTTTCTGATGCAGCTCCGTGCGTTGGCGCAGCGTCAGCCCCTCTACGCTTTTGGGGTCTTGCTCATCGAGCTCGGGCACATCAGCCGGCGGCGGCGGGATGCGTTCGCCCAACACCTGCTCGAGCACCCACACACCGCGCGCCGAACCGGACTCGTGCGATTGGGAAACGACGTGGTCGCCAGTGCGGCCGGCATGCCGAGAATGCCCCCGCGATTCGGATTCTTCAGTTCGACCCGGCGCATTTCGGGCCCATGCACCGAACTTTCCATGCCGTACAGCTTGGCGAGATCGCCGTTGAGAAAGGTGTAGTCGCTGTCGACGAAGCGCACGGCCCGCTGGTTCTCACGCACGACGCTCATGAAGAACAGGCGCGCCTCATCCACCATCGCCGTGCGCAACTCAGGCGTCATCTGTGGAAACAGTTTCGGGTCGAAAGTCTGGTGCTCCAGTTCGCCCAGACCCAGCCACTGAGCGCCGAAGCCGTCGAACAGCGCCCGCGCACGCGGATGATCCAGCAGCCGCTGCACCTGCGCCTGCAACACATCGGGCTTTTGCAACGCGCCTTTGTCGGCAAGTGCAGATAGTTCGGCATCAGGCGGCGATGCCCAGAGCAGATAAGACAGACGGGATGCAAGCCGATGATCACCCAGCGGAACAATCGGATCCTTCAGGTCAGTCGCCATCGCGCCGGGTGTGATGAAGAGAAACTGCGGCGACACCAAAATCGCTTTGAGCATCAGGCCCAGCGATGCGGTGTAGCCCAGATCATTTTCGCGGCCGAGATCGAACACACTCACCAGCACATCCAGTTCCGCATCGGTGGCCGGGCGCCGGTAGGCATCACGGGCCAGCGTGTGCGCCACACGGCGCGCCGCTGCGCGCAGGTCTGCGCCCTCGGCGGGCGTTTCGCCGAACAGTCGCTTCTGTGTTTCGGTTGGTGCCTTGCCTTCAGGCGCCACGACGCGATTCAAAACATCGTTGGCGATCCCGAGAAAAAGTTCCGACTGCAGCGGCGAGATCGAGTTGAGATAACCCTGGCCAAAAACCTCTTCGGGCAGCACTTCAGCGATTGCCGGATCCACGCCGTACAAGTCGCGCAGCGTGTTGCCGTACTCTGCCTTGGTCAGGCGGCGAATCACGAAGGGCCCCGGATCTTTCGGGCTCAGGTGTTTGAGTATGCTGATCCATTCGATGAATTGATGACGCTCGTCATCGGTCGGGATGTTGTCGGCGTCATCCGGCGGCATGTCATGCACCTTGACGTTCGCGACCGACTTCTTCCAATGCAGGGCCGCAGATGTGCTGCCCGGATCCTTCGCCGACGACACCAGATTGATCCCCGCCTTGGGCCGGCTGCCGTGGCACCGCGCGCAATACTTCTTGACGAAGGGCTCGACTTTTTCTTTGAAGGTCTTCTTGGCGTCGGCCTTGAGCGCCTCGTGGTCTGCGCCTTCGCCAACGGTCTCGGCGCGGCCGGGCGACACCAGAACCAGGAACAGGGCCACCCCAAAGATGACCGGCGCGA
This sequence comes from uncultured Phycisphaeraceae bacterium, assembly GCA_942491355.1. GTDB lineage: Bacteria > Planctomycetota > Phycisphaerae > Phycisphaerales > Zrk34 > CALOAZ01. The sequence goes on from CALOAZ010000147.1 coordinate 8,434, forward strand.
GCGAAATACGAATGGGTATTCGGGAGAACGTCATGCTTGCGGCAATACCTCTTGATCCGACATTTTCATCCAAGCCTTACGCCCACCGATTGGCGCGAGCGATCTTGGGCTATTTTACCGGTGTGTTTGGCGCTGAGCCACGACTGTGCGTTGAGTGATCGGCGATTCATTGCTTTAAACGGAGGGTTTGATTGCTTTATTGCGGTTTTTTGGGTGTTGCGATGCCGGATTCGGCGCACGCCACAGCCAGGAATACGGACTTGATCCAACACGCCATCGACTGGACTACAAAACCTTCAAAGGGTAACCCTAAATTAGATCGCGCTCAGCCAACGTCTAACTTCATGCACCAGCATTGCCAACATGGCGAGCATGGCTAATCCCGGGATCAAAATCATGTTTCTCAACAGGGGTGATGTCCTTTCTGAATATCACTCATCGCTCCGGAGTATTGGTTTTGATCTACGGTGATTCCTGATATACAGGCTCTTAAGTGGCGGAAGTCCGGAGTACTCTTCGCCCTGACTCATACCCACCTCACGGCACCCATCAATGCGTAAAACACCGAAATCAGAAGATCCATTAGAAGTCCCCGCCGAAACGCTCAAAGCCCTTCAAATCGCTCTAGCGCAATGGCCCTCTGCGAGCGCCAAGGATCGAGCCTTTACAGCCATGCTGTTCTCCGCATTCGCAGAGACTGCGATTCTCGCATCCATCAACGATGTGTCCGGTGGCATTGGCGGCGTATTCGGAGCCATATGGGGCGCCCGCTGTAACCCGGAGCCCACGACCGCCACTTATCAGATGAACGACATGACCTGGCATGATGACGCGTCGATTCCCAGCCAGGGCAAAACAGCCGGCTGGCGAAAAGTACAGGTACGCGTCGTTAAATTTGCGGGCTTTTATATCCTGTGCCCATGGTCCGATGTTCAACTGCATGCGCTCGATACGGCAGATATTGTCGTGCAAATCGCCAACTGGACTCAGATGGCTCAGAATTCCGTCAACAATGGCATGTTCCCAAACTTGACTGCTGCCTTGCGCAGCTTTGGGATGGAACATCTGAGTCAGGAAGGTTTCTACGCCCATGAACGCATGCACGTGAAGGCCGTTCGAAGTCTTATCCAGACCAGCAAAACAAGCGGAGACCTGAAGACCATTCTGGATGAAGCCGCAGGATTCATTAGCACTCAAAAGAGCGCCGCAGACACCAAAGCACTTGAAATCCAAGGACGCCTGGAAGTCAGTCTCGACGCTCTGATCCTGGCTGGCTTTACACACTCAAGTGCTGTTGGATCTGATCGCCCACCGTTTGGTGAACCGACAGCGCCCGTGGCAAACGAACCCATGCCTGCGACCGGTGTGCCCCGAGCCGTCTATGAGGCTGATGAACGAGCCCTCACCAGCAACGGCTATACGCGCATTTCTTAGAGGTCAGAATTAGCAATACACCCACCTTGGCGTGCATGGATTATTCGTCCATGCGACTAAATTTAAAAGCCGGCCTTATTACATATTTATCGCGACTGAACACACAGCGTATAAACACCACCACACTTGCCAGAAAATATGAATTGGCAATAACCGAAGCCAGCAGGAATATGAGCCCCACCACTCCACCGATAGCAATTCCCAATATTCCAATCATTCCAACCGGCAGGCATGACATCGCCATGCCGTACATCAACAACTCACTCAAAAAGCTCCAGCCCGGCACAACAGAAAACAACAAGGCCAGCAGAAACGCGCTCGACTGGAACAGCTGAACCCCCACAGCCACAGATCGAAATAACGAATGGCTGGGCCAGATTTGCCGCTGCATCATCAGTACCTCAGAAATGGATACGCCACAGCACCCCGCCATGGTTCGGTCAGCGTCTAATATTCAGGCAAGCCAGAACCACGCATCCATTGAATCGGGGCTGAAAACGCGTGGTGTACAAGTTGATGTACAAATCGCTGTTTTCGCGCATGAAAAAAGGGACTCGCAAGGGACGGCGAGTGCCTTTTGAAATCATGGCAGGATGACGGCGGGCCGTTGGCCCACCTGGCGCGTAAGGAGTTGGAGACTTGGGTAGATCGCCTTTCGGCGATTAGCGCGGCGAACCTTTTGACGGTTCGTGTGCTCTGCAAAGCCAGATCACCGGTCAGCCTTCGGCTGCCCCAATCCTACCCCCGCTATTAAAAAAAGCCGCCCGCAAGGGACGGCGATTGCCTTTTGAAATCATGGCAGGATGACGGCGGGCCGTTGGCCCGCCTGGCGCGTGAGGAGTTGGAGACTTGGGTAGATCGCCTTTCGGCGATTAGCGACGAACCTTTTGACAGTTCGCGTGCTCTATAAAAGCCAGATCACCGGTCGACCTTCGGCTGCCCAATCCCTACCCCCGCTATTAAAAAAAGCCGCCCGCAAGGGACGGCGATTTTTAATAGCGGGGGTAGGATTCGAACCTACGACCTCCGGGTTATGAGCCCGACGAGCTACCAGGCTGCTCTACCCCGCATCATGGTAGAGGGGAGATCTTACAGGGCCCCAAGTGGATGTCAAACCTGCAGATCCGACGTTTGGGAGGCGGTTGGCCGGTGGGTCCGCAGGTTCTTAGAATGGCCGACCCGGGACTCCGCGGCCTTGTGATGGATAAGGCCTGAATTCGATCCTCTTGCAGGGACGCGACCAAACCTCATGAACGTTTTGATCATCGGCAGCGGCGGCCGTGAACACGCCCTGGGCTGGAAGCTCAAGCAATCCAAGAAGTGCGGCAAGTTGTA
>CALOAZ010000148.1:0-9541 GCA_942491355.1 uncultured Phycisphaeraceae bacterium
AAATCAGCACGCCTGTGCGCTGCCGGTCGACGCGCAGCAGTCGCGAGCCTGCCTCAGTGATCCACCAGGCCGCGATCATGATCAGCGGCTGCATCAACATGAATCGAGCCAGACTGCCGTCGATCGGTAGTCGCCAGAAGCTGATCAGCACCACCGGTGACCAGAACCAGATCACCGAATGCAGATGCACGTTCGGGCTCCACGCTTCGGCGGTCGCATGGTGCCGGCGCAAACCCCACCCCGCCGCGACACAGGCCGCAGAGAAGGCGAGGAACACCAAAAATCGGATCGTGCGTTCATCCATAGGGTGAAGGCGAACACGATAACGATCCGGTTTGGACCTGGCGAACCGGCCGCCGTATCCTGCCGTTTTTCACGGAGATGTCAGCATGAGCCTTTGGGATCGATACCGCCGTTATCTGTGCGAATGTGAATCGCTCGGCATGCGTCTCGACATCAGTCGGATGGGTTTCGACGATGGCTTTTTCTCGGCCATGGCGCCGAAGATGGATGCGGCCTATCAGGCCATGGATGAACTGGAAGCCGGTGCGGTGGCCAATCCCGACGAACAGCGCATGGTCGGGCATTACTGGTTGCGCGATGCGGCTCGCGCACCCGAGCCTGCGATGCGCGACGCGATTGAGTCGTCGGTCCATCAATTGAAAGCATTTGCGTCGGCGGTCCATGCCGGCGAAGTGAAACCCGCCACGGCGGAGTGTTTCACCGATGTGCTGGTGATCGGCATCGGTGGATCGGCGCTCGGGCCGCAGTTTGTCGCCGATGCACTGAGCGATCCGGCGACCGACAAACTCGGCGTCTGGTTCTTTGATAACACCGATCCCGATGGCATAGCGCGCGAACTGGCGCGGCTGGGGAGCCGTTTGCGATCGACACTCAGCATCGTGATTTCAAAATCAGGCGGCACACCTGAAACGCGCAATGGCATGCTGATGGCGAAGTCGGCGTATGAGGCGGCTGGATTATCTTTCGCCAAACATGCCGTGGCAGTGACCGGTGAAGGATCAAAGCTCGATGATGTGGCCACCGCGGAAGGCTGGCTGCTGCGTCTGCCCATGTGGGATTGGGTAGGGGGACGCACCAGCGCCATGTGCGCGGTGGGTTTATTACCCGCGGCTCTTCAAGGGCTGGATGTGGATGGATTGTTGGCCGGTGCCGCCGAAATGGATGCACTGACGCGCGTGCGCGATACGCCGAAAAATCCCGCCGCCTTGCTCGCACTCATGTGGCACCACGCCACGAATGGGCGCGGCGAAAAGGACATGGTCATTCTGCCGTACAAGGATCGCCTGCTGCTTCTGAGCCGGTATCTGCAGCAACTGGTGATGGAATCGCTCGGCAAGCAATATGACTTGGATGGCGAGGTGGTCGAGCAGGGCATTGCCGTTTACGGCAACAAAGGATCCACGGATCAGCACGCTTATGTGCAGCAGTTGCGCGAAGGTGTAAATAATTTCTTCGCGGTGTTCATTCAGGTCAATGAGGATGGCGGTTCGTCGATGGAAGTGGAGCCGGGCGTGACCGCCGGTGATTATCTCAATGGCTTTTTACTCGGTACGCGTCAGGCGCTTCATGATAACGGTCGTGGATCGATCACGATTTCAGTCGATCGTGTCGAAGCGCGCACGGTCGGCGCACTGATCGCATTGTTCGAACGCGCGGTGGGCTTTTACGCGAGTCTCGTCAATATCAATGCTTATCATCAGCCCGGTGTGGAAGCCGGCAAAAAAGCAGCCGCGACCGTGCTGGCCTTGCAGCAGCAGGTTCTCAAGCAATTGGGGGCCGGTGATACGGCCGACGCCATTGCCTCAGCCATCGGTGCAAAGGATGAAGAAGTGGAAACCGTGTATCACATTCTACGGCATCTGGCATCGAACGGTCGGATTGCGGTCAAAGAACACGGCAAGCCGTTTGACGCGGTGTTTTCGAAGTGAGCGATTCAGTTTCAAGTCCCGAAGAGTTGTGGCGTGGCCGGTTTGTTCGGATGGTCCGTCGCGATGGCTGGGAATACGCGGATCGTGTGAACAGTACCGGAATCGTCATGCTGGTGGCGGTGACCGAGGCGCGCGAGTTGGTTCTTGTAGAGCAGATGCGTCCGCCGCTGGGTCGACGTTGCATTGAATTGCCTGCGGGTCTTGTGGGTGATGAGCCGGGCGCTGAATCCGAGGCTCTCGAAACGGCTGCGCGCCGTGAACTACTTGAAGAGGCAGGCTATGCGGCGGGTCGGCTGGAGCATTTGTTTCGCGGTGCGCCCTCAGGTGGCACCACCAGCGAAGAACCTGATTTTTATCTCGCGACCCAGCTTCAAAAAGTGAGTGCGGGTGGCGGCGTGTCAGGTGAACAGATCGAAGTGCATCTCGTGCCATTATCCGAAGTGCCGGCGTGGTTGAAGGATCAGGTGGTCACGCGTGGTGTGGCGGTGGATGCCAAGATCTTTGCCGGGCTTTATTTTGCGATGACCCGCCTGGATCACAGCTGATTCGATCATGTTTCGAAAGGGGATGCGCCCGGATCATTTAACGGCGTGCCCAGCATCCCGAAGCGATGAAGCGCTAGGATAAGAGCAATCTTTCCGATTGCAGATGACGCGACCGACGTCTGCGGGTGTTTCACGCCAAGTATCAATGAATCAGGATGACTTCCGATGGGAAAAATGTGCTGCATGGTGGTTGTGGGTTTGATGTTCGGCCTGTCGGCATTGCCGGCTCAGGCGAATGACAAACTCAAGGTTTTCATTCTCGCCGGGCAGTCGAACATGGAAGGGCATGCGAAGATCGCCACGTTTGATTACCTCGCCGATGATCCGGCCACCGTGCCGTTGCTCAAAAAAATGCGTGATGCCGAAGGCAAGCCGCGCGTGCGCGATGATGTGTGGATTTCCTATCTGACCGGTTCGCGCGATCAGAATGGCGAAGGTTTCGGACCACTGACCGCGGGTTATGGATCACGTCCCGATCCAGCGCAGCTTGGGGGAGAAAATCGGTCCCGAATTCACCTTCGGTATCACCATGGGTGAAGCTTTGTCGGAGCCGGTACTCATCATCAAAACGGCATGGGGCGGTAAATCGCTTTATTACGATTTCCGTCCGCCCAGCGCCGGGCCGTTTGAGCGGAGTGCCGCCGACATTGAGAAGAATCGATATGCCCCCGAGCAATCCGGGCACTATTACCGTTTGATGACGGCTCACGTGCATCATGTACTCAAGGACATCAAGCGGATTGTTCCCGATTACGATGCGTCGAAAGGCTATGAAATGGCCGGATTCATCTGGTTTCAGGGTTGGAATGACATGGTCAATCACGATGTTTACCCGCGATCGACCAAGGGTGAGGAAAACAGTTATGCGAAGTACGGCGTGTGGATGGCAGACTTCATTCGGGATGTGCGCCACGAGTTTGATGCGCCGCGCATGCCTTTTGTCATCGGTGTGATGGGCGTGGGAGGCATTAAGGAAGAGCCCGATCCTTTCAGGCAGGCGATGGCGGCACCGGCGGCGCTGCCGGAGTTCAAGGGCAATGTCGCTGCCGTCCAGACGGCGCCTTATTGGGATACGGCATTGGGGGCCATCGATAAGAAGCGCGGTCAGGTCAATCAGATGGCCTACTTTCTGCGCAGCAAACACAAGGATCACGCCAACAAAGATGGGGCGATGACTCAGGAACAACAACAGGCCTATCTCAAAGAATTTCGCACCAAGTTGATCACGCCCGAAGATGAAGCACGATGGAATCGCGGCGCATCCAACGCTGGATATCACTATCTGGGTTGTGCAAAAACCTTTGCCCTAATGGGCAAGGCCTACGCCGAAAAAATGCTGGAACTCATGAAATCGAATTGAGTCTGCGCTGGTGATGCCAGACAGGAGCCGTTCCTATGAAAAACATGACTCTTGGCCTGTTGGTGATATGCGTATGGAGTATCACTGAGGCGCGGGCTGATTACCAAGTGACCGCTCCGCCCGCTGAGGCCAATCTGCCGTCTTTCTATGCGAAATACGTGTCGGCGAGTGGCTTTCCCGTCGTGTCTTCCAAGGTAGTGAATGATTACGCGCTCAAAGAAGCCGCTTATCTGATCGATCTGATGCTGGCGAAGCGCCCGGATGTGCGCAAGGCCATGATCGAAAGCGGTTCGCGTCTGATCGTGATGGCATACAACGAATATTCGACCGACATTCCAGAATATGCGCACATGAAACCGAAGGATTTCTGGGATCGTCGCGCTCGCGGGTTCGGCGGGTCAAAGACCGATCCGGTGTGTTCCTGCGGTGAAGAGAATCTGCTGGGATATGCCGGCGATCCCTATGAAAAAGAGAACATTCTGATCCATGAATTTGCGCACAATATTCATTTGCGCGGCATGACCACGGTGGACCCCACGTTTGATGGTCGTGTGAAGAAGGCTTACGACGATGCGATGGCCAAAGAATTGTGGAAAGGCAAATACGCCTCGACCAATCATCATGAATATTTTGCAGAGGGTGTGCAGAGCTGGTTCGACAACAACCGTCCGCCTGATCACGACCACAATCATGTGGACACGCGCAAGGAATTGCTTGAATACGATCCGGCGCTGGCGGCGCTTTGTGAAGAGATCTTCGGCGATACGCCTCTGGCCTATACCAAGCCGGTAACGCGATTGAAAGATCATCTTGCCGGTTACGATCCGGCCGGAGCCCCTGTCTTTGCGTGGCCTGAGCGTCTGGTGGCGGCACACAAGGCCGTTCGGGAGCAGGTGGCGCAGCGTATCGCTCAGGCCTCCGAAGAGCCCAAGGCGTCTGTCTGGGCAAAACACGAAATCAAATCACTCGAAGGCTGGCAGGTGCATGTCGATACCCGTTTGCTCGGTGGCGAACACGCAGAGCTTGGTCGTCTGGCAATGCGAATTTTGAGCGACAAGTTGCACCGCATCACGATGATCATGCCGCCCGACAAATTGGAAAAATTGCGAGAAGTACCCATCTTTCTGGATCACAATCATGTCTTAAAATCGATGCAATACCATCCGGCAGTCGATTGGCTCAAAAGCAACGGACATGATCCGGCAATGGAAAAGGCCGTGCATATCCCGCGAGCGCAGGGCTTGATCGATCATGAACGGGATCAGATTCAGCCTTGGGTGGTGCTGCACGAGCTGGCGCATGCCTATCACGACCGCGTACTCGGGTTCGACCACGCGCCGATCCGGCAAGCGTGGGAGAAAGCCATGGAGGCCGGGATCTATAAGAAAGCGCTTCACATGCGCGGTCACCAGACTCAGCACTATGCCACGACCAACCACAAGGAATATTTTGCCGAAATCACCGAGGCTTATTTCGGCACCAATGATTTTTATCCGTTTGTGCGCCCCGAGTTGAAGTCACACGATCCAGAGGGTTTCGCTGTGTTGGAATCAATCTGGGGCAAGCGTGCCGGATCACGTTGAGGCGCTGTGGCGGCGTCGGTATTCGGCAGGCGTCATGCCGGTGATGGATCGGAATCGCTTGATGAGATGCGAGCCATCCACAAAGCCGCAGGCCCGGGCAATGTGATTCAAATCGACTTCGCTGTGAATCAAGGCCTGGCGCGCCGCGTTGATCCGCACCTGCGTGAGATAGTGCGCGGGGGTCATTTGAAAGAGCTTTCGAAACTGTCGGTTGAACTGGCTGACAGACAGACGGCTGAGTCGCGCCAGCGTTTGGGTGTGAATCTTTTCGCCGACATGGTTGTGCATGTGTCGGATGGCTTCGGCCAGACGCTGATAAGGAGCGAGTACCGCGCCGGCCTGTTCGCCGTCGCGCATGGCGCCCGCAATGCCGATGGCACGGCCTTTGTCATCCAGCAATGGAATTTTGCTTGATACGAACCAGCGCACCACGCCTTCCTGATCGGGCACAATCCATACCCGATTGCGAACGGCGCGTTTTTGCTGCATGACCTGTTGATCTTCTTCGCGATAACGCTCGGCCAGATCGGCATCAAAAAAATCAAAATCCGTTTTGCCCAGAATCTGTTTTTCATGTTCCAGATCGAACAGTGTCAGCAAGGCGCGATTCATTTTGATGAAACGCCCTTCGGCATCTTTCATGAAAAAGTAAATGGTCGGGAGCGTGTCGTAGAGCGACAGCAGCTCCGGGAGATTGGCCACGCGATCAAGAATCGTGTTGGAATCAGTCAGGGGGACCATTTTGCGCGAATCCTACCATCATGTGGCAAGAGAGTGCCGCAAATCATGCCTTATGATTGTAAATAGATCGGTCTCACGCGACATTTAAATACCGTGGAAGTGATCGTGAAAGACGCGAGGCACATTTCCCCTGACGGGCCTTCGCGAACCGCTTGCGCAGAATGATGGGTCTGGCGGTCATACGACGTCAGGGTTTCAATCGCAGATCCTGGCCGGCGCCGATGGTCGAGCCCTGGCACGGCGGCCATACCCAGCAGTGATAAAGAAAGATTGGCGATATCGCCGTTGCGAATCGGTGGTTTGGCGGCATCGTAGGGAATGCGGTCTTGTCCGGGATCGGCGCGCGTGGGATTCAGCACGTAGAGGTCTGCACCGGGCGCTACGCCGGCACCCCAGGCTAAAAAAGGAATGGTGTATTGTTCGGGTTTGGTCGCGTCGCTGTGGCCTTTGCCTGTGCCGCCGTGATCGGCCGTCAACAAGACCGTGGTGCGGCCCGAGAGTTCGGCATCGTTTGAAATCAAGTCCAGCAGATGACCGAGACGTGTGTCGATGTTTGCAATGGCGTCCAGATAATCGGGGCTCATCCAGCCTTTTTTGTGACCGGTGGAATCCCCATCGCGAAAGTGCAGAAATGTGAAAGCAGGCGGCGATTGCTTGAGCGTGTCGAGCACAAGCATTTCGGTGTGTCGGTCTTCGGTGGTGATGCCGATGACATCGATCTTGGACGTGCCGTGATCAGGGGGCACGCGGTCTCGAGCGCCCACGCCGTCGCCCCAGGTCATCGGGAACAGATAGAACTTGATTTTCGAGGCGAACAATGCGGTGGATCCCTCCCGATCATGCACGACGCAGAACACGCCATCGACGTAGCCGTCATGCACCGCATGTAGGTTTTCAAGGGGCGTGTAATTGCGCGTGTAGCCGTGGCCGTCAGAGCCTTTGACCGGGCGCCCGGTGAGCATGCAGGTGTGATTCGGAATGGTGACCGTATGGTCGTGATCGGTTCGAGCATTCAGTGTCGAAGTGCCTTCGCGCATCATGCGATGCAGGGCGGGAGCGCGTTCCGGCCCCAGTGTGGTGATGGCATCCGGCCGAAGACCATCGATGCTGATCGCGATCACGTGTTTGGCCACAGGGTCGGCAGACCACGCGGTTGTGGTGCAGAGCATTAAAAAAAAGACCAGACTGCGCAGAGGTGAAAGAACCATGGATGATTTCCTTGCGTAGAATCGTTCAGGTCGCGGATTATATCCTTTCTTTTCGACAGGTCTGATCTCAGTTCGTACCATTGGCCTTCGGTCTCACGGGGAGCGGTTTTCGTATGGATCCGACGTTCCAAAAACTGCGTGACAATCTTCGGATCGTGATACGCGGCAAGGATGATTGCCTGGATCAACTGCTTGCCGCATTGCTGGCAGGCGGTCATGTGTTGATCGAGGATCTGCCAGGACTGGGCAAAACCACTCTGGCCAAGGCGCTGGCCATCAGTCTTGATGTCGACTTTCGGCGCGTGCAGTTCACGCCGGATCTTCTGCCGGCCGATGTGCTGGGCGGATCGGTCTACAACGCGACGGACGGATCATTCAAACTGCATCGCGGCCCGATTTTTACCAGCGTGCTTTTGGCCGATGAAATCAATCGCGCTTCAGCCCGCACGCAATCAGCGCTGCTCGAAGCCATGGCCGAAGGGCAGGCCACCATTGAAGGTCATGCCCACTCACTTCCCGATTTGTTTTTCGTGATGGCGACGCAGAATCCCATTGAATTTCACGGCACCTATCCGTTGCCCGAAGCCCAACTTGATCGCTTTCTGATCCGACTCGAACTGAACTATCCGGATGCCCAGACTGAACTGCAGGTGCTATATGACCAGCAGTTGCAGCATCCGCTCAAAACCATCAAGTCTGTGGCGGATGCTGCCGCCGTACTGGTGGCCCGTGAGAAAGCGCGAGCGATTCATGTGGATGAGGCAGTGGGTCGTTATGTGGTGGATCTGGTGAGAGCCACGCGTGAACATGCGGCGGTGCGCATGGGTGCGAGTCCGCGCGGGGCACTGGGACTTTTTAGGATGGCTCAGGCGGTGGCGGCGCTGGGCGGACGAGACCATGTGTTGCCGGAGGATGTGCAGTCGATGGCCGTAGCGGTATTGGCGCATCGCGTGGTGCTTGAGTCGCGATCCGATCGCAGCGGTGCTGGTCGCATCGGTGTGATTCGCGAGACCCTTGATCGCGTGCCGGTGCCGCGTTGATCGTGAAAGGGTGACTGGTGATGGCTGAAGCATCCACCCGCGCGAGCAAACCTCCTTATAACTCGATCATTCTCGCCATGACCGTGCGCTTCTGGCAGGAGCGGTTGACGCGTGTGGGGCGGCGTTATGCCGCAGCTGGGTGCGCGATGGTCACCGTGGTGTCAGGATCGCTGCCGGCGCACATGGTCGGTCGTTATGCGTTCAGCTTTTTTGCATCGCTGGCGCTGATTTCACTCATCTGGTCGTGGTGTCTGAATCCGAAGTTGCGGGCAGAGCGCCGCATGCCGCGCCGGTGTGCGTCCGGTGAATCGATACCGGTTGAAATCACGTTGATCAATGAAAGTACCCGAACCGTGTGTGATGCGGGCGCTTATGAGTACCGATTGCCGCGCGCTCTCAAGCTAGAGCCAGATCCGCGCTACCTCCGCCTGATTTCATCAGGCGGACGACACGTTTTGATGTATCAACTCACCGCCGCCAAACGTGGCGTGTATGTGTTGCCGGGGCCGACCACGCTGTGTGCTTTCCCTTTTGCGATCACACAGGCGAAGCGGTTTTATCGTGCCCCAGCCACGTTGCGGGTGCATCCGTCGTATCGTCCGATCGAACGCCTGACGTTGCCTGAGGGCGCGGGGGATCGGCACGGTATCGGTGGTGGTGTCGATCGCGCCGGGAGTTCGACTGAATTTTTCGCCAACCGGGAATATCGCGTGGGTGATCGCATGCGCGATTTGCATCCCAGGTCGTGGGCACGTCTGGGTGTGCCGGTGGTGCGTCAGTATCGTGAAGAGCGACACATGCGCGCCATGCTGCTGGTGGATACGGTGGTCTCCCGCTGGCGATCGCGTCGTCTTGAAGCCGTGCTTTCTCTCGCGGCGGCACTGGCAGATCGATTGAGTCTGGATGGTCACGGCCTCGAAATGCGCGTGACGGGCCCAGGTGATCAGGTCGTGCGATCCGACCCGCGCACCTGCCGAATTGAGCCGTTGCTTGATCGTCTGGCCGAAGCAGGTCGCGGACGTTTACACGAACTCGAAACATTGATGGATGAGGCGACCGATGCATCCTCCATAGTGGTGGTGCTCGCTGGATGGGATCCGTCGCGCGCCCAC
>CALOAZ010000149.1:0-11374 GCA_942491355.1 uncultured Phycisphaeraceae bacterium
ACCAAACTATCGGGCTGCGTGAGCTTGCCGAGTTTGACCTGAACAATCTTTGCTGAAGGCGGCTCCAACACCGTCTTAATGGCCAGCTTGGTGCCTCTTAATCCCTTTTCGGATCGCAGTGATGCTTTACCGGAAACAATCACAGTTTCAGTGCCTTGCTCTTCCAACTGAACCGTTCCTGGGAAATGATTTCTGTTGAAATACGCCGGCAAGGCCGAACTGATGGTCACGCCTTCCACTTCCGGGTTGGCCGTCGGAATCACCGTCGTACTGGTCCCCGTCGCGCTGTCATAGGTCAGAAGCACTTCCACCTCAGTGGGGTTCGCATTGGCAACCGGCAGCTCCATGCGCAACTGTTTCACCTGAATGAACTGCGGCAGATCGCGAATCGGAATCTGGAAAACCCAGTAAATCATCGCCGTTTCCACGCCCGTCACTGACCGCGCGTATTCCCCCGGCTTGTCGAACGAAACAAATTCGCCGCCTTGAATGTACCCCAACGGATACGACAAACCCGCTTTGGCTCCCAATTCCTGCGCCTCATGCCCCAACACGACCTGGTGGCGCACCACACGGAATGCACCATCGGTATCGCTGGCGCCCCCATGTAGATCCACACGGGTTTCAATCACCACTGTGCGCAAATCCACATTCAGGACATCCATCAGTTTTTCGGGGGGCTTGGCCAACGAAAACACGCCGTTTTCCGGCACGGTCAACAGACCCGGCGTCAAGGCATGGCGGTGCGGCCGCGACTGTGACGAAATCTCAGACTGCGCATAGAACGAGACTTCGGCTGCCCAATCCGGATGGAACCGGGCCATGCTTCCAGTGCCCATCATCGTGTGAAAAGAACCATTCGAAACAAAACTGAAAAAGCCGGCGGTGATCGAATCAGCCGAAACCCACAAGGTCTCCGCCCGTTCCGGGCGACCGGTCTGATCCAGCTTCCATCCGCGATATCCGAGCAGTGTTCCACCACCAATCATTTGAAGACCGAGAATCAGCATGCCTGCCGTCAGCACGCCGCTTAGAAAGCCCAATCCGCCACCGACAATTTTGTCGGCCATGGCCGGAAAATGCAGATTCCCCGGCACCAGCTTGTCGAATAACACACGCAAACCCAGCAGCGCCAACCCAAACGGCAACAGCAGCGCCGCGCCCCAGCCACCATCTCCCAGAAAACCAAGGAGCAATCCGGTGGCCAGCGGTTCCCATACTGCCAGTGCGATCACACCGGCAAGAATGGTCAGAATAAAATGAATCAGAGCGCTGAACAGCCCTTGCATGGACCACCAATACGCCATAAACGCCAGAAACACGATTGTAAAAATATTCAATAGCATCGCCAGATCACCCCTGATCCTTGCTCTTGGTAGAAAACGCCCGCGTTAACTCGCTCAGGCTCGTGATCCCCGCAATCACCTTCGCCAATGCCGCCTCTTGCAGATACAGCACTTTCTGGCGACGCAGATGGGTTCGCAATTCATCCATCTGACCCGCGGCAATCTTCGCGCGAGCCGTGTCATCAATCGGCATGACTTCAAACGCGGCCACACTCCCCTTGTATCCCAAGCCGCCGCAATCTGGACAGGATTCGGCCTTGCCCCGAATCAGCACTTGGCCGCCGGATTTGTATAGCTTCTCGATCTTCTGGTTGATCTTCTTGATCACCGCCGGATCAGGCTGATATTCCTGACGGCAGGTGGTGCAAAGCTTGCGCAGCAAGCGCTGCGAAACAATGGCCCTCAGACTGTTGAGTGCCGCTTGTGAATCCACCACGAGCCCCAGCCATGTGCGCAAAGCCTCAAAAGTGTCGCCGGCTGTAAGGCCCGCATAAACACGCGGGCCATCTTCGGCCCCCTCGGCCAGCGCACGGGCGATATCTCCGTTGGGCACCCGGTCAATCATCACCACTTGCGGGTCACGCAGCAGCATGGTGTGAAGCCGCTTGGCGATTTCGTTGTCATCCGGAATGCTGTTCTGCTTGACACCTTCGAGATGACGCTGTTCCCGCGTCTCGATGGTGTGAATATCCATGGTGTAGGGGTCGTGATGCTCGATCAATGAATACAAGGTCGTGGAACGTCCGTGGGCATTCGGACAACCCACCAGCACCACACCCGCCTGCCGATCCAAAATCGGTGTCAGCAAGTCGGATTGACCATCCAGCAGTCCCAACTTGGCATATGGAATCGCCAGTTGTTTGCCCAGATCAATTTGGATCTGACAACTCAAGCCACGACTGGAACCGAACGTGTGTACACACAATTCGTGCTCGCCAAGTTCTTCGTGGTCGATCTTGCAAATACCCACCTGACGACGCCGGCGATTGGCCACATCCAGCTTGGCCTGTGATTTCAGATAATCGATCATCGTCATGGTTGAAATAGCGGGCAATTCCCCCTGGCTGTATTCCACGCCGTCAATCAGCAGCCCGGAAATGAATTGCTTGTCATTGCCTGCCAGATCCAGGCGCTGAGCGCCGCGTCGCAATGCATTTTCGATCACCTGTTCAAACATGAGATGCGATTCGCGCATTTCATCTTCAGGCAGCGGCACGGGAAGCAATCCTTCGGGCGGCTCGGTAAACCGCAAAACAGCTTTGCGCATTTCCTTTTCCATGCGCCGCTCTTCGAGCATGTCGATGAGCATGTCCTTGTCGAACCGCCATTTCTTGCCATCGGGCGCCTCACGGTTGTGCGCCAGCACGTAAGCGCCCATGGCCCCGCCGATGATGACCAACCCCAGCGGAAAACCCACCAGAAAGAACGGCATGAACACCACAATGGCCATACCCGCCGCCGCCGCACCAACTTGAACCGTATTCCAGATCCGGCGATTCAGGTTGTAGTACAACGTGTCCTTGTCGACGATCGTGGCCCAGCGGGCCCAGACCAGCAACAGACTGGCACACAGAACCGGCTTGACGACACTCGCCAGCCCCACCGACATCGTCCCCAGCACTTCGACCATGCGGGTCAGCCTCCGCTTTAACGGTTTGGTTAGATCTTTCCTGTCCGAATGCCCTTCAGACGCATCTGCAATTCATCCGGATTACGGGCCACCGCAATCGCGGTCTTCGGCCGAATCAATTCCTGATTCACCATCGTGACCAGCGCGGCGGTGTAGTCGATCATCCCCGCCTCCTGTTCATTCTTGATCACGTCGTCCAGTTCGTTTTCTCGTTCATCCAGAATGTATTTGCGGGCCGCCGGCGAATTGAGCATCACCTCGCAAGCCGGCACACGCGATACATTCGCCTTGATGGATTTCAACAGACGCTGATAAACCACCGCCTGCAGCGTCGACGCGAGCATTTCGCGAATCAGGCCGCGCTCTTCATGCGGAAAGAGGTTGTACATACGCGAGAACGATCCGGAACAGCTCGACGCGTGAATCGTTCCGAACACCAAGTGACCTGTTTCTGCGGCGTTAAGTGCCGCAGAGAAAGTTTCATGGTCACGCAATTCGCCGATCAGCACCACGTCCGGATTTTCACGCACCAGCGCGCGCAAGCCGATCGAGAAGTTCGGCACATCAATACCGATCTCGCGCTGATTCACCAGCGCCTTGTTGCTTTTGAAGATGTATTCAATCGGATCCTCAAGTGTGAGAATGTGACAGGACCGTTCGGCATTGATCTGCTGGAGAATGGCGGCGATCGTCGTACTTTTGCCTGAACCGGTCACGCCACAGAGCAGAATCAAGCCCTGCCGCGCCTGAGCAATCTTGCTCATGATCGGAGGCAGATGCAGCAATTCATAAGACGGGATTTCAGAACTCACACGGCGGGCGGCGATCGCTGGCATACCGCGGGTCTGAAAGACATTCACGCGAAATCGGTTGTCGTCGTCATAGTCGTAAGCCAGATCGACCGACCCGTCACGACGGAAGATTTCCCACTGTTCGGGCGTGAGCATCTTGCGAATGTCTTGCTCAAGCTGCTCCGGGGAAAAGGGCGTGGCTTCAATGTTTCGGAGTGATCCGGCCAGCCGAAGCTTGGGCTGGCAAAACGGCCGAATCAAAAGGTCGGAGGCCTCCATCCGGACCGTGGCCTCCCAGAACTTGCGAAGACGACCCAGCACCTGCTGGCGCGGGCTGATCGCCTGCTCGTCTGACACCTCCAGCTCGATGGCTTCATCAGACGCCTCCAGAACATCTTCCTGGTCGTCACTCATGATTCGGCCTCCTCAAGTCTTCAGCCAACTTCCGGCAAAGCTCTGGCGAAACGGCTTTTAGATTATACCCGTCACCCGATCGATGCGCTGTTTTCTTCACTCTCACGCACCGGAACACCGCGTTCTTTGAGATATTTCTTGGTTTGAGCCACCGTGTACTGACCATAATGGAAGATGCTCGCCGCCAGAGCAGCGTCTGCCCCGGCTCCCCCCGCATCGATGGGCTGCAACACTTCAAGCATGTGTTCCGGCCCGCCACAACCCCCTGATGCCACCACCGGCACATTCACGGCTTCGGCCACGGCGCGGGTCATCTCGATGTCATAACCGTCCTTGGTGCCATCGGCGTCCATGGAGGTCAAAATGATCTCCCCGGCTCCCAGTTCGACCACGCGCCGGGCCCAGTCCACCGCCTCAAGTCCGGTCGGCGTACGGCCGCCATGGGTGTGAACCTCCCAGATCGTTCGTCCGTCGCGTACCACGCGTTTGGGGTCGATGTTGACCACCGTACAACAGCGCCCAAAACGATTGGCGGTCTCGGTGATGATGGATGGATTCACCACGGCGGCCGTATTGATCGAGACTTTTTCGGCGCCGGCCTGCACCAGTGCGGTCACGTCTTCGATGGTCCGAATGCCACCGCCGACCGTGAACGGCATAAAACATTGCTCGGCCACGGACCGCACCACATCGAAAATGATGGAGCGATCTTCATGGCTGGCCGTGATATCCAGAAAAACCAGTTCGTCGGCGCCTTGCTCGTCATATTGACGGGCAATTTCGACCGGATCACCGGCATCGCGCAGGCCGACAAAATTGACACCCTTGACCACACGGCCGGCCTTCACGTCGAGGCACGGAATGATGCGTTTGGCTAGCACGAAAGAATGATTCTACCAGATCAGCCGTCACCATAAACCGGAGGAGCCGCCCATCGCATTTTCTTGGCCAGCGTCTTCCAATAACCGGTGCGCGGATTGATCATCAACCGCAGTCGTTTCGGGTAGGCACTGATGGTCAATTCGGATCCGGCGGTGATCGGCACCGCCACCTGGCCATCAATCACCGCGCTGGTACCAGCGTTGGCTCGATGGACGCGCAGCACGATGCGATCCTGCGCATTGAGCACGATCGGTCGGAATGCCAGGGATTGCGGGCAAATCGCAGTGATCACAAGGCCATCCACATCCGGCGCGATGATCGGCCCGCCCGCCGAAAGGTTGTAGGCCGTCGAACCCACCGGTGTCGAAACGATCACGCCATCGCCGATGAAATGCGTGCCCACCGTGCTGTCGGCTTCGGGATTGATCGACAGCTCAAGCTGGATCATGCGGAACGGCGGCCCGGCGGTGATCACCAGATCATTCATCGCAAGACTGGAGATCGACGACCCGGTTCCGGACGATTGCACCTGCAGCATCACGCGCGGACGCACCGGCATTTTGCCTGAAACGATCTGATCCCAGTCGCTCTGCACATGTTCGAGTTTGAAGGGTGCCAGAAAGCCGAGCTTCCCGAAGTTGATGCCGATCAACGGCGCTTCGAGATCCACGATGCGCCGCGCCTGAGCGAGCATGGTGCCGTCGCCCCCCATCACGATGACAAAATCAATATTCTGATTCTGCACCGGCGCCGAGTTATACGCATCCAGTTCGGCCACGATCTCAGCTCGCTGCTCAAGCCATGGGCGAAATTGCGCCAGCGCAGCGGCGATGCTCTTTTTGCGATGATTGGCGATCAGGATCACCCGGGTCATGCCGTTAGTGTAACGGCGAGACGGGCTTCGGGCTCAATACCCTCCGCCCTGATCAGAGATCCCCGGCCGCGATGCCGGATAAAACCGGGTGGTCCTGTGATCGAAATGCAGATTCACTTCGCCGGTCGGACCATTTCGCTGCTTGGCGATGATCAGTTCGGTCACACCCAGCTTGTCCGGGTTTTCAGCCTTCCATTCGTCGTCGTGGTGATAGTACTCCTCGCGATGGAGCATCATCACCACGTCGGCGTCCTGTTCGATGGCACCTGATTCACGAAGATCCGATAGCATCGGCTTTTTGGATTCACGGCCTTCGGGATTTCGATTGAGCTGCGACAGACACACCACCGGCACGCTCAATTCTCGCGCGAGCGCCTTGATGCCGCGACTGATCTGGCCGACTTCCTGCACGCGGTTTTCCGCACCCGGCGCACTGGCCAACTGCAGGTAGTCGACGAAAATCACTTTGATGTCGTGTTGCGCCGCAAGTCGACGCGCTTTCGCACGCAGTTCCAGAATCGAGATGCCCGGCGTGTCATCGATGAACATCGGCGCTTCGCTCAATTCGGCTGCCGCATTCTGAATCCGGTGCAGCTCTTCGGCACCAATCATGTTGCGCCGCATGCGCTGACCATCGACACCCGAGCGGCTTGACAGCAAACGTTCGACCAACTGCTGCTTCGACATTTCAAGACTGAAAAACGCTGCGGGCACTTTTTCGTTGGCCACGATGTTTTCAGCCAGATTCAAGGCCAATGCGGTTTTGCCCATCGACGGACGCGCTGCCAGAATCAGCATTTCACCCGCCTGCAAACCACTGAGCATTTCATCGAGTTGGAAATATCCGGTCGAAATACCCGTGAGACTCCGGCCGGATTCCTGCCGCTCGATCAGTTGCGTGAAGGCATCATGCACCAACTCGTTGAGCGCCATCGGATCCGAAGTCCTCGACGATTGTGCAATGTCAAAAATGAGTTTTTCGGCATGGTCCAACACATGGGCGGCGGGCTGCGCCGATTCGTGCGCATCGCGCAGAATGCGCCCTGCGGCATCGATCAGGCCACGCAGCTTGGCTTTGTCGCGAATGATCCGTGCATAGTGCGGCGCGTTGACGGCCGTCGGCACCGATTCGGCCAACTCGACCAGATAGTCCACACCCCCGATGGCATCGTACTGATTGGTATCGCGCAGCCGATCGGTGAGCTGGACGGTATCGACCGACTGATTGCGGTCATACAGCTCCATCAACGCTTCGTAGATGGCCGCATGCTTGGGCAGATAAAAATCACCTGGCCCCTTGATGACCTGCATCACTTCGCCGAGCAAATGGATGTTCTGAGCCCCGGCCAGCAGCATCGAGCCCAGAAGGCTCATTTCGGCCTCGATCGAATGCGGAGGCAGGCGATCGAACAGGCGGCTCATATCGCCAACAGCCTGATCCGAGTCAAAAGGTCGTCGCGTCCGTGCGGTGGTCATGGGCTTATCCTATCCCGCGTTCGCCTACGGATGCACCCTGTTGGTAACCCCGTGGAAGAGATCCGGATCCCGGCCCGGCCGCTTGGAAACCCGTCACCCATTTCTGATGGGTTTTCGCCTCATCCCGGATCTCCCTTGCCACTATAATGTCTGGTATGAACCGTACACCGATGCTGATTGTCGGGCTGATCCTGGGGCTGGCCACCATGGCCACCGCCCAACCCACCAATGACCTGGGACTGCCCAAAGCCCCGAAAATCGAACCGCCAAAGCCAGCCGCCGGCGACCCGCTGCCCGAGGCCAATGCCGCGACCGAGCAGGCCGCCCTGCTCAACCGGCTGACGACACACACGCTGCATCCCCCCGAACCAGGACAGGATGCCAAAGCAGCCAGGGCCCAACTCGACGAACTGATCACCGATGCCTCGCGCCTGACGCGCATCACCGAACCGGGGCCGCTGCGTCTGACGGCCATGACCCTACAAATGCAGGGCCTGCATCTGCATTTGAGCCGCTGGCCCGATGATCCACAGGCCGGCGAACTGCTGTGGCTGCTGAAACTCAAGGCCGAGCAAACCAAGGAACTGCAGATCCCCGATGCGGCCGCCATCGGCGATTTCTGGCTGATGTCGGCCGAACTGTTCGAACTGCAGCGCGGTCAGGATCCTCCGGCCAAGCGCCTGGAAAAAACACAGGCCGCGCTATCGGCTTATCAAGCAAAATATCCGAAGTCCGCTCCGGTCCAAGCCGTGGAAGCCATGCTCGCCGCCTTGAATACAAAAAAGACGGCTGCAACACCTCCCACAAAAACACCCGCCCCGAATGTGGAACCGGCCTGGAAACTCGGTGCGCTGAAAATCGACTCCGGTGTGGTGACTTACCCGCTCACCAGCCCTTTTCAGCCGGACGGCCAGATCGTGCGTCTGCTTACGCCGGATGTGCCACCGGATGCCGATCAAGAAATCAAATTCCTTTACGTGATGCCCGCTGAACCGGGTCAGGGTCGCGAATTCGGTGATCCCCTTGCCATCATTCGCGATCTGAACCTGCACAACACGCTGAACATGGTGGTCGTCGCTCCGACGATCGCGCAAGTGCCCTGGGGTGCCGATCACCCCAGCAATCCAGCCATCCGACAGGAAAGCTTTTTAGTGCAGGCCGTCGTGCCCGCTGTGGATTCGATTTTTCCATCGACACGCGCCCGCCGCAGTCTGATCGGCTTCGGTTCCGGGGGCTGGGGTGTGGTGAGCCTGTTGCTGCGCTATCCGGCCGTCTTTGATGCCGCCGCTTCATGGGATGCCCCCTTGATGGTGGATTCACCCGAACGCTTCGGCATGGCCCAGGTCTTCGGCAACGATGCCCAGGTCTTCAAGCGATACGACCTGCGTGAACAACTTCGGGCTCAATCCGCCGTACTCGTGGATCGCAAGCGACTGGCCATTCTTGGTTACGACCTGTTTCGCGCCGATCTCCAGAAAACCCACGAACTGCTCGACGAACTGAATATCCCACATGACTATGCCGATGGCCCGCGCACCGAACTGGGTTGGCGCGGCCCATGGATGCAGGGTGCAATTCAGGCTCTCGACGCCATGCTGCGCTAACGCATCATGACGTTTCCGACGCTGCGCCGACTGACCATCATCGTGCCGGTCTACAACGAGAAGGCCACCATCGCCGCCCTTCTGACGCGTGTGGCCGAAGCACCGCTTCCCCCAGAAATCACACGCGAAATCATCGTCGTCGATGACGCCTCCACCGACGGCACCACGGATGTCTTGCGCGAACTGGTCGCCACGCAAGAAAATCTGAAACTCTGCGTGCATCCGGTCAATGTCGGTAAAGGTGCGGCGCTACGCACGGGTTTCACTCATGCCACCGGCGATTGGATTTTGATTCAGGATGCCGACTTCGAATACGACCCGCAGGATTACATCGCGCTGTGCCAACCGATTCTCGATGGCACCGCTGATGGGGTCTATGGCTCGCGTTTTGTGAGCGGACAGCGCGTCACCGAGCGATGGCACGCCGCCGCCAACCGTCTGCTGACCTGGTTTTCAAATCGCATGACCGGACTGCGCCTGACCGACATGGAATGCTGCTACAAACTCATTCCGCGGTCTGCACTCGGGCGCATCCGCCTGTGTGAAAAACGCTTTGGTTTCGAGCCTGAAATCACTGCCAAGCTGGCACGGCTGGGCCTGCGCATCACTGAAGTTCCTGTGTGCGCTATCACGGTCGCTCTTACGCCGAGGGCAAGAAAATCGGCTGGCGCGATGCCGTCAGCGCTCTGCGCTGCATCCTGCGCTACGGCCTGCGAAACGACCCGCCGCCACCCGATGCGTTGCACGACTCTTTCGACGCATAAAAGAGGCGTAGAATAGTGCCATGCTTCGTATCGGTGATCTCCAACTCAATTCGCGCTTCCTGCTGGCACCCATTGCCGGCCACTGCGATCTGGCCTTCCGCCTGACGGCTCGCGCGTGCGGCGGTGTGGGGCTGGCCTTCACCGATCTGCTGTGTCCGCATGGCGTACTCAAGCAAAACATTCAGACACAGCGCCTGATGGCCACCAACGAGAATGATCGCCCTCTGGGCATGCAGCTCTACGGACAGGATCCGGATCTGATGGCCGAAGCCGCGCGATGGGCCGTCGATCGCGGGGCCACCACCCTCGACATCAACATGGGGTGCCCGGTCGACAAGGTCACCAAAACCTTTGCCGGATCGATGATGCTCTGCACGCCGGATCACACCCTCGGCGTGGCAGAAAAACTGGTTCAAACCGTGAACGTGCCGGTCACCGCCAAACTCCGGCTCGGTTATCACGCCGGCGAATGCACAGCACCGGCGCTCGCGCGCCGCCTGATCGGCGTCGGCATCGCAGCCATCACGATTCATGGACGCACTGCAGCACAACGCTTCAAAGGCGTGGTCGATCTTGCAGGCATTCGCGCCGTGGTCGAGGCCGTACACGACGCGGGCGCTGGGCGCATTCCGTGCATCGGCAACGGTGATGTTAAAACGCCATTCGATGCCATCACCATGCTTGAGCAGACCGGCTGCGACGGCGTGATGATCGCACGCGCGGCACTGGGCGCTCCATGGATCTTCCGCGATGCCCATACGCTGCTGAGTACCGGGCAACTCTCAAACGAAACCACGCTGCGCCAACGGGCGATGTGCGCTCTGACGCATTTTCATCACCTGCTCGCACAGCGCGAAGCACGATGGGCGGTCAACCGTTTTCGTCAAGTTTTCGGTGGATACGCCACCCACCTCGGCCCCAGCAAGCCCACGCGCCTGGCCATTCAAGCCGCCACCGAACCGGCTCATATCGAAACCGCACTCGGCCAATTCATCGATGAATCGGGTGAAGCCGCCGATCAAGTCCCGGTCACCTGGCAGAAGCGGACCACTCAAATCCCGCCGTTGAGCCCATCGGTCGCCGTGGCCTGAGCGGTTACAATGACGGCATGAAACGCACTTTTCCAATCCTTGTCGTGCTGGCGTTGTGTACAGTCGGCTGCTCCACCTTTGATCACGACTGGCAACAAGCCACCTTCAAACCCACCGACGTGACCGGTCCATGGACCGGTGAATGGAACAGCCACGGCGGCTCGCACAAAGGCGGTATTCGCTGCCTGCTTTCCAAGCGCGAAGACGGCAAATATTCGGCCTACTTCCGATCCACTTACGGTCCGGGGCTCGCGCTGGTGCACGAACACACCATGACGCTGGAACCGACCGACGTACCGACCCAAGGCGCGCCCGAAGGTTCCATTTCATTCAATGGAAATCGCAACATCGCCAAAGACGGCAACGATCCCAACCAGCAATACGGTTACGACGGCTGGGTGACGCCCGGCCGATTCGTGTTTCACTACCGATCCGTGATTTACACCGGATCATTCGACATGACGCCCGACAGCCCCATGACACCGCTGATCTTCGACGCCCA
>CALOAZ010000150.1:0-35178 GCA_942491355.1 uncultured Phycisphaeraceae bacterium
ATTGCTGGCTCACGCGCACATTCGCACCGTGCGCGAACACGCGCGACGGTTCCGCTACGACCACGAACTGCTCGACACCTCGCACGAAGTCGGTCCTCCGCTCAGTCACTTCCTGGCGCGCCGCGCCGCCCGGACGCGTAAACCGTGATGGGGTTTCTTGCACAGGCTGTTTTGCCTTCGTTTGTGGCACCCGGACTGGCCGCCGCAGGTCTTGCCGCGATTTCGATCCCGATTCTGATCCATATTCTGTCGCGTCGACCGCGCAAGCCCGAACCCTGGGCTGCCATGCGATTTCTGATGGCGGCGTATCGCAAGCATCGCGTGCGCACCCGTTTGGAGCAGTTGCTTCTTCTGCTGTGTCGATGTGCGTTGGTGGCGTTGCTGGGTCTGGCGCTGGCCGGTCCGATCGGCGCGGCGATCGGCGCGCTGTCTTCGGCAGGTCGAACCTATGTGATCGTGATCGATCCTTCGCTCACCAGCGGTGTGCGCGATACGCAGGGCGCTGTGCGTCTGGAGATGTTGCGCGATTCGGCGCGCGTGGTGCTCGATGGCTTGACGTCATCCGATCGCGTGGCGCTGATTCTGGCTGATCGTCCGGCGCGTCTGGCGGTCTGGCCGCCCACACCCGATCGCGAAACAGTGCGCCGCGTGATCGATGGTCTCAAGCCTTCGGATGCCGCTGCCGAACTCTCCGAAGCGCTGGGTCTGTCGATGCGCATGCTGCAAGAAACCAATGATCCGTCGCGCCCGACGCGTTTGTTGTTGCTTAGCGATTTTTCGGCCGGCGCTGTGCGCCTCGATCGTCCGTTGCCTGAGCGCCTGGCACCGCTGGGCGGGTTAGCGCAATTGTCGCATGTGGTACCGGCGGCGGCGGCACCGAATGTTTCGTTGCTGGTTCTCACGCCCGATCGACGTCTGGTGATTGCCGATGCACCGGGCGAACCACCGGTGATCGAATGGACCTTGCGTCTCAAGCGCAGCGGCCCGATGCCTGAAGCCACCACGCCTGTGCGCCTCACGCAACCAGGTGCCGAAACCGAAGATCGTACGGTGCGCTGGGCGGCCGGTCAGGCCGATGCCGAATTGCGCTGGCAGGCGCTGACGCCCACGCCGGGCGCGGCGGTGGCCATGGCCACGGCAGTGTCGACCGGTCCTGATGTGGATGCACTCGAAGCCGACAACCGTCAGTGGATGCCGTATCGCGTACACCGTCGTCTGGTCGCGCTGGTGCTGGATCGACGCGGCGAAGAATCGGATCGACCGGCCCCTGCGATGTGGTTGGGAAAGGCATTGGCACCGGTGCCCGACTTGTTGGGCTGGCCGCTGGAAATTCGACACGAAGATGCGGCGACACTTGATGCGCCGCATCTGAGTCAGGCCGATGCGGTTTATGTGTTGCGTCCCGATCTGCTGACTGAAAAAGGATGGGACGCGCTGGCGACATGGACGCGGTCCGGAGGTTTGGTGTGGTTTTCGCCTCCGGCCGAAGCGGCTTCGACGCTTTGGCCTCAGCATCTGGCGGACCGCTTTGGTCTGGGCTGGTCGATCGCGCTCGAACCCATGGATCATCAGCCGCCGCTGCGTGTGGATGCCGACCGGCCCGCGATCGCCGAATTGGCGCGGCTCAGCGGCGAAATCAATTTTCTGTTGCGGCCCATGACCGTAGAGCGCCGGCTGGTGATTGATCCGGCCACGTTGAACAATGCTGATTTATTGATGACCGGTGCCGGTGGTGAGCCCATCCTGGTGGCCGGCGATACGCCCAAGGGGCGCGGTCGTGTGTTGCTCAGTGCGGTGGCGATGGATGATCGCTGGAGCAATGCGCACACCAAGCCGCTGTTTGTCCCGTTGGTGCAGGAAACGTTGCGTGCCGCCATTGATCGCCTCGAGCCCGTGCGCGTGTTTGCGATCGGCGATCAACCGGATCTCCCCGAAACACTGGGGCGCGCCGGTACGCTCGAAGTGCCCGACGGTTCGCGGTTGGCTCTGGTGCGACAAGACGGATCGGTTCGTCCGGTGCGACCGTTTGCCGTGCCGGGTCTGTATCGCGCCGGCGAAGAACCCTTCGCCGTGAATGTGGATGCCTCGGCCGCCGATACCGGCGCGGTGGATCCGGCTGCGTTGGAACGATGGCTTTCGGCTTGCGGAACTTGGCAGACTTTTGAAGCGCCGCGCCCGATTCCCGAAGGTGTGGCCACCGGTGAGCGCGTCGAATTCGGCTGGCCGCTGTTGTGGTTGGCTGCGATGTTGGCGCTGACAGAAATGGCACTGGCACGCTGGGTATCACATGCGAGCACGCGCGGGCGCTCTGCCGACGCGATGTCGATCGCGCCTTCTGCTTCGTCAGGTGGTGCACGATGAATTTCGCATCTTCCGTCATGGTGCTGGGTTCGGGATGGTGGTCCTGGCTGCTGGGTGTACGCGACATCGATCCATCAGATCCCTCCGTTCAGTTGGGATGGGAGCATCCGTTGCCCGCTTGGGCATGGACACTGATCGTGGCGGCACTGATCGCCATTTCGGTGTTCAGCTATCGCCGAATGCTCGGTCCCAAACCGGCGCGTTCGGCGCTGACCGTGGCGCGCACGCTCACGCTGGTACTCGTGGCCGTGTTACTGGCCCGTCCCGAGTTGGTCTTGCCGCGCGAAGTGGTGGAACCGGATCGCGTGTTGATGCTTCTGGACCGCAGCGCGTCGATGCGCGTGACCGATCTGAATCTCGAGGCGGTTGATCCGACACAGCGCCAGTCGCGCGAAACGCAGTTGCGTGCCTTGCTTGGCGATCATGCCACGCTCTGGTCAGATCTTGAAAAAGACCATCGGCTGGACTGGTACGCCTTTGATCAGACGTTGCGCGATTTGACCGGTCCGGATCCCGGTGCGGCTCCGGAGGGTCGCGGCACCGCGCTGCGTACGGCGATCGATGAGGCGCTGCGCCGCGCGACAGGGCGACCGATTGGCGGCGTGGTGGTGTTCTCGGATGGGCGCAGTGCCGAACCAATTGATACGGCGTTGGTGGAGCGTCTGCGTCAGGCCGGCGCGCCGGTGTTTGCCGTGCCGCTGGGTTCAGCGCATGCGCCGCCTGATCTGTGGATTCGTGTTGAAGCGCCGGTGGCGGCATTCGTGGATGACGTGGTGCCGGTCACCGTGACGGTCGGCGCAGCAGGCGGCGATCAGGTTCCTCCCGGTGCCGAATTGCGATTGGTGGATCAAACCACCGGCGCGGTGCTCGATCACAAGCCGGTGACGGCTCTGGATCAACCCATCCGCCTGAAGACATCGCCGCGAGCGGCCGGTGCCGCGACGTGGCGCGTCGAGCTGGTCAACACGGGTGCCGAGCCGGTGCTTGAGAACAACACGCAGACCCTCGATCTGAATCTGACCGACCGGCCCATTCGCATTCTTTATGTAGATGCTTATCCACGATGGGAATACCGCTATCTCAAAAACCTGATGATTCGCGAAAAAAGCGTGGAAAGCAGCATCATGCTGATTTCCGCCGACCGGAATTTCGCGCAGGAAGGCGATGTGCCGCTGCGCCGCCTGCCTGAGACCGATGCAGAAATCGATCCGTATGACGTGGTGGTCATCGGCGATGTGCCCGCAGGATTTTTCACCGCCGAACAGATTGCGCTGCTGCTCAAGCATGTGAATCTGCGCGGTGCGGGACTGATGTGGATCGGTGGTCAGCATCACACCCCCGAATCATTCGCGACCACGCCGCTTGCGGCGCTGTTGCCGATGCCCGGCACGCCGTCGCGCACGCCGCTCGAATTTCCGATTCATCTGACGCGCACGCCTGCGGCCGAAGCGCTGGGCGTGTTGCAATTGCGCGAGAAGGATGCACCCGATGCCGCTTGGCCGACCACGTTGCCGCCACTGGCCTGGGCGCAAGCCATTTCCACGCTGAAGCCTGCGGCTGAAGCGCTGGCGGTGGATCCGCGCGGTGATCACCCGCTGGTGGTGCGCATGCGCTACGGCGCCGGTTCGAGCATCTATGTGGCCACCGATGAAATCTGGCGCTGGCGTTACGGGCGCGGCGAATTGTGGGGCGAGCAATTCTGGATGCAGCTCATTCGTTTGCTGGCTCGGTATCGTTTGCGCACCGGCGGCGGCGATGATCGCGCGCGGTTGCTGGTGTCGGCTCCGCGAGCCACCACCGAGCAGCGCTTGGTGGTGCGTGTCGAGGTCGATGACCAGGCCATGTTGAATCCGCCGCCTGAAACATTACGCGTTGAAGTCACCGATGCCGAAACCGCGGCGCGGCGCGGCGCGGCGCAAACGCTGACGTTGCGCCCCGAAGTCGGGCAACCCGGACGTTATCGCGCCGCGTGGACGCCGCATCTGGCCGGTCGACGCCTGTTGCGTGTCACCACGCCGGCGCTGGCCGATCTGGATCTGCGTCAGACCGTGCATGTGGATCGCAGCGATGACGAGCTGCGCCAACCCGCCGCCGATCACGGCCTGCTGGCGGGTCTGGCTGAACGCAGCGGTGGGGCGGTCATCGCTCCCGACAAGATCACCGACCTGATGACGCAGATTCCGAACCGCGCTCGCCGCACACCGGCCGATTTGCGCGAACCGCTCTGGCACAGTCCGATGGCGCTGGGCCTGTTGATTCTGCTGCTGGCCGTGGAATGGATCGGCCGGCGGGTCATCGGTTTGGCTTAGTTAGAAGGGGTGATGCAGCTTCGCAGCAGCCGGAGTTCATCACCACCCGCTAAAAACGCGAATAAACGTACCGGATCCACCCGGATAAGTCGGTTAAAATAAGTGTTCGGCCGTATCGCCCTCCTGAGAACCGGCCATGCAGCGATTGATTGAACAGCTTGAACGCGCCAGCCAGCGGGCCCGACTCGCCCTGTGGGTCCTGCGCGGATCGTCTTGGCTCAACGCAGTCCTCGGGACGGCGATCGGCGCCTGTCTGATCGATTTTTTACTGCGTTTGCCTCCGTGGATGCGCCTGGGCGGTCTGATCATCGGCGTGATGTTGGTGGCGGTCACCGCTTATCAGCGATTGGGGCAGTTGACGCGATTCCGTCCGACGCTCACCACGCTTGCTTTGCGTCTGGAACGCATGTTGCCGCAGACCCATGGTCGGCTGGCTTCGGCCGTGGCTTTCGCCACGCGCGCCCCCGGACCCGATGAGACGGATCTGTCGCGCGCGATGGCCGAGCGCTCCATCGAAAAAGCGCAAGGTCTGGTTCAACCCGAACAAATCGCATCGCTGGTGGAGTTGAGCGGCCTGTGGCGTCATCTCACATTGATGGTGGTATTGCTCGGCGTGATCGGAACCACGGCGATGGCCTCACCCGCCACGCTGTCGACGGCCGTGCTGCGATGGGTGTCACCCTATGGCGATGCGGCATGGCCCAGTCGTCATGTCTTGGTGAGTGATACCGAAATTCAAATTGCGCCCGACAATGCGCCGCTGCGCCTGGCGGCCCGTGTGACGCGTGGCGATCACGCGGCGCTGCGCACATGGGTGGTGTATCGCTTCGAGAGTCCGGGCAAGACGGCGGTCTGGAAGCGGGCGTTGATGACGCGTCAGGCCGACGCGGGTTTGTATCTGCGTCTGCTCGAACCGGATCCGGGCTCCGAACAGGTGCGCTTTTATTTCGAAGCGGGTGATGGCCAGACGCTCGAACAAGTGGTGCGTCTGATTCCGCCGCCGACCCTGCAGGCGCTGGATCTCGAAATTGCGCCTCCGGCTTATGCGCAGGCCTTTGTGCCGGTGCGCCAGGTCGCGTTGCTTGAGCCCGGTCGTCAGGCGGTCACGGTTGAAGCGCTGGCCGGTTCGCGTCTGAGTCTGCGTGTGGCGGTGACCGGCTCATTCGCCTTCTGGCCCGAAGAAACCTCCGAATCAATTCGCACTTGGGTTGAACAGACGTTCGCGGGTCTTCTGCAAGATCCGAAAGTGGATCTGGATCTCGCGGCGCAACGGCATGAAGACAAGACCGCCGGATCACATCAGGCGGCGTTTACCGTGCAATGGACGCTGCATCACACGGCCACGGTGCAGTTCCGTCTGCCCGATGAACACGGTCAGCGTTATGACGATCCACGTCGTTTCCGTTTTGAAGCGCGCGAAGATCGACTGCCGAGCGTGACCATTCTCGAACCGGCCACCGATCGATCGGTGTTGCCGATGGCCACCGTGGAGCTGCTCGCCGAAGCACAAGATGATGTGGCCGCCGTGCATTTGGAATTGGCGGCGCAGCGCAGCGCTGAAGCACCTGCGAAAGCACTCAAGGCCACGGAACTGGCTTCGCCGCGTCCGAGTCTTTCGCATGCACTGGATTTGTCGCCATTGGAACTCAAGCCCGGCGACGAATTGCTGATTACTGCGCGGGTACAGGATGGTTACAGTCTGGCCGGCAAGGTTCACGAGCCGGTGACTTCGGCGCCGCGCCGTTTGCGCATCATCGATACAACCGAACTGGTGCGTCAGATTCGTCTCGATCTGGCGCAGGTGCGACAGCGTGCCGAGCGAGCCCGACATGCTCAGCGCAGTCTGTTGCAGCGTCCGGCCGTTGCCGAAGCGTCCGGTCCGCAGCGCGATATCGCTCAGCGCCTGCGCGACATGGGCCGCACGCTCGAAGATGTCGCCAAGCGCGTGAAAGACAACAAGCTCGAAGACGAGTGGGTGAATCGCACGCTTGAACAGTCAGGCGAGCTCACGCAGACTGCATCCGATTCGGCTGAAAAAGCGGCGGGTGAACTGAGCAAGCCCGAGCGAGCCGAAGCATCACGTCAGCAGCAGAACAAAACCGAACAGGAGCTCGATCGTCTGGTGCGACTGCTCGACCAGGGATCCGATGCTTTTGAGTTGCAGCAGCAGCTGAGCAAAATTGCTCGTGAGCAGAAAGAAATCTCGGATGCGGTGCGCCAGATGTTGCCGCGCACCGCAGGCCAGCGCCTGGAGGATCTGCCCGAAGAAGCCAAGGGGCAATTGGATCAGAACGCCCAACGCCAGAAAGAACTCTCGGAGCGCGTTCAGGAGCTGACGCGCCGCATGCGTTCGACCGCAGCAGCCATTGATCGGCAGTCGAAGCGTCCGGAAGAGCAGGCCGTGGCCGAAGCCATGCGACAGGCGGCCGAAACAGCCACGCGCGAAGAACTCGACCGCAAGATGGAAGAAGCGGCGCAGCAGACCGAGCAGAATCAACTTTCGGGTGCCCAGCAGAATCAGGCGCAGAGCGAACAGACACTGCAGCGCATGCTCGAACAACTGGATCGCACCGAGCGGTTGCGCCGCGAGATGTTGCATCGCCGTCTGCTCGAACTGGCCGATGCCATTCGTAAATTGCGCGATCAACAAAAGGCGCAAC
Organism: uncultured Phycisphaeraceae bacterium; assembly: GCA_942491355.1. Classification (GTDB taxonomy): domain Bacteria; phylum Planctomycetota; class Phycisphaerae; order Phycisphaerales; family Zrk34; genus CALOAZ01. The sequence continues at coordinate 7,331 of CALOAZ010000150.1, forward strand.
TGGATCGTCTGATTGCCGCGGTGGCCATCGACGGCTTGGACACGCCGTTGGTCATGTTGCGCCGCAACACACTGGTGGTAGTGGATCAAGCCCGCGCCGCCGGTGAAAAAGCCGAGCCCATCGCCGTGAAGCTGGATGATGCCGCCGTGGCGCAATCTGATTCGGTGGTGGCTTTGCGTGTGCCGGCTGCCGAAGAGGCGCGCGTTGCTGAACGCCGTGCCCTCGAATCGCTCGAAGAAGCTCTCAAGCTCGCCGAAGCGCTGGCCAATGAAGCCGGTGACGATCTGGGCATGGAAGACCGTCTCAAGTTGATCGAAGCCTACGCCCGCGCGCTCGCCGAACAGCGGGCGCTTCAGGCACTCACGCGCGATCTGGTGGAGACGGTCGAAGCCGATCGCAACCGCGTTTGGCGTGCCGGTGCCGTGAAGTTGGGCGATCGTCAGGCTGATCTGCGCGTCATTCTCACGCAGTTGCGCGAGAAGGTGGCTCAGACGGTGGTCTATGATTCGATGCATGGCGCGATGGATCGCTGGTCAGGTGATGCCTCCACGGCATTGCGTCGCGCCAAGCCCGACGCGCGCACGCCTTATTGGCAGCAGCGCGTGGCGGTGTCGCTCGAAGCGCTGATCGAAGCCATGAAGCAGGAAAAATCAGATCAAGCTTTCAATGAAGATCCCGCCGAAGCGGGTGGCGGCGGGGGTGGCGCGCAGGGCAGAAGCCGCCGCTGATTCCACCCATGGCCGAACTCAAACTGCTTCGCACGCGTCAACAACTTCTGCATGACATGACGCGATTGGTCGATACCGATCCCAAATTGGATCAAACGTTGCGCGGCGCCATACTCGACGATCTTTCCGAACAGCAGCAGGATCTGGCCGAAACCGGTGATCGACTGATTCGCAAGATGCGCCAGCAAACGGTCGATCAGCCTCTGGCCCCGGAGAAACAGCCATGAATCGCATGACATGGATCGGCCTGTTCGTGGTGGTTTGCACCAGCGGCGTGCCCGGGTTCGCGGCCGAAGGTCGCGATATTCCCACTGACAAGCAGCCTTCGCTCGACGATCTGCTGAATCTGCCTCCGACCAAAATCAAAACGCCCGATCCCGACAAGAAACCCGATGCACCAAAGGGTCTGCTCGACGGCGTGAAGGTGGCCGACGAACCCAAAGGCGAAGCGTTTCAGATGGCCGTTCTCGACATGCAGCAGATTGCCCAGCGTCTGGTCGAAGACAAAGACACCGGCGTGGAAACGCAGCGCGTGCAGGAGCGCGTGATCCAGCGACTGGATCAAATGATCAGCGATCTGCGCGAGCAACAGAAACAGCAAAAAGGCAAGGGCAAGGGAAAAGGTCAGGCTCAGAAGCAGGACACCGGCTCATCGAAAAACGCCGGCAAGAAGGGTGGCCAGAAGGGCAGTGGCCAGCAGAAGTCCGGGGCTTCAAGCGAGAGTACCGATCAGGCGGGTGCCAATGGTTCGCCTGAAACCAAGGATGTTTCAAATGAACCGCTGGCTGAACGCCTTGCCGAATGGGGTGCCTTGCCGCCGCGTTTGCGCGACCAGCTCATGCAGGGATTGGAAGATCGCTACAGCGGTTTGTACCGCCGCTTGACCGAGCAGTATTACCGCCGTCTCGCGGAGGAAAGTCAGTGAGTCGATTTGCGATCATCGCATGGATGTGTGGTGTGGTCCTCGGATCGCACGCGACATTTGCTGCCGATGCCGGTGCGGCGAATGCCGATGGTTCGTTCGTCGAAATCACGCCCGAGATGCAGAAAGCGGTGGATCGCGGCATCGAGTTTCTCAAGTCGCAGCAGCAGGACGATGGCAGCTTCGGCCAGGATCGTTACGGTCGCCACGTGGGCATCACGGCGCTCGCGGCGCTCGCGTTCATGGGGCATGGTGACATGCCCGGTCGCGGGCCGAACGGTGTGTATGTCGAGAAGGCTTTGGATTTCGTACTCAATCATGTTGATCCGACCGGCCTGATTGCTGCCGACACTTCGCACGGTCCCATGTACGGCCACGGCTTCGCGGCGCTGTTCCTGGCAGAGATCTACGGCCAGAGCCGCGATTCGCGCACACGCGAAGCGCTCGTAAAAGCCATTCGCCTGATCGTCGGTTCACAGAATGAAGAAGGCGGCTGGCGTTACCAGCCTGTCAGCGAAGATGCCGATCTTTCGGTCACGATCTGTCAGGTGATGGCCTTGCGCGCGGCGCGCAATGCCGGCATCAAAGTGCCCAAGCAGACGATCGATCGCGCCGTCGAATACGTCAAGAAGTGTCAAAACACCGACGGCGGTTTTCGCTACATGATGCATTCGGGTTCGAGTGCGTTTCCGCGTTCGGCGGCGGGTGTGGCCACACTTTACTACGCCGGTGTGTATGAAGATCAGTAGATTGATCTGGGCCTGAAGTATCTGCTCGATCAATCACCGGGCAGCGGCCGCGGTTCGAGTCATTATTTTTACGGTCACTACTATGCCGTGCAGGCCATGTTCATGGCCGGTGGCGATTTTTGGCGTCAATGGTTTCCAGCCATTCGCGCTGAATTGCTGGCCCGGCAAGATCCCACCACCGGCGCATGGTCGGGCCAGGCAGGTCGCGCGTACGGGTCGGCGATGGCGCTGATCATTCTCCAGATGCCCAACCGTTACCTGCCGATTTTTCAGAAGTGATGCGATGTTCTGCCTTCAATCTGTGTTGCGCCGTGGCGATTTTCGTCAGTAGTTCGGTTGCAGCCCGCGCGGTCGAGGATATCGAGTTGATGGGCCCGGATCTGCAGCGCCGGCCCGCGCGCCTGGTTTCACTGGGTGCGGGTCGTCTGAGTTATTTCGATACCGAACGGCGCTTGCGCGCCGAAGCCGTCGAAGATCTGGTCAGTCTGCGCTTTGATCGCAAACCGTTGACGCCCACCGAACCGGCGCTGACGTTTGCCGATGGTCAGGTGTTGTACGGCACCTTTTCAGGCGTCGGACCGAAAGGTCTGCTGCAATGGAAAACCGAAACTTTCGGTGTGATGGAGATTCCGCTCGACCGCGTGATGCGCATGGCCGGGCCGGCGCATGCAGGGGTCGATGCCGAGCCTTCGGTCGAGCATGACACCATTCTTCTGGCCAACGGCGATCTCATGCACGGATTGATCGACACGCTTCAAGCCGGCGGGCCGCGCTTGCTGCGCGACGGCATAGCGGTCGATCTGCCATGGTCGGCCGTGGCCTCGGTGGCGCTGGCCAATCCCGTGATTGAAGATCCGGGCTTATGGGTGGTGCTGGTACATGGTCATCGGTTGCGTATCCAGAATCCGCGTCTCGAATCCGGTCGTCTTCGCGCCACCTCGGCGCTCGGCAAGGATCTGGATCTGCCGCTTGAGACCGTGCGTGAATTGATCTTTGCCACGCGCTATCGTCTGGTGCCGGTGGCATCGTTGAAGCACGTGGTGGCGGGGCGTTCGGATGTTTTCGGTTTGTCGTGGCCACCGCAATTCGACGCGTTCGCGGCGCAGCTTCACGCCCCGTTGTCTTTGCAGCTCATGTTGCCGTCGGGTGCCGTGCGTTTTGCCGCAGAAGCCTCGATTGACGCCGAAGATCTGGACTGGGCCGATCTCACGATGTCGATCGCCAATGACCGCAATCAGAAACTTTTCGAACAGCGCCTCAATGCGGCCACGCCCCGCGCCGCAGTGAATGTCTCGACGAAGGGCACGCGGCAATTGACGATCGATCTGGCCGAAGGCATCAACGGCCCGATCCGCGACCGTCTGAAACTCGGCGCGGCCGCAGTTCTTATCGACCAGCGTTGATCCGATCGATTTTCGGCGAGCGGCTCCATACGCCCGCTCCCAACTCGATGTCTTGACGAGGCTTGTGTCGCCACCGGCCCGGCAGACTTGACACCCATTCCCCTGTGACTAGGATATCCCCGCTCGTCGAAAGGCGGGCCGGAGGGAGTGTAGCTCAATTGGTTAGAGCACCGGACTGTCGATCCGGAGGTTGCGGGTTCGACCCCCGTCACCCTCGTTAAAACAAAACCCCACTCGTGATATCACGAATGGGGTTTTTTAATGCGCCTGTAGTGTCCCAGCAGATTGTGAAGTTGCGGAATCGCCTGTTCTGAAGGTTGAGTTCTAAGAAAAGCGCGTCCATATAGAACGAGCATCCCCATCGGCGCGTACCTCAACCCATAGACAAACCACCCATCAAATTGAATTCATAACTTGGCCGCCATTCAGGCGGCTATTTTTGTCTCCCAGGTGATGTCAAAATCCAGAATGGGCAATCGCGGATCGCCGCGATAATTCACGCGCCGAACATCAACGCTCGGAACATATTCATCGTTCGACCTGATAGGTACGGGGTCTGGAAGAGTAACCCCATGCCAAGCTTCATCCGGGGTCTTTGCCCCAAGAGATTGGTGAGGGCGATATCGGTTGTACCAGTTAACAAAATCATTCAGCCTTCTTTGTTTTCCGATTTGTGAAAAGGGGAGCAACGTCGGGGCAAGCCATATTCTCAGCGTTCTGAAGAACCGTTCGACTTTGCCATTGAAGGAAGGCTGTCGGGGCCGTCCCTTCACGAGTCGGATATCGAGGTCGTTCATTCCTACTCTGAATCGTGTTTTGAACTGCCCGCCGTGATCGGTGATCAGGAATCCGGGTGTGCCGAATTTGTCGCATGTGTGTCGAACCAATTTGATCAGGTCGTCAGTGGTGGGGCAGTGCGAATAATTCCTGATGGACAAGCTCTTCCTACTGAATCCATCAATGATGACCGTGATGTATTGCCGAGCCCAAAATGGCCCATGCATCATGAGATCCATGTGCCACGTGCGATTGCTCGTACGGGGAGATAGCACGCCCGTTGGCTCACAGCCGATTGCGGACTGAATCGGTTTTTGCGGTGGCCTGTTCTTGAGGATTCGTTGGACGGAGGATTTGCTGATCGACAGCCCTGCATGAACGATGTGATTAGCGATTTGTCGAACGCCCAGCTCCGGTTCAGGGCAAAGCCTTCGAATCTCACAGGCCAACCATCGGACGACGTCATGGATCTTGTTCCAGGGTGCCACCGACAAGCGGCAGCCGCCGTTTTCTAGTTCTTTGAGCCACGCTCGGATGGTGTTTGCGTGCAGGACCAGGCGATCGGCAGTTCTGTCGGCGTTCCAGTTCCGCAATCGCATCAGTTGCAGGATGGCGAGTCGTTGTTCGGGTTTGTAGTGAGGGCGTTGGTGAGGCGGCAGATTGGCTCTTTGGGCTCGAAGGATTTCGAGTTCGCGTTCGAGCAGGCGTGATTCGAGGATCTCATGATCTCGTGCAGCAATGGCGCGGAGGACGGGTGAAGCTGATGATGCAAGGCGCTGCCTAGCGAGCATGTAAGCCTGTGAAAAGAGAACGGCGATGGAGTCGATGAGATGGAGTGGTATCACACAAAGCCCCCAAAACAGGGCATCGTATTCGGCCGAACCGAAAAATGGCGATCATGATTACCAGCGAATTGCCGCCGCGACATTTTGAGTGGAGAGATTGATCTTGGAAAAGGTAGCCAAAATGATTTCGAAATCAGACCGGACTAAAGAAATGGTTTTGGGTGACACATCGCCCGTTTACTTCGCAGTCAGCGGCCCCATTCTTCCCGGTGGATACGAAGCCAACTCTGAGGGGCAAATGGTGTGGATTGGACCAAGCCCCTGCCCCGAACTTCTGACTGGTGGTGAAGCGGATACCTGCGACTGGATGACTCAGGAATTACCAACCCCGTGCGAGCCTTAAAGCGATTTCGATGCGAATGGGGGCTTCGCGCCACTCAAGTTGGCCGCAAGCTTCGTTACCGACGCATTGAACTAGAGCGGCTGCTGCACCGGCTCACGGAAGGGAATCCCCGTTGAATAGGTAAAGGCGTGGGCCGGACGGCACCGACGTTTGCACATCGTTTGCAATCAAAACGTCGAGCAGTGGTCCGCGCCGGGTCCGGCAGCAGGCCAAGTATGGCGCTCTCGCCGGCGCGACGGTGTTTGCGGGGGTATGGGTGGGGCGGCTTAACGCTCTGTCGATCCGGAGGTTGCGGGTTCGACCCCCGTCACTCTCGTTAAAAGAACCCCCACTCGTGATATCACGAATGGGGGTTTTTAATGCGCCAACTCGACCCGAGCCCCACCACCGGAATATGTTGCATGGCAGTCAAGATGCCAAATTTGCCAAACAACAATGCATGCGCCAAATTGAATTGGTGACACGAAAGCGAGATTAAAATGGCCATTGATCCAGTGTGCAGCATGACAGTGGATCCGGAACACAGTGCTGCAAGCCTTCAATATGAAGGCGAGATGTATCACTTCTGCAGCACGCATTGTCGGGATAAATTCCAAGCGGATCCATCACAATATGTCCATGGCGATGCTTCATCATCCTGCTGCCATCAAGATCATGGCGGAGCAAAACCCGAAGCGCGGCCATCAGCAAGTGGTCGTTCGCAATATACCTGCCCGATGCATCCCGAAGTGATTCAAGACGGGCCGGGAGATTGTCCGCTGTGTGGTATGGCGCTGGAACCCATGCATATCACGCCCGGAGGCGAAGAGGATGATGGTGAACTGAAAACGATGACCATTCGCTTTTGGTTATCGACGTTGTTTGCGGTACCTGTATTCATCATTGCCATGGGGCGACATATTCCCGGGTCGGGTTTTGGGCATATGCTGTCGCCGAATGTTTTGGATTGGATGGAGCTGATTCTCGCAACACCGGTTGTTTTATGGGGCGGTTGGCCGTTTTTCGTGAGAGGCTATCGATCGATTCGGACCATGCATCTCAATATGTTCACGCTGATTTCAATCGGCGTGGCGGCGGCTTGGATTTACAGTGTGATCGCCGTGCTCGCCCCCGATCTCTTCCCGGAGTCGTTTCGAACCGAGCACGGCACCATCGGTGTCTATTTCGAAGCCGCCGCAGTGATCATTGCGCTGGTATTGCTTGGCCAGATTCTGGAGCTTCGTGCGCGTCGTTCCACCAGTGGTGCCATTCGGGCGCTGCTTGATCTGGCGGCAAAAACAGCTCGTCGATTGGATGATGAAGGCGTAGAGCGCGATATCCCCTTGGAAGATGTCCAAGTTGGTGATCGACTGCGCGTGCGACCCGGCGAAAAAATTCCTGTGGATGGCGAGATTCTGGAAGGAAAGAGCGCTGTCGATGAATCGATGATCACCGGAGAACCCATGCCGGTGGCCAAAGCGCCGGGTGATTCGGTCATCGGTTCGACATTGAACCAGACCGGCAGCGTCGTGATGCGCGCCGGAAAAGTCGGTGAGGATACGGTGCTTTCGCAAATTGTTCATATGGTCGCTGAAGCTCAAAGGAGTCGGGCACCCATTCAGCGCGTGGCTGATACCGTGGCCGGATATTTCGTGCCGGCAGTTCTGTTGATCGCGATGATTACTTTTGTCGTGTGGTCGTTTTTCGGTCCTGAACCGGCGATGGCTTATGCCATCGTCAATGCCGTGGCGGTATTGATCATCGCCTGTCCTTGCGCGCTCGGCTTGGCGACACCGATGTCGATCATGGTGGGCGTGGGCCAAGGGGCGCAAGCGGGTGTATTGATCAGGCAAGCAGATGCCCTCGAAGCCATGGAAAAGATCGACATTCTCGTGGTGGATAAAACCGGCACGCTGACGGAAGGAAAACCTTCGCTCGTTCATGTGGAGCCAGTCGCCGGATTCTCCGAGACCGAGTTATTGCAGTGGGTCGCTTCACTTGAGAAAAGCAGCGAACACCCCTTGGCTCAGGCGGTGCTTAGGGGGGCGAAAGAGCGACATCTTGAGCTTTTGAATATTGAATCATTCGATTCAATCACGGGGCAGGGTGTGGCCGGGCGCGTCGGTGGGCGTGATGTTGCCGTGGGCAATCGCGTTTTGATGGACCAGTGGCATCTCCTGAATGACGACATAGAGCGTCGCGTGGATGTCTTGCGAGCCGAAGGACAAACAGTGGTGTTTGTGGCAGTCGACGGCAAGCTTGGTGGTTGGCTGGGAATTGCCGATCCGATCAAGCAGACCACTGCCGAAGCCGTGAAATTGCTTCATGCCGATGGCGTAAAAATCATGATGCTCACCGGCGACAGCCGAGTGACGGCTGAAGCCGTTGCCAAAATGCTCGGCATTGATCGTGTTGAAGCACAAGTCTTGCCGGACCAAAAAGCGCATGTGATCAAGCAGCTTCAAGCCGAAGGTCGACGTGTGGCCATGGCAGGAGATGGGATCAACGATGCACCGGCATTGGCCCAGGCAGATGTCGGCATTGCCATGGGAACCGGCACGGACGTGGCCATTGAAAGCGCCGGGATCACGCTGATTCAAGGTGATTTGCGCGGCGTAGCCAAAAGCCGGGTACTCAGTCGTGCCACCATGCGAAATATTCGGCAAAACCTGTTCTTTGCCTTCGCTTACAACACGTTGGGTGTTCCGATTGCAGCAGGCGCGCTGTATCCGGTATTCGGCTGGTTGCTAAGCCCCATGATCGCGGCTCTTGCCATGACATTCAGTTCGGTTTCGGTGATCGTGAATGCATTGCGATTGCGGAGAGCTCGGTTGTAATTAGAAAAGTGTGGCCTATGAACTGAATCGACTGATCGAGCGGCCAACCGAGAGAATCCCCGTTGAATGGGTAAAGGTATAAGGCCGGCGGCCCCCATGGGCGTTTGCAGTTCGCTTGCAGTTGAGACGTCGATCAATGGTCCGCGCCGGGTCTGACAGTAGTCCCCGGATGGTCCGCCGGCGCGACGGTGTTTGCGGGGGTATGGGTGGGGTGCTTTAACGCTCTGTCGATCCGGAGGTTGCGGGTTCGACCCCCGTCACTCTCGTTAAAAGAAACCCCACTCGTGAAATCACGAATGGGGTTTTTTAATGCGCCGACCGATACCCAAACAGCTAAAACAGAGCACCGTGAAGCGGCCCAGTCGACTATTGCGCACTATTTGCCAGTCAGTGAACAACATAAATCAAAGAAAACTGGGCCTGGGCAGTTCCACGTCATCGCATACTTCTTGTGGCGTGAGTTGTCGTTCGTTCTCTGGGCCTGTGTGCGCTGCTGTTAGCGGGGGAGTTGTAATGTTGCGATCGATCCAGATGTGCCATGAGCAGTTTGCTTTTGTTCGCCCGTATCCATGGTGAGAAATGGCGAGCCGCATTGGATGGATATGATTCAATGTGGTTGTCTGTTTCAGAATAAATCATCATTCGGGGATTGATTGACTTGACTCCAATATTTGTGGAGGTCGACGACCAAAGCCTTGAAGCTTCGTGTATCGACGGGCTTGATGAGATAGCTATTGGCGTGCAGTTCATAGGCAAGGTTGCGGTCGTGAGTGGTTGTTGAAGTGGTGAGAATAATCACGGGGATCTTTCGCCAGGCGCTATGGAGCTTTAGGGCCGTCAGAACATCATGTCCGTTCATGCCCGGCATCTTTAGATCCAGAATAATGAGGTCCGGTGTTGGATTGTCAGGATGCTTCAAATAGTTGATGGCTGAAAATCCACTGGTCGTGTGGGATAAATCCACATCCGGCCAGTGCTCTTCCAGGGCGAGGCGAAATAAATAAGCATGGTCCTCATTGTCTTCAACAAGAAGCATGCGGACTAGTTTTGGTGAAAGGCTAAGCATCGCAATATTCTCTAGAGACAGGCCGCGACGATTTATTTGAACGCCTGAAATTGTACTCATTCGGGCGATACGTATTTGAGAGCGACGAAATAGATTGGTTCATAAAAAGCATGGCGTTTGGCGAAATGTTCGTCGGGCCATTGCTCATCCAAACCATCGTTCCGACGAACTCGATGACGGGAATCGAATCGGCTTGTCGCCTGAAGGTTGATTGAGCTGATTCCAGTAGTGATTCAGTTCCTTGGCGATGCTCTTGAAGCCGTCACCAAATAGTGGTTTCACGATATAACTGTTGGCGTGATGTTGATACGCGAGATGTCGGTCTTCATGTGCGGAGGATGAAGACATGACCACCACGGGTATTTCTCGCCATCGACTGTGGATCTTGAGCCAGGCCAGCAGATCGTGACCACTCATGCCCGGGAGTTTGAGATCCAGTAGGACAAGATGCGGCGTGGGAACGCTCGAATCGTTCAAGTGATTGATGGCATCGAGGCCATTGATCACATGGTGCAAGTTGGCATTTGGCCATTCGCTTTCGAGGGCATGGCGCATGAGCCATGCATGATCTTCGTTGTCTTCAATCAATAAAATGCGTGCGGTGTCTTGACACGTTTCGATCGTGAACATGACTAGGCTCCTCAGTAGAGATTCGTCTTGATGTCAGTTCGACAAACGATGAAGTGTTGCAGTTAATTATAACTCCGGGCTTCCTTCGGGGTCTAAATTCGGTGTGGTGCGAAATACAAAAAGAACTCAAGCTCGCCGGGTCAATTTTGTGCCACTCAGGTATGTTGCTGAAAGGGCGAGACTTATCGCGATGCCATAATTGGTACATACTTTTCACGCTTATGGCATGGATAAGGTGGGACATCTATATGGCACCATTGCTTGATTATGAAGTGAAATATCGAAATCTGAAGCGGCTTTGGCTTGGAGATGTTGCGGTGCTTCAAGGCCGTACATTTAAGTTGTATTCGGCGGTGTCTCGCACGTAAAAAATTATTCTTCAGTGGACAATAATTTAGTGATATTGATTCACCATGATGTGATTCAATAAGTCTCCGTCAAATGAGAACTTAAAAATATGCCATAAATGCAAATTGCATTTAACGCCATTGGCGCGATGTGATCTAAAAAAATAATTGACTTGTCGACGCAATTCAATCGCGGCATAAAATGAAACAGGTGACATATCTGGGCGGCCGAATGATGTGTGAATACGCATCGCGTCCAGGCAGGGTGTGGTGTTTATGCAATTCTATTTCGCGAAATACGGCACGAAATCACTGCGCTGATCACGCGTTGGGTTTCATTCGAATTGCGCCTTCCGAGTGTTGAATATCGGAGGTGGCGATTGGCGTGCGAATGAAGCGGGGCGTGTGGGGCTTGGTTGTTGTGGCATTCGTTGTTGCGGTCAAATTTTTGTGTGTCACGCGATGGTTTTTGAAAAGGAGACAGCGTCATGAAGAAATCATCAAACAAGGCGTGGAAATCAAAGCGAGAGCCTCGAATTGTTGATCCGCCGGTTGTGAGGACAAGCCCGGTGTCGGGCGCGGCAGATCCTGTCGATCTCCCGAACATCGTCATTGTCGGTCATACGGATGCGGCGATGGATATTGCGCAGATCTTTCTGCCATTTGAAGTCGATCTGATTCGAGCAGAAGACACGGATCGGTCATTCCAGAAGATTAATGAGATGACATCGGCCATTTTGTGGGTCGATCCGGAAAGCCATCTGGATGTGGCCGAGATCTGTCGCATGTACGGCGAGACACAGTCGACAAGCCATACACCGCTAATGGTTGTGGTTCCGGATGGCATGTCGCCCAAGCGAGAGCGAGATCTTTACGAGTCGGGCGTGACGGTGGTTTTCGAATGGCCTCGTTCTCGGTCGCACTTGCCCTATACGGTTTTGACACTTCTGGCGATGGGCGTGAAGCCGATGCCGGATTCAACCGGTGCGTCGCTGCAACATGCAGTGGAAATATTTTTAAATGCCAATGAATTTATGACAGGTTGTCGGATTCATGTGATGGAGCAGGACGGATTTATCTTGCTACTGGGTGTCGTGGATGCCTTGTGGAAGGTCCATGTCGCGCAATCTCTGGTCGCTATGGTACCGGGCGTCAATTCCGTGGATGCCAGCTTTGTCGAAGTGGCTGAGCGGCAATCAATCGATGTGGAAATTGAAGATGCCGCGTTCGATATTTTGAGACGCTGTGTGCATGAAATGCACTCGGTGGATGTGACGGCTTCGAGTGGGTGTGTTGGGTTGTCCGGGACGGTTGGGTCACATGAAGAGATCGATACGGCTGTGCCTTTGATCAGAGATCTGGCGGGCGTGAAACAGGTCGAAAATCGAATCGTCGTCAGCCCGGAAACGTTTCGGTTCAGCAAAAAGCTGGCTGGATTGATCGAACAATCCGTGCGCAGGCAGTACGCCGAAGGGGCCAATGGCGTTGATGTCGCGGCTTGCGGAGGATCAATCGTGTTGCGCGGCAAGTTTCCTGGCTATTCGGACTATGCCTATCTGTATGAAATGTTAAAACGTCTCGCTCGCTCTCGTTTGCCGGTTGTGAAAGTTAGTACGGCATGATGCTAACGGTCATTCAATTAAAGGCCAGATCGCGAGGGACTGGGGCCCCTCGTGATCATGGCGAATGGTTTCGGCCCTTCCGCGGCGAAGAGGCTGAAGTTAGTTGATCGGACATAGGAGCCAGTGATGGAACAGATAAAAATCGAAAATTTGATCAAGATCGCATCCGCCGGTGGGGGATTGAGGTTGAATGGGCACGATGTGGATATCGATGATTTAGTGAATTTGGCGAGTGCTGCATGTCGTGGTGGAGGAGAGTTGTATCTTTCAGGGATGGACACTACGAACACGGAGGATTTGGTGAGAATTGCGAGTGCCTGTCCGGGGCGGGTGATATTCACAAACTGACGAGTTGGTGATCAATTGTACGCCTCCGGCAGTTTGCTGGCTGCCTGAGGCCATCGAAACGCTGGCGAAAACCTATCGCGATGCGATTTGGATCAGGATTGGGTTTATGCGCCAAGCACCTCAGTATTTCTGAAAAATGGCCGGGGACGGGAAGCGTTCTTCGATGCTGTTCGCATCGTTGAGATATTCCTCACGTGGCACCTGGACCAGGGGCCAATGATTGGGGCGGACGCGGATGACCCGGCCGGGGCGAATCCCTTCGATGATGAGGTCGGTCTCAAAACGGATCTGAATGTCGCTGCTGCCCAGTGGCGTTTCTCCGGGCTTCTTGATGACGTCCAGGATGAATCCACGTGAGGCCATGTGCGCCGGTCCGTAGGCGCCGTGGGTGTGCTTCAATGTGTTCTCGACGGCATTCATCATGGCGCCGCCGCCTTTTTTGAAGTCGGCGTAGAGGGAGTCATCCATCCCACCGAACAAGGTCGCGGTGACTGTGGCGCGGCCGAATTTGCCGTACTCGACGGCATCGATCCAGGCGGGCATCCATCGGCTGCGGATGAAGGCCTTGTGCGTTTCGGTCTGATGGTGGGCGGCGCGCTGCATCGCGACGTCATCCAGCCAGATGTCCGAGATGTGAAAGCGCGTGAAGATGCCATCGGGCGTCGGCTTCCATGTGATGCCCAGCAGGACGGGCTGGCCGTCGAGCGATTTTTTTCCGTCTTTTGGCCATGCGCCTTCGGCGACGAGCTCTTCGATGCTGAGGCATTCGCGGCCGCGCCAGATGCGCGTGGCGGCATCGAAAGTCATTTTTTCATCACGGACCTTTTCGTCACCGCCTTGTTTCGGTGCGCAACTGGCGATGATCATGCCTTCGTTGTTTTTGAGGTTCACTTCCTTGAGCTTCCAGACCAATTCTTCGCGTCGGCAGTGACTGGGCTCGTCTTCGAGTAAGAGCACGTGGTTCTCGGCCGGAAAGATTCCGGCGCCGCGATTGTGGTTTGCGTCTTTATCTCTGTTGTCGACCGGCAAGACCGGCACGGCGGAAATATTCGGATCCGGCGGAAGAAACGCGCGACGTGCATGACCGTGCCGAGCGGGATGTCGCGCAGATCCGCCGGTGCGTCGTGATAGCGCACCATGCCGTAGGGCAGCATGGCGAACGGGTGCGGATCATTCCGGAAAAACATGCCCGACCCCTGCACGCGGATGCTGCCGCGGCGGTTGGCATGATCCGTGAACACGAGTTCGCCCCGGTAGGTGTGTGCTTTTTCCAAGGCAGGAAACTTCCCGGCTTCGGGGCGGTACGGCGGGTCCTCCGCAGTGGCGAGGCTTAAGCCGAAAAACAAAAACGAAAAACCGAGCACGAAAAGCAAACGTGTCATAGAGAAATCACCTTGTTGCTGTCACCGAATTGGCCGGTCTCCACGCCCATGCGCTGCGCCATGAGCAGAAGCAGATTGCTCATGTGGGCGTCGGTGTTCGCGGGGCGGCTGCAGAGATGGTAATGCGAGGTGGTGAGCGCGCCGTCTTTGTCGAGCGCGTAGCCGCCGAAGTCCTTGGCGTCCCGGTTGAGGTCGAGGTGGGCGCCGTGTTTCAGACCGAGGTCGGATCCGCCGGCGAGCACGAGGGGGAGATTGGCATTGCCGTGGCTGTGGCCGTAGCACATGCCGCTGCCGAACAGCGCCATCGTGGAGCCCAGGAGCGGCTTGCCATTCAGATCCTTGGTCTCCGAGAGCCGCGTGAGGAAGTAGCTGAATTGCTCGACGGCAAAGGCGTCGTAGTTGGTGAGCTTTTCCATGTAGCCCGCATCACCACCGTGATGGCTGAGCTGGTGACGCGACTCGGTGATGCCGATTTCCGGGATGGAAAAGGCATCGCCTTCGCCGCCGAGGCTGAAGGTGGCCACGCGTGTCACATCGGTTTGGAAGGCGAGCACCATGAGGTCGTAAACGGTGCGGAAATAATCACCCGCCATGGTCTGGGCGATGTCGCGGTTGGTGCGCTTGCGGTCGGCATCAGAAATGGTGGGCAGTGGTGTGTCGAGCCATGCGTCGGCGCGCCGCGTGCGAATCTCCGCCTCACGCACGGAGGTGAGGTATTGTTCCATGCGACCTTTGTCGGCCGCGCCCATTTTTTTCTCGAGTTGGCGTACTTCCGCGAGGTTGGCGTCGAGCACACTGCCTTTGCGGCGCAGGGCTCTGCGCTGGGCCGTTTTTCCGCCTTTGGGTTCTTCGAAGAGAGACGCGAACATCTGACTACAGCGACGCAGCGAAGGCAGTTGAACGCCATCGGCGGTCCATGCGAGGGATTCCCCCGTGAGGGCGATCTCCATCGAGGGGTAACGCGTGTGCGGCGCGGTGATCTCGGCCATCTTCTGGTCCACGGAGATGGTGTTGTGCTCCGAAGGCCCGATTTTGGCACCGGTCAGCCATACGGAGATGCAATTGTGATGGTGGCCGAGGGCTCCGGGATGATGCAGGCCGCTGATGGGCGTGATGACATCGCGATGCTTCTCCAAGGGCTTCAGTGAACGGGAGAACTGGTAGTCCTTGCCGGGCGTGAGGATCTGGTAGTTCAGCGAGTGGACGCCATTGGCCAGATAGATGAACGCTGCGCTTGGGCGCTTGGGCTGCTTTTTCGGCTGCACGGAGCGGCACCATGCAGTCCAAAAACGGAAGCGAGATGCAGGTGCCCAAGGCACGCAATGCATGACGGCGGTTGATCAACCAGGATTGCGAAAGAACGTTAGCCATGATCGGTTGTCCTTGGTGGTTGGCTTTTAGCTTTTAGCTTTTAGCGGTTAGTGGTTAGCTCTTAGTGATTAGCGGTTCGGATCGAGCGGCGTAAGCTAAAAGCCAAAAGCTAATCGCTAAAAGCTAACCGCTCTCCCCTCTCTCCCTTCACCTCTTCTTCAAAGCTCCGATAATACCACCGCGCGCAAAATGTCCTGAATTCGGTATTGGTTTTGCTTGGCTTCGGCCTACGAATGGCGCTCAGGTCTTCGCTGGTCATCAAAGGCAAGCACGCGGCGGAGGCCGTAGGTGCAGAGGTGTTCGATGAAAGCTCGGGCGACTTTGTCGCGGTCTTCGAGCAGCCGCTGCTTGAACTCGTTCGCATCCTTGAAGGCGCGTCCATCGGGCATTTCACCGGCGGGATTGATCAAGGGATCCTCACCCGTGCCCGCCGCTTTTTCATGGGTGCGCCACTGACCGATGGCGTCGTAATTATCCCAAGCGAGGCCCAGCGGGTCGATCTTTGCGTGACAGGCGGCGCAGTTCACGTCGTTGCGGTGGGCCTCGATTTTATCGCGGAGCGTGGCCTTTGGGCTTTTCGGCGGGTTGGGTTCGATGGCGGGTACGTTCGCCGGTGGGGGCGGCGGTGTCTTGCCGAAGATCGCTTCACTGAGCCAGACGCCGCGATGCACCGGACGGTGGCGGGTGCCGTCGGAGGTCAGACTGAGTACCGCGCCCATCGTGAGCAGGCCGCCGCGACGATCTTCGGGCTTCAGGGCGATGCGCTCGAAGCCCGCGCCTTTCGGCTCGGGCAATCCGTAGAAATCGCAGAGCCGGGCATTGGCCATGGTCCAATCCGACTCGATGAAGCTGTCGATGGGCAGGTTCTTGTCGAACATGGCGCGGAAGAACGCCACCGGCTCATTGCGCATGCTCTGCTCCAGCCATGCGTCGTAGGTGGGATAGAGTTTCTTGTCCGGCGGGAACATGCCCACGCGGTGCAGTTGCAACCACTGTCGCGCGAAATCGTCGATGAAGCGGCCGGCTTTGTGATCTGCCAGCATCCGGTCGACTTCCTTCTTGAGGCCATCACCCTTGAGCACGCCGCCTTTGGCCGCGGCGAACAGCGCATCATCGGGCATCGAACTCCAGAGGAAATACGAGAGTCGGGTGGCGCGTTCCGAGTCGGTGAGATGCTCGCGCGCCACCGGTTCACCCTCGACGATGTAAATGAAGTGCCGCGCCGTCAGTACGCCCTGCAGCGCAACACGATAGGCATCGACGACCTTCTCTCCCGCTTCGCGTTCTTCGCGATAGGACTTCAAATACGCCGCCAGTTCCTCGGGCTTCACCGGCCGACGCCAGGCGCGTTCGGCAAAGCGCTGCAGATATTCCGCGACCACTTGCTCAGTGGCGTCGTCGGGTGGCAGCACACCTTGTTGCCGGGACTTTTCAGCCTCCGACACCAGTGGTCCTTCCCATTCGATCCAATCGAGCAGCACCGTGGAGAAAAGACCATTGCCCTTGTCATCGAACATCTGCGGCGCGTTCGGGTTTAAGAGCAGGGTTTCGCTGCTGTGCGTGAAAACATAGCCGTTCCGGCTGGCGATCGCATTACGGAAGGCTGCGCCGGCTCTTCTGTCCACGACTTCGGTGGCTACCACGCAGAAGTCCAGCTTCGTGGGCATCTCGAGAAACACCTCGAACTCGTACACCTGCGGCTTGTCTTCCGGCGCCGTGAGGTCAAACTCGATGAGGCCATCCACCGTCTCCTCACCCGTTCGTTTGCCGATACTCAGGTGTGCCGTCTGACCGCCGGTCGGACGAATGCCGCTGGCCTGCAACCGCACTTTGTAGAGCCCGCTGTGCTGCGGCCCTGTTTTTCCGAACCAGTTGGATGAGAGTGCTTGCTCAACATTGCCCGGGTAGAGGAGGTAGCGCAGGGGGTGCTTGATGTTGAAGCGGTCCAGCACCGCCTGCTGTTGCTTTCCGCCGCCATAACGCAGTTCGGCGGCAGTCTTGCGGACTTTGCGTGCCTCACTTGATGCGGTAGGGAAGGCGCGGTCCAGCACGAGATCCGCAGCGCGGTAATAGCGATCCACGTGCGATGGCGACAGTGACAGTTCCGAACCGATGCGTTCAAAGCCGTGCCACAACTTGTCTTCGTTCAGTTCGCCGGGCTTGGTGGGATCGTATCGCACGCCGAGCAGGTCATAGACCGTGTTCTGATATTCCTTCCGGCTCAACCGATAATGCGCCACGGCCGGCCGCGCCGCCATGCGCGACGCCCGGCCCTCTTTGATCCGCGCATCAAGACTCGTGACAAACGCCGCGATTTCATCCTGCGCCGGCCTTTTCTTCTCCTTCTTCGGAGGCATCTCGCCGGAGTTGACCTGTTCGATGAGCTCGGCCCAGTGATGCACGTCCGGACCCTGCTTGAAATCACGCGAGAGCCGGTCGATCCGCAAATCGCCTTTTTCTTTTTCCGGCCCATGGCAGCGGACGCAATATTTTTCCAGAAAGGCGTCAAATGAATCTGCTGCCCGAGCGGTATCGGCGACGCCGATGAGGAAGCAGAGCATGAGGACGAGACGTATCAAGGCTCGAGCGTGGGGCATGGTTATCCATGTCATGACGGGATGAACTCCTTCGCAACCGCGCCGCGCATGTCGGTCAAACGGAAGTCGCCTTTTTACTTCATGGGGCCGTGGCAACGGATGCAGTCCTTCTGAAGATACGTGCCGGCGTGTGGATCAAAGCCGGGTTCTGTCGGCGCGGGTACGGCGAGCCACCCGCTGGCCGTCCGATACAAGGCAATGATAGACCCATGTTTCTGCACTGCCTTGTTCCAAGGCTCTATCCCTGGTCAGGGGGTGGGCCGAGACATCCTTACAAGCATAAAACGCCGATTCAACCGCGTAGGGGGTTCCGGAGTGATGGGCGAAGCCCAAAAACGGCCTCTTCGGGTTTGATTGCACTTCGTGGACCTTCGGCAGCGACCGCGCGATCAAGCTCGAATGCCACGGATCCAGGGTCTTGTCCGACGGCTCCTGCTGGCGTCGATCTGCATCGCCATATCGCTGTGAATAGGGCTGCTTCGATCGGCCTTGTCACGACAAGCCTACGACGATCTTTGGCCCACGCGAAAGCCGTCAGACAGAACCTAAAAAAACGCATCCATATAGAAGGAGCATTCCCATCAGCGCATACCTCCACCAGTAGACAGACCAACCATCACATTAAATTCAGAACTTTGAACTGGATCGACTGATCGAGCGGCTAACCGAGAGGGGAATCCGTATTGAATGGGTAAAAGGTATAAAGCAGGCGGCCCCTCCTCCCGGGAGGGGGCAGGTCAGTCTGACTTAGTGTCATTTGCATCAAGTGACGCGCCCATCATGTGCCCCAGTGAGGCGAGGGCCGTCGCATGGGTTTGTCTCCACTTGGCTGATTCAGCCCGCTCCAATATTGACGCATTTCTCCTATCAGGCGCCGAAAGCCAGATGGTTCGATCGGCTTGACGACATAGCTGTTCGCGTAGCCGTCATATGCCCGATTTCGGTCATCGGCTTCGAAGGAGGTTGTCAGGATGACAACGGGTATTCTTCGCCATTGTCTATGGACCTTGATCGTCGTAAGGACATCAAAGCCGCTGAGTCCGGGCATTTTCAAATCAAGCAGAATCAGATCTGGCAGCGGTGTGTCTGAATCGTGCAAATATTCGATTGCCGAAATTCCACTATTTAAATGGAGACAAGACGCGTTTTCCCACGTTTCAGAGACGGCGTGTTTAAGGAGGTAGGCGTGGTCTTCGTTATCTTCGACAAGCAAGATATGAAGTTCGGATGAAGGTGCCTCGATGGTGCTCATCATCGGTTTGCTCCAAGAAAATTTACGTGTCGTTGCGACTAGCCGCCTTTGCTTGTCCGGACATATCTTGTGGCGTATATCAAGACAGTGGTCGTCATTGTGGCCAAGATCAATCGGGCAACTCGACGACTTTCCAATAATGATCAAGCAGATTGACCATATTGACGAAGCCTTCTCCTGCATTCGATTTCAAAATATAGCCGGCGACATGCTTGTCATAGGCCGCGACGCGATCTTCCTCGGCATTTGAAGTGGTAAGTACAAAAATAATGCTGCTTTGAAGTTCGGAGTCCGACCGAATTTCCTCAAGAAATTCCAGACCATTCATGAGTGGCATGTTTAGATCCAACATGACCAAATAGGGATGTTCCAGCTTTTGGCGTTGGCCTTCACCTCGTAGTATTTGCAAGGCTTCGAGCCCATTTTTTGCGACCACGATGGGGTTGGCGATTTTCGATTTTATAAATGCACGTTGGACCGCCTGCACATCCACCTCGTCGTCTTCGACCAAAAGAACAGTGACCGCTTTCAAATGACTCATCGATTCGTCTCCTTTGGTGGATTCTTTGGCCATGTAAATAAAAAACTTACCCCTCGGGTATCTAGGGCATGCTTGTTGCCTTCGATCCAGATCATGCCGCCGGCCCATTCAACGAGGCGCTTGACCAGAGCCAGTCCCATTCCGCTGCCTTCTACCTCATCTCGCGGCTTCAGCGTTTGAAAAATGCCGAATACTCGGTCGCGAAATTTGTCGGGTATGCCCGGCCCGTCGTCGGAAACGGAGAACCGGTAAAAATCACCGGCATCAGAAGCGGAGATATCGATACGCCCCTGAGTTCGATCATGATGCTTGGCGGCATTGCTGATTAGATTCAAAAACACTTGTTTGAGAGGAGTCCAATAGGCGGAGAAAGTGGGTAGGGAGGCCGCGATTGCGACTTCGAAGTCCTCTGGTATTTCCAGTAGATCACAAATATCCGCTATGGCTTTTTCCGTACTCGCGACATGAATTTCACCTGGCGTGCGCCCGGCGCGTGAGAATTGCAACAAAGATTCCACCATGCCATCCATGCGTGTGACGCGAGATCGCAAACGGCGGAGATTCTCACGGCTTTCGTCGGGGAGATTGTCGCCCGTATCCTCTTCGATCCATTGAGCTAAATTGTCAACGGCTCGTAATGGAGCTCGAAGATCATGGCTGGCCGCATAGGCAAATTGCTCTAGGCTCGCATTGGAAGCAGCCAATTCCTTGGCGCCGGCAGCTAAGAGCGCCTCGGCCCGTGTTCTCTCTGAAATTTCCATTTCGAGGGCAAAGGCATGCGATTGGATAGTTTCGAACATTTCTTGCATCGCACGGGCCAACACGCCGATTTCATCGCGAGCAGTGACTGGCAGTTTGTCAATTTGTCGGTCGGTTCGAAACGCCATGACGGCAGCCGTCATTTGGCGAATGGGCTTGCTCAGATTGAATGAAATAAGCGCGGCAAAAAGGAGTGCGATGAGAATCAGGGCTACACCCAGAAGGATGCTTTGATTGCGTGATGCGATATGGGCGGCGGCAACAACACGGTAGGGAGCAGACACAATAAACGTATAGCGGCGGTCCAGCTGTGAAGGGGTAAGCGTTGTTTTAATTGCGGCGATCACTTCAGATTCACCAGCGGCATTAGGCAGGATGCTTGAATAAGAAGACTCTGCGGCATCAATTTTATCAGCCAATGCAACGGATTCATCTTTCAGCCTGAACGGCATGCCGAGTTCGTGAGCAAACGGCCGGGCGGGATCTGGATGTTCAAGGAAGTCGCCGTGATCATTCGTGATCTTTAAAGAGCGATTTTGACCAACGGTTGATCGCAGGCGGGCGAAAGTCGACCGTAAATCCAGGTTGATGACCACACAGCCGAATACTGTGTTGTCGCTTCGCAGGACTGGGGTCGCCGTGCGTATGACAGGTGTGTGTGGATCTTGGATTTGATTGTTCTCTTGATTAAGACTGATCTCTGAAAGGTACACTTCGCTCGCATTGATTTTCATCGCTTCAGCGACATAAGGGCGATGTCCTTTGGATTGCAGATTTTCATGAGCGATTCTTTTTGGGCCTTTTGCCGTGCCGTCAATCCGAACGATTTCCTTGCCTTCGTCCTCAATGCCAATGAGGCGTAACTGAAGGTATTGCGACTTGATGTGCTGAATATGCATCAATTCGGCTTCAAGCCGTTGGCGCCAAATTGTTTCAGTGGACCCATCAATTGGATCGATGCCGCCGTTTTCATGGCAGCGGACAATACCGCGCAATGATGTGCTGCCGACGATGGCAAGCGTATCTTCTCGCAGAGTCTGAATTTGAGCTTCAAATACATGGGATGCCTGAAGAGCATCCGTGGTCATGCTTTCCAGTGATCTTTCAGAGAGACGGCTGTTCAGTTGTGTGTAAGCAACCAAGCCAATCGTGGCTGCCGACAGTGTGGTAAATGCACACAGCAGGAGAGCCAATTTGCTGCCGATTTTTAATCCGGTCGCTTGATCATGCATGGTTGGTTCGCTGATACGGATAGTGTAAGGGCGCAATGGTCATTCAGTGTCTGAAAACACACGGCAAAAAGAGACAATGACAGCCGTGATATCTTCATTTGGTGCCATACAGATGGCACCTGGCGTTGGGTCTATCAAAAGGCTTTGGCTGTGGTGCATATAAGGCACAATCTTGTGATTCTATTTCCCATTAGACCAAGCCAGTTTCAAGTCTCGAACCACCGTGCTGAATGAAACCAGATTATGCGGTTTCACGAGATAGCCGATCACTTGGCTGTATTGGGTTTGATTGCGATCATTCGAGTCATCGGATGTTGTTAAAATGACCACTGGAATATTTTTCCACTCGTGCCGTGGCTGCAGTGTGGCTAAAACTTCGTGGCCGCTTATCCCTGGCATGCGCAGATCCAGAAGAATCATATCTGGGTAAGATTTTGGGTTGGTTTCAAGCCATTCAATTGCTTCGAGACCGCTCGCCATATGAGTCAGGCTGGCGTCAGGCCAATCTCGTTCCATCGCCATTCGGAACAAATAGGCATGATCGGCATTATCTTCCACATGCATGATCTGTACCGTCGTTGATATCGTCAGCAAGATAAAGTCCCTCCTTGTTTCATTTTCAAGATTGCTCATCAGCAATTGAATGACATTCAATATTTTCAAGCGGTCTTTAGTCGTCTGTTTTAAGCATGTGCTGCTGCCGGTAGAAGCACATGAAAGACACAGCCTTCGCCCAGAGCCGACTCGACGGTGATCTCGCCTCTGTGTCGCTCTGCGATGCGATGGCTTAGCGCCAGTCCCATGCCTGTTCCGGGGTATCGGCTTGTCGGGTGCAAGCGACAAAACATTTCGAATATTTTCGTGTGGTGAGTCGGGTCAATGCCGATGCCGTTGTCGGCCACTGAAACGTCCCATCGATCTTCGTGCTGCATGGCTTCAATGCGCACTTCTGCGGGGCGATCAGGTCGCGCAAATTTAATGGCGTTGCCGATCAAGTTTTGAAATAATTGCAGCAATTGAGTCGGATCTCCGGATACTGTCGGTAGATCGTCGCAATGGATTTGGCCGTTGTTTTCTTCCAGTACGCGCTGGAGATTATCTGCAGCTAGGCGCATGATTTCATTCAAGGGCACTCGTTCGAATCGCTGCTCGGACGCCTCAAGCTTTGTGTAGGTTTTTAGGTTATTGATTAATTCGCTCATGCGCGTTGAAGCGAGAATGATGCGATTCAGCCAATCATAGCCTTCCTTATCCAGATGATTCTCAAGTCGTTCCCGCAATAAGTCCGCAAAACCTGCGATGGTCCGCAAGGGCTCCTGTAAATCATGTGAAGCCGCGTGAACAAATTGTTGCAACATCGAGTTCATGCGTTCCAGTTCGTCGGCGTGTTGGCGTAGATTTTGGCGCTGCTGATCCACTTCTCGCCGTAATGCGGCGCTGGTGATAGCGTGGCCGATCGAGCGGATGAGATCGGAAGCCTCAAAAGCACCTTTAACCAGATAATCCGTACAACCGCGGCGCATTGCCTCTACAGCGATATTTTCGCTGCCGCGACCCGTGAGCATGATCACCGCAGCGCCTTCTGAAGCCACTGATTCAATCAAGTCGATGCCGTTGTAGTCGGGCAGGCGATAGTCAATCAGTACGCAATGATGATCGGATACCTGTTCTAAGCCAGCTTCTCCGGTGGCCGCTTCGGAGACGTCATAATGGTGGCGGAGTATTCGCCGAATGTTTTCGCGGTCGATTTAATCGTCATCGATGATCAACACGCGTTGCTTGGCTTGAGTCATGATGTCACCCCGTGAATCAAGGCCGGACAGGCCCGTGAAAATTGTTCGATAATCTTAGAATTCAATTAGCCGAAAAATCCCGAATCTTCTCAAAATATTCGTCAATCAGACCCCGCAATCTGCGATTGGTTTTCGACTTGATCATATACCGGCCTGTTGAAGGCCACGGCAGATTGTTTAATCATGTGGTGTCTGGTTAACTTGTGACCAGTAGTAATACAATTCGTCGGCCAGTTTTCTAAAGCCAGCCGGATCAACGGGTTTAACCAAAAAACTATTGGCATAGTGAGAGTATGCGATTTGGCGATCTTCCTCCGTATTGGAGGTGGTGAGAATTACGACGGGTATTTTGCGTAGTTCGCTATGGATCTTTATGGAATTCAAAATATCCAGGCCACTCATTCCAGGTAGCTTCAAGTCAAGAATAACCAAGTCTGGCTGATCTAGATTTTTGGAGGTTAAATATTTTATGGCTTCTAGGCCATTGGATTCATGGTGTAAATCAACTTCTGGCCACGTATCTTCCAATATCATTCGAAAGAGATAGGCATGGTCGTAATTATCTTCGATATGCAGAATCTTGATGATGCGCGGCGCAGTGGCAAGCATGAATTAACCCCGCAGTTTGTTTTAGACCCGCCTATTGCCGGTTTGGCACGACAGATCATAGTATCGTTGAAGCGCGTCGAGAGTCACGCCGAATAATAGGGTTGTTGCTGTTGCTTAAGTGGCCACGAAAGGTGGGGTTATCGGAAAGCACGCATTCTCATGTGTATTCCAGATCGCGATCCTTTCGGTGGGTGAGGTTGTCCACGATCCGAGCTCAGCGGATATACGGTCTTAGCTGAGATCATGGATCGATATCCCCGCTGGAGCCTCGCATGCGATTTTGGACTTTGCTCGCGCTGTGCCTTTTGTCGTTCGCCTCTCTTGCCTCAGGTGAGACCGCGCCGTCTCGGGGCAAAGCCCAACCGCCGGTTTGGGCGCAGAAGGGCGCTTACGTCTATCGCATATCGACCCCGGACCGGTCCAACGTGCTTCCTCAACTCGAAGAAGGCGTGGGCATGATGTCCAACCTGTTAGACGGTTCGATCACGCAGATCGCGATGCTCAACGGCGTGATCGGGCACGACCATCGCGGCGCGTGGAATTGGGACGGTTTGTGGCCTTATTGGAACCGGGTGACCTTTCGTGGCGGCGGCGATTTCAAGACGTTGTCTGACGCCATGATTCGCATGCGCCAATCATCGAATACGCTGGCGTCATTCCATCTGAACATCACCGACGTCAACATCGGTCTGCGGAGCTACCCCGAAAGTAAGACGTTCTTCGACAGACTCGTGGCCGCGCACGCCGTCTATCGGCGCGACTTTAACAAGCAGACCCACCGGCACGATGGGAAGCCATACGTGCCGCGGGAGATCGACAAGTACGGCGATGGCAAGGATGAGGCCGGCGATCCTGATCCCGTGAAGATTTTCGCGATCGTAAACTACAAAAACTTCTGGGACAGCGGCCTCGCCAAGGAAATGATCGATGATTTTTACGCCAAGCTTCCTTACGCGCCGCCGATTCTCTACCTCGACGTTCTCAATTTATCGGGTGGCAATTTCAACCCGGGATATCCCGACGGCGATTTGGGCGGCAGCGCCGAGACGCAACGCGAGGGCGCGTGCGCTATCCTCGATTATCTGCGCTCGAAAGGAACCGACATCGGCACGGAGGGACCACGTCCCGAGTTCAACGTCAAGGAGACGAACGCCCCGCGCGCCGGCTACGTGTGGCTCCACGGCCCCGGATTATCGTCGGACGACTATCGGGTGATCAGCGGGGGGACGCGCTGGTTTGTGCGCCAGCACGTGTACGGCAACGCGGGCGGTTTCAATCTTTCGCCGATTGCACTGGCCGAAGACAAGATCGCACAAAACAAGGCGCATTACGCGGCGCTGCTTTCGGGCAAGCCGGGCCTGAAAGAAGTTCCGGGGCCCGAGACGCTGCACATCGCCTGCCGGACAAGCCAAAACAAGGACGATGAATTCCATATTCCGGGAACGGGGGATCCTTTCCGAGGAGATTGGGTGGATCTGGTCAACAACTTCTACTTGGCCACACTCCAGGAGCTTTACCACATCGGGCTTCGAAACACGCGCCAACAGTTCGACGGGATCGGCACGCTTCATCTCGTGCAATACACACTCAAGGGGCCGGAGGCAGAAGTCTCGGTTTCTGTTCCCGAGAGTGTCGGCCGAAAAAATGACAAGACCTTAATGCTCGAAGCCCCCATCGAAACGCGAGTCACGGTACAGAAGGCCGGTGATTATGAAATGGCGTTTGCCTTCATCAACAACAAAGCGCGGTCGGGCCTCAACATCTATGTAAACGGCAAGCTGGCGAGATCGCTCACTGCCGAAGACTTCAAGGCGTCTCCTCAATCGATGGGATCGATCCGATTGAACGCGGGCGAAAATACCATCGCTTTCGATGCCGGCACCGTCAAAGCGGTTTGGAGCGACGGCACAGTGGCCGAGTGGAAAAGTCCTTATCTGGGGACTGGATTCAAGGCTTGGAACAGGGACGTCGTTTTCGCCGAGGGCTACGATCGCATGTGGCCCGATACCTGGAGCGGCCAGAAGAAGATTTATTTCTTCAGTTGGAACGGCACCCATCGAACGTGGAAGCTCCCGGCCGGCTGGAGAGACCATGAAATGCTGGCAATCCACGCGCTCGGGCCGGATGGGCGTCACATAGCGATGTCGCTGCCGGTGACGAACGGGAGCATCGCGCCGAATCTTCTACCGCAGGTTCCCTACGTGGTCGTCGCGCCTTAGAGGGTGTGGCTATTTCTCACGGCATGCCGAAGTCGATTTCTTCGTGACGGTCGGGGAAATGGGTAGAATCCAAGCACAGGGATGTCCGGCAAACACAGCGGTCATCACTACCCGCTCAATCATTTGTTTCGATTGAATTTGAATCAAGATGTTCATCGATAAGCGATGGGGCTATGAGCTATGAACCGCTGGTTCCGGTCGTCGTCTTCGTATTGACGTGGATGGTCGGATTGGAATTGCGCTGGGCCGACATGCGGCGCGAGATTCGTGGCGCTTCGTTGCTGGCCATTGCGAGTTCTTTCGTCATTCTGCCGGCTCTTGGATTTCTGATGGTGTTTGCGGTGCCGATGCCGCAGACGGCGGCATCGGGCATTCTGCTGATGTGTTTGTGTCCGGCAGGTGGCCTTTCCAATGTCTATGCGATGTATGCTCGGTCGGACGTTCCGATGTCAGTCATGGCCACAGGTTTCTCATGTCTCATGGGTTTTGTCACGATTCCTTTGTGGCTGAAGCTTTGCGCTTCGTGGTCGATGCCCTTGACGCATGAAGGCGTGCCCTTCGGCATCATGGCGTTGCAGTTGCTGATCACGCTGGTGCTGCCCATCGGCTTGGGGATCGTCTCGAACCAGTGGTGGCCCGAAAAAGTCGCGGCGATCCGGCGCTATCTTCCGTGGGTCGGCGTGCCGATGCTCGGCGGGCTGGTCTGTCTGGTCTTGGTGCAAGCCTGGGATCATGTTGTGATTTTGTGGCCGTGGGCCGCATTGCTGACGGGGATCATGACGGTGGCCAGCGCTGCGATGGGGATCGGCGTGGCGGCACTGTGCCGACTCAATGCTCCGAGGCAATTAACCCTCGGAATTGAATATCCCGTGCGCCACCTGGGGATTGCGGTGCTGCTGGCGATCAATGTGCTGGGTAGGCCGGAGTTCGCCGGTTTTGCGGCAGTGGCTTTTCTGGTTCAATTGCCTCTGATTTTCGGGGTCGCCTGGGGATTCAAGCGATGTGTATCATGGTCAGGCGATCCGCTTGCGGCATCATCCGGGAACCGATCCGATGACCATTGAATATCAAATTGAAGATCGCGGGCAGTACCTGCACTTTCACTGCTGGGGCGATTTCGAGCAGGGAGCCGTAAGCGAAGTTTTTCAATCTGCCTTGAAGGCGGCGGCAAGCCAGGGACGACAAGCGGTTCTTCTGGATGTCACGAACATGGGCGGCAAATCACCGACGACCATGGAGCGCTATGAACTTGGCAAGCGCGTGGCGGAGATGCAGAGCTCTTTCTCGCCGGTCATCCGGATTGCGGTGGCGGGTCATGAGCCACTCATCGACAAGGACCGGTTCGGTGAAACCGTAGGGCGCAACCGGGGAGCCATCGGCAAGGTGTTTACCGATTTGGACCAGGCGGTGGCGTGGATTCTGAGCGGCACAAACAGCTGACAGGGTTATGTCATGCGCGATGTTCGTTTATCAGTCTGACTTCGGAGATCGGTCGGG
>CALOAZ010000151.1:0-27075 GCA_942491355.1 uncultured Phycisphaeraceae bacterium
GCATGAGCCGCGGGTTCATCGTGACCAATGCCCATGTGGTGGATCGCGCGGATGCGATCGAAATTATCCTGGCCGATGGCCGCCATCTGCCTGCGGATGTGATTGCTTCCGATGCCCGCAATGATCTGGCCATTCTGCGTATTGAGCTTGATGCGGGCATGTCGCTCAAAGCGGTGGGCAGCTTGGCGATTCTGAAGATCTGATGATCGGTGAGCCGGCGATTGCCATCGGTAATCCACTGGGTTATGAACATTCGGTGACGGCGGGCATTGTCAGTGCGGTCAAGCGCGAAATCGCCGTGGATGCCGAGTGGTCGCTCAAGGGTCTTGTGCAGACGGATGCTTCAATCAATCCCGGTAATTCCGGTGGGCCGCTGCTCAATACGTATGGTCAGGTGATTGGGATCAATACCGTGGTGCGCGGTGACGCCGAAAACATCGGTTTTGCGATTCCCGTGAACCGGTTGCGCGAATTGCTGCCGGAATTGCTGAGTCCGGCGCTGCATCAGCATGTGGACCTTGGGGGTCAGGTGCGTGGTGCCGTTCAAAGCAAACCGCCGGCGAACGTCACGCCATCAGTCTGGTGGATGCCTGCCGGCGGTGCGCCGGGCCGGCGTCTGACAAAGATTGATGGGCAATTACTCCGCGGGATTGTGGATGCGTGTGTGGCATTGTTTGAAGTGGCGTCGGGCCGTGAGATCGCTTTCGAGGATGAGGCAGGAGAGATTTGGCATGTGACGGCGAAGCCTGCGCCGCCAAGCGATGGTGAGCGGCTGGCGTCGGCCATGTTGGGTGTGGATGTGCGCGAGCCCACGGCTTCAGATCGGCGCCTCTTGGGTTTGGACAACACCAAAGGGCTGGTGATCACCGCGGTGGATCCGCGCGGGCCGGGCATGCGCGTGGGACTTAAACCGGGTGATGTGATTGTGC
Organism: uncultured Phycisphaeraceae bacterium; assembly: GCA_942491355.1. Lineage (GTDB taxonomy): Bacteria > Planctomycetota > Phycisphaerae > Phycisphaerales > Zrk34 > CALOAZ01. The sequence continues at coordinate 930 of CALOAZ010000151.1, forward strand.
GTCTGGGGCGTTATGGCGTCGGGGATCTGGAATCTCTCGCCGCATTGCTTGCACAGGTTCAAGGGGGCGAGCAGGCCGATCTGCTGATTCTTCGCAGCGGCCGCATCGGGCGTGTTCGATTGATATTGCGCAAACCCGCCTGATCGAATTCAGGAAGTCGGATATTTTTTGTTATAGGCGTCGGCATCCATCAGTCCTTCGACTTGCGACGGATCATCGACGGCAACTTTGATCAACCAACCCGCGCCGAAGGGATCGTTGTTGATCAGAGATGGATCATCGACTGCAGCCGCATTGACTTCAGTCACTTTGCCGCTGATGTCGCTGTACACCTGGCCCGTGGCTTTGACCGATTCGATTTCGCCGATGGGTTGGCCTGCGGTGACCGCCGCCCCGACCGCAGGGAGTTCGACGAAGGTGACATCGGTCAATTCATCCACGGCAAACCGTGTGATTCCGAGGGTGACCGTCGAGCCTTCGCGGCGGTGCCATTCGTGCGTTTCGGTGTAACGGAGATCGGCAGGGGCGGGCATCGGCGGCTCCTTCGTGGGCGGGGTTTATCCCTCGCGGCGGCTATCTTACGGCTTGTCAGATGGCGGGCAAGCCGGGGCGCTCGATCCTTGTACGTGACGCGTGTATCCTTGGCCCGCAATGTCGAGCCAGACTTCTCCAACGCCGCTGGTGGTGACGATTGACGGTCCTGCAGGCGCAGGCAAAAGCACGGTGGCACGCCGTGTGGCTGAACGTCTGGGGCTGGATTTTCTCGATACCGGTGCGATGTATCGGGGGGTTGCAGCCTCTGCGCTGGATTGCGGGATGGATCCGGAAGATACCCATGCGGTCGGCGAGCTTGCCCGACGCCTGGATGTGCGATTCGATTGGAAAGCAGATCCACCCACCTTGCAGATCGATGGTGCTCCGGTGATCGAACGATTGCGCGATGCCGATGTGACTTCGGCCGTCAGCGCGGTGGCGGCCAATTCGGCTGTTCGTGCGGTGATGGTGGCGCAGCAGCAACGCATCGGCCGTGAGCATCCGCGTCTGGTGACCGAAGGTCGGGATCAGGGATCGGTGGTTTTTCCCGGAGCCGCCATGAAATTTTATCTGGATGCTTCGGCCGAAGTCAGGGCCAGCCGTCGCGCCGAACAATGGCGCGAGGCGGGGCGTGAGGCCGACGAACAGCTCATCCTCGAACAGATCATCGAACGTGATCGACGCGATGAACAGCGTCCGGATGGGCCGCTCGTTTGTCCGTCCGATGCGCAGCGCATCGATACTTCTGCGATGACGCTGGGGCAGGTCATCGATTTATTGACCGATCGGGTGCGAGCTGCCGTGGAGTGGTTGTGATGGGCTCCACAGGGTGGATGGATCGGGCACGTCAATGCAATCCGGGGGTGCCTTTGTGGCGCGTGATCTGGTGGAAGTTTCTGCAGCTCGTCTGTGGCGCGTGGCTGCGCGCGTGTTACAGGCATCGGGTTCATCATGCGGATCGAATTCCTGCACAGGGACCGGTGCTTCTGGTCTGCAATCATCAGTCGTTTCTGGACCTTATCGTCCTGGGTGTGTCCATTCCGCACCGCCATTTCCATTCGATGGCGCGATCGACGCTGTTTGAAGGTGATTTTGCCGGACTGATTGAATCGTTGAACGCTTTTCCGGTGGATCAGGAATCCAAAGGAGATTTGAAGGCGATACGCACCGCCATGGATCTGCTCAAGCAGGGGCAGCTGGTGCTGGTCTTTCCGGAAGGCACGCGCACGGAAGATGGCGCGGTGGATGAATTCCAAAAGGGCATTCTGCTTATCTTGCGACGGGTCAAGCCCACGATTGTGCCCGCCGCAGTCGAAGGCGTTTTCGATGTCTGGCCCATCCATGCCGGTCGACCGAAATGGCGGGGATATACCGCCGTGGCGTTCGGTGAGCCCATCTCCTCTGAAGAGCTTCTGGCCCGTGGGGAAGAGGTGGCGATGACGGATCTTCATGATCAGGTCGATCGTTTGCGTTTGTCGTTGCGCGACGAACTTCGCGATCGCACCGGGGGCAAGTGGCCCGCCCCGGGACCGGGCGATGGTCTGGCCTCGGCGTAAAACCGCCCCCTCGCTCTGTTCGGAGCGATTGTTACAATGCGGGGCTCTATGGACCCCATTATCCGAAACTTCTCCATCATCGCTCACATCGACCACGGCAAAAGCACGTTGGCCGATCGCATTCTTCAGCGCACCGGCGCCATCACAGAAAGAGAAATGAAAGAGCAGGTCCTGGATGACATGGACCTGGAGCGTGAGCGTGGCATCACGATCAAAGCCTCTGCCGTGACGGTGTATTACGACCACAAGGGGCAGCGTTACATGCTGAACCTGATCGATACGCCGGGGCACGTGGATTTCCATTACGAGGTCAGCCGGGCGTTGACGGCCTGCGAGGGTGCCGTGCTGGTGGTGGATGCCGCGCAGGGTGTTCAGGCTCAGACCGTTGCCAACACTTATGCCGCGGTGGGGCAGGACCTGGAGATCGTGACGGTTCTGAACAAGGTGGATTTGCCCGCAGCCCGTCCGGAAGAAGTGGCCGACGAAATCGAATCGGTGCTTGGATTTCCGGCTGAGGAATGCATGCATTGTTCGGCCAAATCAGGCCTGGGGATCGACACTGTGCTGGCGGCCATCTGCGAAAAAATGCCGGGCCCGAAAGGCGATCCCAAAGGCAAGACCCGGGCGCTGATTTTTGATTCGATCTACGACGATTATCGCGGCGTGGTGGTGTTTATCCGTGTGTTCGATGGCCGTATTACAAAGGGCGATCGTATCCGGATGATGAGTACCGGTCGGACCTACCACGTGACCGGCTTGGGAAAATTCACACCGAAAGCCGCTCAGGTGGACACCATGGGCGCCGGAGAGGTCGGCTTCGTGGTGGCGTCGATCAAGTCGCTCAGCGAAGTGCGTATCGGTGACACCGTCACGCTGGACGCTCATCCGGCAGAAAAACCCCTGCCCGGATATCAAGAGCCTCAGCGTGTGGTGTTCTGCGATTTTTATCCCACCGGTGGCAGCGATTACGAGGATCTGCGCAAGGCGATTACGCGTCTGCATCTGAATGACGCATCATTTGTGTACGAGCCCGAATCCAACGAGGCGCTCGGGTTCGGTTTTCGCTGCGGTTTTCTCGGGTTGCTGCACATGGACATCATCCAGGAGCGCCTCGAACGCGAGGGCGGCGTCGAGATTGTTCAGACGGCACCCACCGTGACGTATCAGATCGAAAAATCGGACGGGTCGGTTTTTGAAATTCACAATCCCGCCGAATTGCCGGATCCTTCGCACATCAAAGAGATTCGAGAGCCGATCGTGAAGCTCGAATTCATCGTGCCCAATGAATCCATCGGTGATTTGATGACGCTTTGCGAATCGCGACGCGGGTCGTATCGGCGTCAACAGTTTCTCTCGGCCACGCGACAGATTCTCGAATACGAATTGCCGCTGGCCGAAATCATTTTTGATTTTTATGACAAACTAAAATCCATCACGCGGGGTTACGGCACGATGGATTATGAGTTGATCGGGTATCGTGCCGACAATCTGGTCAAAGTCCAGATCTTGGTGAACGGCACTCCGGTCGATGCATTGAGTGTGATTGTGCATCGCGACAAAGCCGAGACGCGTGGGCGTGCTTTGCTGGTGCGGTTGAAAAAAGAAATCAGCCGTCATCAATTCGAAGTGCCACTGCAGGCTGCGATCGGCGGCAAAATCATTGCCCGCGAATCCATCTCTGCCATGCGCAAGAATGTGACCGCCAAATGCTACGGCGGCGACGTCTCGCGCAAGCGAAAACTGCTTGAAAAGCAGAAGGCCGGCAAGCAGCGCATGAAACGCGTGGGATCCGTGGATATCCCGCAGAAGGCTTTCATGGCGGTGATGGAAGCCGGCGTCGATTGAAGTTTGAAATCAGGATCAAGGGGCGGAAGTGGTCGCGGCAGTCGCCGGAGCCGAAGTATTGACCGCATGATCCAGTGCTGAAATCACGTCTTCCATCAGGCTCTTGGCATGGGACCCGCCGCCTGTGTACTGATTGAGCATCATGCTGAAGGCCACGGTGGTCTGCTCGTTGACCAGATAGCCGCTCAATGCGTACACACCATTCAGGTAGCCGCTTTTGGCGTAGACCTGACCGATCAATGCGCGTGGGATGCGATTGCCGCTGTCGGGATCGAAGAGTGCCGGATCCGAAAATCGTTCTTTGAGCGTGCCTTCGCCTGGTTTTGCCATACTGGAAATGAATCGCGGTGCCAGATCGGTCTGGTCATGGATGTATTGCAAAAGCCGGCTCATGGCGAGCGGCGAAATACGGTTGTTCCGGCTGTAGCCCGACCCGTCGTCCACCACCACGCCTGCCGCTTCGGGGCCTAGGGCATGGCTCAGAAACATGCGCACCGCGGCGGGGCCGTTGGTCCATGAGCCGGGTCTGCCGGTCACGCGATGACCAAGCCACTTGAGCAGTGATTCGGCATACAGATTTTGTGAATCACGATTGCATCGAGTGAGAATGGCAGAAAGATCGGTGCTGACAATGGCCAGCGGATTGCCTGCAGGCACAATCTGCTCCGGCAGCACACGCATGACCATGCCGATCGGGACACCGGCATCGCGCAGGCGGCGTTCCATCAGGCGGCCGAAAAACATGGGGGGGTCATGAATCGTCACATGAATCGGATCGCGGAGCGTGTGTCGCACGCTGCCGCGAATCAGAATCAGATTTGAATCAGGTCGGCGATCTGCCCAGAAGGCATTGCGATCACCGCTGACGGCACGGTTATCCAGTTGGATTGGCGGCAGATTGGGAATCGTGAGGATTTGAGGTGCTGCCCCTTTTGGATTGGGGATGGCGTAGAGATCCAGCACGTTGGTATTGAAGTTCAGGCCGGCCACCTGCGCGCCATACCATCGATTCAATTGATTGTCAGGCCATCGTCGGGGTGAACCAGTTCTTCGTGATCGAATATCCGGTCATCAATCAGCAGGTGGTCATACCCGTCAGGGTCGGCAGCTTTTTTTGCAGCTTCGACCCAAAGGTTGATCAGATCCTCGACTTTAAGACCACTGGCCATCAGCAGGGCAGGATCGCCGAATCCCGGATCGCCTTCTCCACGGATGACCAGATCACGGCCCACGCGTTCCAGTGTGGTTTTGAGTTCGAAGCCTGGTCCAAAGGTGCTCAGAGATGCCGCAGTGGTCACGAGTTTGAGATTGCTGGCGGGAATCATCGGCTGATCGGCATTACGCTCGATCATGATGTTTTTCGTGCTGAGATTGACGGCGACTAGGCCGATTTTGGCCACACCAAGATCAACCCGGCTGATGATGCTGTCGACCCGATTTCCCAATTCATCCGCATGGGTGGCGGTGCCCGTCAAACATCCCAACAGGACGATGAAGGGCAGATACGCAATGCGCAGGCATGAACGGTGGGCGTGAATCATGTGAAATCGTTCAGGAAAACCAGTATTCCTCTGCGACGGTTATCGGCGCAATGGAGCCTGATGCTCCAGCGAAGGATGCAGATCAGGGCAGTTTACCGAATGCTTCGGCCAGATCCGTGAAGTGCCTCGGCCAGATCCGTGAAATGGGCGGGAGAAACCAAGCGGTATCCATCGACACGCCGTTTCAAGGCGGCGATTTCGCCGGCAGCCTGATCTCCGGCAGCTTCGCTGCTCAGTGCTTTAACGCGCTTCCACATGGCCTCGCGTTCCCGGTCGAGATGGGCCACGATCGCATCGGCTAGGGCGCGATTGTTCGAGAGGACTTTGCCTTCGTAGCGACCGTCAGGATGATCGGCCAGAACTTGAGCCAGCACCTGGCCGCTTGCTTTGACATTTGGATCCTTGGCGATCAGGCAGACTTTGGCTTTTCGTGCGGCTTCTTCGTACTTGCCATCGAGAATCAGCGTCAGAGCGCGCCGCTGACTGAGCAACTCGCCGAGATGGCCACTGGCCAGGGGTTCGATGTCATCGAGCATCTGTCGGGCTTCGGCGATTTGATTGGCGCCGATCAGCGCCATGATCAGATCGGCCTGTTCCTGGCCGGCGTGCATCAGCAGAATCGGGTGCATCACCGGCTTGAGGCCTTCCTGATCGAAGACCGCAGCCATTTTGGGATCCATGACCACATGGGCCGGTTTGATTTCTGGCGCTGGAGCCGGAGTGGGCGTCGGTGGCTTGGGTTCGGGTTTGATGGCGGGTGCCGGGGTCGGCGGAGCGGGTTTGTCCGGATCAGGGTTGGCAGGAGCGGTGGCCACTTTGGGCGGTGCAGGGGTGTCGGGACGCAACAGTTTTCCTGCGGCGTCGAGATCCAAGGCAATCCAGCGATGAGCATCCCGGACCAGCAAAGACCGGATGCGGCCTTGCTCATCCCAGAGTCCGGCGCCGACCATCTGTGCCGGTACGCCCTGGAGGAGTTCGGCAGCGGGGATTTTTCCGCCCACGATGGTGATGGCTTCGCCGGTCTTGACCGACATGGCGACCGGTGCAGGCAATGTTTGCGGGGACAAATCGTTGGGGGTCAATCCGAGTGGGGCGACCACGCCCACCAGTTGCAGGGTTTCCGTCGCATCGAATGGGGCTTTTTCCATATTCGGGCCGAGCATCTTCTCGACCGCCGGACGATGGGTGGCATCGATTTCAAGCAGAAAAAGCGGTGATTCCGAACGGGCCGGCGGAACCGGTGTGCAGTTGACGATCAGAACTTTGTCGTCTTGCCGCAGAACGGCTCGGGCGCGGACGCGGGGTTTTGCATCCGTCGAAGATTGAAACGGATTGCGATGTCCTTCGCCCATGGCCCATGCAGAAGTCGCAATGAACCCGGGGCTGACCAGGATGCCGTTGAAGACATTCGAAGGCAGCGAATCACTGCCTGATTCGTGATAAGTGAAGATGACCACGGTGCGTTGGGCTGCCACGGCCGGGAGGGTTTGCCCCAGTCCGGCCTGAGCCAGCAGGGTGATCCACAAGCCTGCGATGCAGGTGATGCAAAACCCTTGACGATCAGTCAACGCATGTCGTTTCATGACGTCGCATTATACGGGCCGCAGCGCAAGAGCCCAGCCCCAGGGATTCAGGCACGAATCAGGCGGGCGCAGTGGCTTGATGAATCAGATTTTGTGCGGCTTTGGCGGCCAGAACAAAGCATTCGGTGGGATTCAGATCCGCAAGACTCTGATTGGCCTGACCGTGCGGGCCGGTGGCCAGCACCGCAGCGGAACGGGCCAGATGGGGTTCGAGTGTCAGCGGGCCTGACCATCGGCGTGCGGCCAGATCGGTCAGGGCCTCGGGAATACGGCCATCGCCCTGGCCGGAGGGAACATGCTGGAACGAACCGTCGGCCTGGCGCTTTGATTCCTTCAAATGGATGGCCTCGACTGAATCACGCAGGGTTTCCCAGCATGTGCGCACGTCCTGGCCCATCTGGTTGAAGTTGTCGAAATCAAAAATCAGCTTGAAGATTTTCGGAGCTTGACGATGTAATTCGTCACGCAAAACGCACACGCGCTCCAGTGTGTCGCCAAATACGTTCAATTCGTTTTCGTGATAAAGCACCAAGCCCAGACTGTCGGCCAGATCGATCAATCGACGCAGTTGCGTGAGTGAGCCATTACGCCAGGTCGCTTCGTCGGCACCTGCTTTGTTGTAATAGCTGAAGATGCGCACTTTTTCGGCGCCGAAAATCTTCTTGAGTTCGCCCAGGTGTTTCAGGCGTGTGAGATCAAGATTCAGATCGTCGGCAAGATTGAGTTTGCCGATGGGCGCACCGTACATGCACACATGCATACCGGCGGCATCCAGTTTCTTTTTGACGGCCTGGGCATGATCCAGCGGCAGGTCGCAGATATTGATGCCGTCGACCCCGCGCAAATCCACATGATCGATGCCGGCTTCCGAGAGTGCGGCAATTTGGCCGTCGATACTCTCGTCGGCTTCGTCGGCAAAGGCGCTGAGGGTCCATGTCATCGGTGAATCTCCGTCAATTAAGGAATCGGGCCCGACATCATGGTCCGTTCGTGGCGACCGGGCAAGGTGCGATCGCGTGTGAGGGATACGAGGTTCGGCAGTGTGCTGCGCAAAACGAGTGTTTTCTGCCGAGGCAGTGCGTCGTGCGTTAGTCCACGCGGCGCATCGAAAGGGGCACGCCGCATTTCGGGCAGGAAGTGGTCATGGAGCGTTGTGCAGGATCGGTCCATGTCAGTGGGCCGTCGGACAGAGCCGCAGAAGCGGCGTGGACGCAGAGTCCTGCGGGCGTATCAGGGCCGAAGCCATAGCGGTTTTGCATGCGTGTCGGCTTCGGGCACGGCGGGGCGGTGTCGGTCGAAAATTCCACAACCCATCGTGGCTCAGCGGGGGTCGAATCGGGCGCGGGCGTATTCGGCAGATCCTGAGTGTCGCGGAGGGCACGCTGTGCGAGTGAGGCGGCGCGGGGTTCTTCGGCGCGGTCGAGTCGATCGAGATACCAGCCATCGAGTTGAAGCAGGGCGCTGACGATGCGTTCATGCCATGGTGCCAAGGTCGGTTCGACGGGGGCAGCTCCGGTGACCGTGTTGGCAAGCGTATCGCCGCCGGGTGTGCGCAACTGAGTGTTTTCGGGGTGGTGCGCGGCGGCGATTTCAGTGCCGATCAGAAGGGCGCGGTAGGCGGCTTCCAGATCACTGGGCACGGCGCCGAGCCAGTGCCCTGATTCATGGATGGGGCGCATGGTGCGCGTGTCGACGATCACCACGCCGCAGGCGTAATGGCGCCCCGGTTCATCAGTGACCCAGTCGATGCAGACACGCAGTTCCATAATCTGAATTTTGGGAGATGCCGGTTTATCCGCTGCCGACTGCAGCGCGGGCTTCATCATCCAGATAGAGAATGCGCGAACAGCTGGTGCATCGGATCAGCTCGTCCGAGGTACACAGTTGATTCACGCGTTCCACCGGGATGGACATGTAACAGGCGCCGCAGGTGTATTCCATGCGCCGGGGGTCGTCGCACATGACCGTGGCCATGGCTTCGCCATCATTGTTGTCGGCGAGTTTTTCAAAAACGCTTAAGGCGGCATCCGGCACGCGCGATGCGGCATCCTGGCGTTTGCGACGAAGAATTTCGAGCTGTTCGCCGACTTCGCCGCGACGCTCTTCCAACTCGTTATCAGCCAGGACTTTCACTTTTTTCTGGTCTTCCACCTTGCCAGCCAGTGTTTGAGCTTCGGCGGCGAGCTGTTCGACTTTGGTCATCAGTTCGAGTGCTGATTCCTCGACCTTGCCTTTTTCAGCCTTCATCGTGTTCACTTCGACGAGGAAGGTTGAATATTCCTTGTTGGTTTTTGCCGTGTTCATCTGATCGCGCAATTTCTGGATGCGATCTTCGATGGTGGCGGCTTCGTTTTCGAGGTTGGCCTCTTCGGCTTTGACATGTCGTAACTGTTGAGTCAGTTCTTCATGCTGCCGTGTGGCTTGCTCGACTTTGATTTGTTGAGCGCGAACATGGCGGCTTGCACCGTCGAGCCGGCGTTGGAGCCCGCGGACCTGTTGGTCGACGAGAAACAGGTCTCTTAGCACTTCTTGAAGGCTCATTCCGCTCGATCTCCGTGCAAACGAACGGCTCATGATACCGAGCGGGTGAAGGTGGGGCCAGCAGGCGCAGTTGTGGCAGCAACTCCTGCAGACGGGTATAGTTGGTTGCCTCGGGTACCGGCCCCGAGAGCAGTGGGACTCAGGCGGCATTTGTCGGCCGTTTGCCGGAGCGGGGAGCCCCTCATGGCGACCAGTTTCGGCGCCCTTTGCACCGATTTTTACGTCAATCAGAAGATCGCGGTGAAGATGGATCTGCCGTCCGAACGGGAGACCGTGCTTCATCTGTTTGACCGGGTTCGAGCCGATCAGCCGTTGATGTCGAAGTTTCGCCGATACCCGGATGAACTTTCGCTTGAATCGAGTCGGCGCGACGGTGGTTATCGATGGCTGGCGCTTCAGCAAAACACCATTCGCACCGGTCATGTGAATCCCGAGCAACTTGAAGAGGCCTATGCGCTGCATCGTCTGTTGTTGCGGCTTGCGCCCTATCACCTGGGGGTCAGTCCACTGGATTTGGACTACCAGGAACTGATGTTCGGGTTCGATCTGGAGACGAAGGCGAATCAGCATCAAATTGTGTACGACGCATTGTTCTCGCGCACGCCGATGGCGGCGCTTTATGATCAGCCGGGTGTTCGTCCGTTGGATGTCCAGCCTGTCTTCGGGATGACACTTAACGAGCAGGCCAATCTGCAGGCTTTTTTCGAAGTCAAAGCCGCTACCAGCAATGGCCAGGTTCGATCAGATCGCTACCGGACCGAGCCGCTGATGATTCTGCTGACGGTCCGTCGGCTGGGACCGATCCAGCAACCGGAAGACCTGCTGACACACTTCGAAACGCTGCGCGAACATGCTGAACGGCTGGCCACTGAACGCCTGGTGCCTGATCTGCTGATGCCCATTCGGGCTGCGGTGGGCATTGTCTGACCGCTTTCGGTGAAAGCGATTTTGGCTGATCGGCGTGATTTTGCCGCAGAAACCGTGTTTCTGTGCAATGGTCGTGATGTCAGTCCATGGAAATGAAGGCGCTGATTGCCAAATCAGGTCGGCTAGAATGCCGATAAGGGGTTTGGGGATTGGATTTCCGGAGATTTACCATGCGAAACAAGATGAATATGAGACGCTCAGGTTTGATGTGTGTCGCTGTTCTGGTGTCAGTGCCGGCGGTGGGTCTGGCGCAGAATGCATTGGATCACAATTTGCGCGTGGGATCCGGAGGGAAGAATGCCAGTCAGGCTTCCCGTTGGGATGCGCAGCGCCTGTACAACAATGCAATTGTGACCGGGAATGCCGCTGGATTTGATAGCTTTCGGGGCAATGTCGGTTATCGCGCTCCGGGTGAATTTTCAGCCACGACTGCGAGCGATGATTTGTTTCGATTCGAGCGCAGCACGATGAATCGCATGGATGCGCAGGGTCAGTACAACGTGATGTATCGGGGTAACGGATCGGAGGGCGCCCAGTCGCGTCTGATCGACCCACAACTGGGCGTGCGTCTGAACCGGATGGGTGTGTCGGCATGGGAGATGAATCGTCAGGCCGCACAGCGTCAAAACGATGCGACCCGAAATGATGCGCCTCGCGATGATCGTCGTGCCGATGGTCAGGCGCTGGGTGTGGATCCACTGAATCCCACCGCGAATTTATCGCCCCGTTCCGGCGATCCGGCGACACAACTGCCGGGCGAAAAAGAACCCGACAATCCGAATCGCCTGGACGATCGACTCGGGGTGGTTCCGGTGGAACAACGCGGCTGGCAGGAACCCTCGGCGACAGGCACGGCTGGCGGGCGTCTCGAACTGATCACGGCCGGACAAACCACGCGCGAATGGATTCAAAAAGTTTTCGGTGCAGAAAACGCATGGAAGTACACCACGCCGGGTGAAGACGCCTATGCCGATCTGCTGCGGCAGGCAGGGCGGAAAGTCCGGGCAGACGGTGGGGGCATGCTGCTGGGTACCACCACGCAAGCGGCCAATCCTGATGTGGTGCCCGCGCCGGTTCAGGATCCACGGCCGTTGTCCGAGCGCCTGGCTGAAGCATTCGACCGGTCTGTACGTTCTGAGACGGAAGCGCCTGCCGCTGAATCAGTGGATCCCACCATTGCCGCATTGCTGGATTACGATCTGCCGCCGATGCATACGTTGGCAGGCAGTACGGATACGCCGCTGAATGGTTTGCTGCGCGAAGCTGAATCGCGCATGGCGGCGGGTCAGTATTTCGAGGCCGAAGAGCGATATGCCCGGGCGGCGATGCTTCGTCCGGATCATCCGCTGCCGCGCATGGGGCGCGTCCATGCTCAGGTGGGAGCGGGTTTGTATCTGTCTGCCGCTCAGGGTTTGCGCAGCGTACTCAGTGATCATCCTGAGCTGGTGGCCAATCTCTATCGCATGCCGGTATTGCCAACGGCAGAGCGCATGGCCGAAGCGTCGGAAGAGGCCAAGCGTCTGGCCGTGCGCGGGGGCCAGCGGCAGGCATTGCTTTTGCTCGCCTATCTGGCTTATCAGCGGGATGATCTGGTGGGTGTTCGCACCGCGCTGGGCATGCTTCAGAGTCAGATGCCTGATGACCTGCTGGTGCCGGTGTTGCGACGTGTCTGGCTTTCGCCAGAGCGAGCAGCCGGAGCATTGATTCGTGGTGCAGGTGCCGCGCCGAAACCGTAGATCAGGCCAGCCAAAATGATGTAAGATACGGGCGTCTTTACCGGGGCCGTGGTCGTCGCATGCCTCACGCTTCATCGAATCTGACCGACTACATCCCGGCCGACGCCCTCCAGCGGATCATGGATCTGTTCACGGCAGTGACGGGTTTTCCTGCTGTCATCCGGGATGTCGACGATTCGGTTCTCGCCGAATCTGGCCCGGGGGATCATGCGCGTCGATCGCTGCAGATGATTCAGCATTCACTTTTGCGGGGCGACGGCAGCCGTCTGCCCAGTATTTCATTGCGCGTGGGTAACCATCGGGTGGGTTCGATGGTGCTTGCCAGTGCTGCCGATCTCCAGGCCGAGGCGCTGGCGGCACGCGATGCCGAAGGGCGTTCGGATGCCGAAGCTCGCGGCCAGGTACTCACACTTCAGGATGAGCAGGCCCGGGCGCGTTTTGCCGCCGCCACGCAGATCATGTATCTGCTCGCCGACACCATGGCGCAAGTCTGCCGTCAGGGATTGATGCTGCAGGAACGCGTGGAGGAGATGACCACGCTGCTTCAGCTTTCAAAGCTGATTTCCGGTCAGCGCGGTGTCGAAGAAGTGCTGCAGACCATCGTGCGATCCGTCGTGGAGCTGATGGGCGTCAAGGCGGCCACCATCCGACTGCTGAGCGAGGATCGCCATGAACTGGTCATTCAGGCCGCTCACGGACTCTCCGATCGGTACATGGACAAAGGACCCATTCTGATCAGCGGAAGTCGCATTGATCGCGAAGCGCTGCGCGGGCGTGTCGTGTATGTCGAAGACATGTTCGAAGATGACCGCGTGATGTATCCCGAAGAGGCGCGGCGCGAAGGTCTGGCCTCGATTCTGGCGGTGGGCATGATTTATCGCGGCCAGGCTCTGGGCGTGATGCGTGTGTATACCGAAGAAGTCCAGATTTTTACCAAGACCAAGATGTATCTGCTCCGCGCCATCGGTCAATTGGCGGCGGCAGCGGTGCGCAATGCGCAACTCGATGTCGAACGCCAGGAAAAACTGCGCATTCAACGACAGGTGCAGTTGGGGGCCGAGGTTCAGCGGCGCATGCTGCCGCAATCTGAACCTGATTTTTTTCCCATTGCAGTTGCGGGGCGTTATGAGCCCTGCTTTGAATTGGGCGGCGATTTCTATGACTTCATTCCCATCGGCGGCAAGCTGGGTGTGGTGATCGGTGACGTGGTCGGCAAAGGCGTGGCCGCAGGCATGTTGATGGCTTCGGTGCGCGCGAGTTTGCGTGCCCATGCCGAAGATGTTCATGAACTGGCCGATGTGATGCGCCGTGTGAACAGTGCGATGACACGCGACACCCGCGACAACGAATTTGCCACCGTGTTCTACGGCGCCATTGATCGTGAAAAAATGGAGATGACCTATTGCTCTGCCGGACATGAGCCGGTCTTGCTTTTACGCAATGGGCGGTTTGCGGAATTAACCGAAGGCGGCCTGCCCTTGGGCATCATGGTCGAGGAGCGCTATCAGCGCGGACGCATCCGGCTCAAGTCCGGTGACGTGCTGTTTGCTTATACCGACGGACTCACCGATGCCATGAACTTCGACGGGGAGCGATTCGGTAAAAAGCGCATTCTGAAGGCCATTCGTGACGTGTCTCACGGTTCGGCCCATGAAATCGTGAATCATGTTCTTTGGGAAGTTCGTCGCTATATCGGCCTCAAAGAGCGTGTGGACGATATCACGCTCGTGGCCATGCGTGTCAACGGGGACGCCCAGGCGACCAAAACCTGAGAAACGGCTCAAGGCGCTCTCGGCATCAGACCGTTAACTGTCTCAAGTCGACTCTCAGATCGGGCACGGAAGCTCACACCTTTGCGGAGAACCCGCCATGAGCTCCATTCCACCCCCTCACCCATTGCCGCCAGTCTTGCTCAAGGCGTGCTTCAGCAGAGTCAGCAGGCTTCGGCGACCGACAAGGCTCGAAACGAGGCGGAGCGTTTTCGTCAGAAGCTCCGCGAAATGAGCGAAAAGAAGCAGCAGTCCGTTCAAGATTCGTATGAAACCACGGATGACCATCTGAAGGTCGAACCTGACGGACGGCAAGAAGATGCTGCCGACAGACAGCCCTCGACAGCGTATCGCAAGCATTCGGAGAAGGCTGCCGAAGGCGGCCTGGATCTGGAAGCCTGACTGCCTTTGAATTTCAGTCTGTGCCTAGGTCCTGTCTGACAGCTCTCGCGTCGGCCCAAGATCGTTGCGGGTTTGTCGTGGCAAGGAGATCGAAGCAGCCATATTCGCAGCGATATGGCGATGCAGATCGACGCCGACACGGCGAATCCACGACGATCGACGCCCGCAGGAGCCGTCAGACATGACCTAGCAACTGGCGCAGCCCCTGACCGGGATCTTCCTGCTTCATCAGATGCTCGCCGACCAGCACGCCGCGCACACCGGCGGCTGCAAGTTTTTGACATCGTCATGTGTGCGGATGCCAGATTCGCTGACCAGGATGCTGGTGTCTTCCACCAGATCAATCAGACGCAGGGTGTGATTCAGATCAGTGGTCATGGTGCGCAGGTCGCGGTTGTTGATGCCCAGCAGGCAGTAGCCGGCATGCGGGAAACCCACGTGCGGTCTGACGCGCAGCAGCGCATCCATGTCGTGTACTTCGAGCAATGTGGTGAGTTGCTGTTCCGAAGCGAGGATCATTAGATCAATCAGCATCGCCTCGCTCAGGCACTCGGCAATCAGCAGGACCGCATCGGCACCGCGGGCCCGTGATTCATAAATCTGATAGGGATCGATGATGAAATCTTTGCGCAGCACGGGAATGGGAACCGCTTGTTTGATGGCGTCGAGATAGGCCAGATCACCCTGAAAAAAACGAACATCCGTCAGACAACTGATGGCTGCCGCGCCGGCCTCGTGATAGCGCCGCGCGATGTCCACTGGGTCGAAATCCGGTCGAATCAGTCCGGCAGAGGGTGAGGCCTTTTTGATTTCAGCGATGACGTTGACCGTCCGGGCCGGCTGCGTGATGGCTTTGAAGAAATTTCGCGGACGAGGCGACTGCGCCGCTTCGGTGATCAACTGTTGTTCGGGAACCTCGGTTTTGGCGCGAGCGATTTCCTCGCGTTTGTGGGCAATGATCTGGTCAAGTATGTTTCCCACGTGGTATCGCCCCAAAGCCCCGGCGGGTATGAAGCGGCTCAGTGTAGAGGGCGCCCCGCACCGACACAATGCCTGATCTGCTGCGTGAATGTGTGCGAAACCGACGTCATTGAATCTTCGCGTGAGAACCCATGGCAGAACCCGAAACACTGAGTCTGATGGTGACGGGGATGCTGGGATTGGGCATCCTGGCGGGATTGTGGGCAGCGGGGTATCTCCGTGCCGATGCGATGGCGACGGCCCCGCGACGTGATGGGCAACTCACCTTTGTGGATGCAGGCATCACACTTGGGTTATGGATTCTGTTGCCGGTGGTCGCCATCACCACGGCGCAGCACGGGGGATGGCTCGGTGATTCGCACGAGCCGGAGGGACATCTCCAATGGATGTTGCTGGCCCAAGCTGCCATGCTACCGGTCATTGGCGCGGCGTTTTGGATGACGGCCCGGTGCTGTGACCAAGGCGTCTGGGTGCTGGGCATCGGAATGCGTAATCTCCCGCAAGCCATGATCTGGGCGCTGGGAGGTGGCGTGGCGATGTTTTTTGTCACGCAGGGTGTTTCGGCGGGTGTGGTGTTGTTGATGCGGTTTGCAGGGCATGCGCCCGATGCCATCGCCCATACCACGCTGGACATGATTCTTGCGGCGCCACCGGGGTGGGTTCGGCATGGCCTGTTGCTCTCGGCCATTGTCGGGGCACCGGTTCTGGAAGAAATGGTCTTTCGTGGGGTGCTGCAAACGGCCATGATGCAGGCCACGCGCTTCAAGTCGCGGTGGACCATGATTGCCATGGTCTCGCTGATTTTTGCGGGGATTCATTGGAGCGCCGCCGAACCGCATGCACTGCCGGCACTGTTCGTTTTGTCTTTGGGTCTTGGGGTTGTTTACGAACGCACGGGCAGTCTTTGGGCTCCCATCGGTGTGCATGCGCTGTTCAATGCGGTCAATGTGGCGATTGTGATGATGGGTGGGGTGGGATAGTCCCTGTCTGGTCGGACGCCAGGTGAAGGGTTATGATCCCTGCCCCTTCACGACGTCCAGGAGTCTGCCATGGCCATCCGACTTGAAGGTGAGCATCAGGCGGCCGGTGTGCGACTGGCTGTGGTGACCGCCCGGTTCAATAGTTTTATCACCGACAAACTGCTCGACGGTGTTTTGCGCACCGTGACCGAGAAGGGTGGCGATGCAGAATCGGTGGTGGTGGCTTATGTGCCTGGGAGTCTTGAACTCGCGGTGACGGGCGCGACGACTGGCCGAAACGGGCCAATACGATGCGGTGATCTGCCTGGGTTGTGTGGTCAAGGGGCATACCGATCACTATGACGCAGTCGTGGATGGCACGCGACAGGGCATTGTGCAGGCCGCGCAAGACACCGGCGTGCCGGTGATTTTCGGTGTGCTGACGTGTCGCACGCTGGAGCACGCGATGGAGCGGTCGGGCGATAAATCCAACGCGGGCGCCAGTGCGGCACTGACCGCCATCGAGATGACCAACCTTTTCAAGAAGATTTGAAACATGGGCACACGACGCCGAATACGACAATTGGCCATGCAGGCGATGTATCAGCTCGACGCACGCGGGGGTGATGCGGACTGGACCGATGTCGAACAGGCCATTCTCGATGCGCCCAACACGCCGGAGGAACAGGCCGAGGCGATGACGCTGGCCCGCTCCGCCTGGCAGACGCGTGAACAAGCCGATGCACTGTCTGAAGCCCTGGCGCCCGATTGGCCGGCACGGCGCCAGCCGGTGGTGGATCGTTCGATCTTGCGTCTGGCTTTTTACGAAATGACCGCGCTGGACATGCCCGCGGCCATCGTAATCAATGAGGCCGTCGAACTGGCCAAGGCTTTCGGAACCGATCGCAGTCCTTCATTCATCAACGGTGTGCTCGACAAGATGGCTCGCCGCGTGCGTGATGGCGAACGCGAGGCCGCTGCGCAGGAAGATGCGGTCGAGAAGCTTGAGGATTCTCCGGAGATCTGATCCATCGCGTTGCGGCGCGCTGCAGGTCCTTTACACTGTTTAATTCATGGGTTTATTCCGTTCCGCCATCGGTAAGGTTCGTGCGGCTTTGGGCCGCACACGCGACACATTTGTCGGCGGGTTGCGATCCATCCTTTCAGGCCGCGTGCTCGATGACGCGCTGATGGATGAGATCGAGTCACGGCTGATTCAAGCCGATCTCGGTGTGCAAACCGTTGCGAATCTGATGGAGGGTCTGCGGTCGGCCTACAAAGCCGGCGCATTGAAACGCAGCGAAGACGTGATTCCGCACATCAAGGCGCGGTTGATCGGTCTCTGGCCCGAAGCGGATCGTCGCATTCATTTTTCAACTTCGGGTCCGACGGTGATTCTGGTCGGCGGTGTGAATGGGGCAGGCAAGACGACCTCGATCGCGAAACTGGCCAAAGCCATGCGCGATGAAGGTAAAACCGTTTTGCTGGCGGCCTGTGATACGTTTCGCGCTGCGGCGGTGGAACAGTTGGAGATCTGGTCGCAGCGATTGGGTGTGGAGATCGTCAAGGGGCAGCAGGGGGGCGATCCGGCGGCTGTGGCATTTGATGCGGCGGCGGCGGCCGTTTCACGCGGTGTGGATGTGCTGATCATCGATACTGCCGGACGCCTGCAGACGCAGAAGCATCTGATGGACCAGCTCGCGAAGATCAAACGCGTGGTTCAGAAGCAGATCCCCGATGCGCCGCACGAATCGATTCTGGTCCTCGATGCCACCACGGGGCAGAACGCCGTGCGTCAGGCCGAAGAATTTTCGGCAGCGATGGAACTCACCGGCGTATTTCTTTCGAAACTCGATGGCACGGCCAAAGGCGGCGTGGTGGTGGCCATCCGCGAGAAGCTCAGCATTCCCGTGAAGTTCATCGGGGTGGGCGAAACCCCAGACGATGTCGAGCCTTTCGAGCCCGAAAAATTCGTCGAAGCCTTGTTTGCAGAATGAATCACGCGCGAGATGAATTTGCCCGTTATTTCAGGGGCGGTTCATTTCTGGCGGGCGCGGCCTGTGCCGGGCGCAGTTCAGGTGAACCGTTGCGTTCAGCCCGCATTCGACGCACCCACTCCAATGTGTTTTCGTGTTTCAGGAAGAAGTAGAAGAGCCCGCCGTCGGCGAATTGGCCTCCGGCATAGGCTTCGGCTTCTGGTCCCACGCCCATGAAGATGTCGGCACGACCCGGGGCGCGAATGCCGCCGCCGGTGTCCTGATCAAACAGGAACTGACTGAAGGGTTCTTTGCGATCTTTGCCGGGTGTGAGTTGCGTATCGACCAGCACGAGACCCGCTCGCGGGAAGATTTCTTTGTCGGTGGCCAGTGACCGTTTGGCGGCGACTTTGAAGCCCAATGATCCGGCCGGCCAGTTGTTGCCGTCGTATTCCCGGAAGAACACGAATCGGTCATTCATGTTGATGTATTTTTCGAGCAGGTCGGGTTTGTTTGCAAAGTAGGCGCGAATGGCAGGCAGGCTCAAGCCTTCGGGGGGTAGAACGCCTTCTTGTATCAGTGTGTGGCCCAGGCCGGTGTACTTGTGGCCGTTGGTGCCGGCGTAGCCGATGTAGGTCACGCGTCCGTCAGACAGTTCAAGTTTGGCTGAACCGTTGACGTGAATGATGTACTGATCCATCCGGCTCGCCACCCAGAACAGTTCCTGGCCCACAAGCATGTTGCCTGATTCCAGTTCGCTGCGCGTGGGATACGGCTTGAGGCCCGATGAGGTTTGCTGGCCTTTGACCTCGCCGGTTTTGGGATCGCTGATCAGATCGGCCGGGCGCTTGTAGATCGGATACTGATAAACGCTCGTTCGTTTTGCGCTGGCATTGAAGACCGGTGAGTAATAGCCGGTGTAAAGCACAGTGCCCCAGCGGTCATAACCCCATGAGGTGTAGCAGTAGAAGTTATTGGAGATGGCGACATCGAATTCAGTCGCGTTTTTGGATTCGGTCAGAATCTTGCGCAGCGCCCAGATGCTGGCTTGGGCGCGAAGATGCGTGACATCACCGATCTGAAACGCTTTCTTCGACGACTCAATGTCAAACCATTTCAGGCTGCGATCGAGCGCATCGAGCATGGCTTGGTCGCGGCCTTCAAATGCCACGGCGATGTCGGGCCAGCGCCCGCGATCACACACGCGAAAAAGACCCCAGCCGAAGGGGGCGGGTTTGCCGTAGTCCGGCTTGGCTGTTTTGACGGGGGCGCAGGCCGCACAGGCCATGATGACGATAAGCAAAGTAAAGAAACGCACGTCCTCGACTCCTTTCGAGAGGCGGCGGGCCAAGCGGCTTACAAGCCACCAAGCTCCTAGGCTGTATGGGCACCCATTCTAATCTAACTGGCCGACAAATGGTTTCGTAACTTCATGTCGGCGATTTGGGGTGTAAGTCCTTGAATGGCGATGCGTTTTTGCGGTCGTGTATGGCCGTGGATGACCAGGACCGCGGTGCGAGGGATTTGGAGTGCCTCAGCCAGTAGGCGACAAACGGCCTGATTGGCCTTGCCATCTTCGGGTGGGGCGCTGACGCGAATTTTAAGAGCAGTACCCAGCAGGCCTGTGATTTCATCCCGTTTAGCGCCGGGAACCACTTTTACGGCCAGACTGCAGCCATCACCATGGGCTTGGATGTCGAGGTCGGCGTGCGTCATTCGGCGAAAGTACGTTTGCGGCGCAGCAGGTGGTGATACCGCTGGGCAAAGCGGTGGGCCTCATCGCGGATGGCTTGGCAGAGTTTGAGGCCGGGATTCTCGCGACCCAGCACGATCGGTGCATCGCGGTCGGCCATGAAGATGACTTCCTCTTTTTTGGCCAGTGCGATGACGGTGGCAGGGCGTCGCTCGAATTGGGCAAAAGCTTCCAGTGCGGCAGACAATTGCCCGGCACCGCCGTCGATGATCACCACGTCGGGATACAGCTCTTGTCCGGCGCCCGCTTCGCGATAGGCGCGGCTGACCACTTCGCGGATTGACAGATAGTCATCGTTCTCGGCGGTTTGAATCCGGAAGTGGCGGTACTGGGTTTTAAGCGGGCGACCGTCAACGAAACACACTTTGGATCCCACGGTCTGCGTGCCTTGCAGGTGAGCGATGTCGATGCATTCGACGCATCGGGGCTCTTGTTCCAAATTCAAAGCCCGTTGCAGTGATTGCAGGCCGCGTGCGGGATCACTGTAAAACGATTCAGTTTCAGGCTGCCAGCCTTCGCGAATCGATCCTCGGTCATCCAGTTTTTCAATAGCGCGGATCTGGTCACGCAAGGTGGCGGCGCGTTCGTATTTCTTTTCGGCCGCCGCGATTTCCATCTCCTGCGCCATGTCGCGCAGCATGGCCGAGCGCTTGGATCCAAGAAAACGAATGAAGCGATCGATGTCGGCGCGGTATTCGACTTTGCTGATGCGATCGCCGCATGGCGCGGTGCATTGTTTGATCGGATGCAGCAGGCAGGGGCGAAAAAATCGGCGCCGCTCATCCGACTCAAGGATTTCCATTTCGCAGGTGCGAAACTTAAAGACCTTCTGCATGATTTTTACGGCCTCGCGCAATGCATAGACACTGGTGAAGGGGCCGAGAATTTTGGCGCCGCGAAAGCGATTGTCGTTCGGATCGCGTGTGAGATAGACGCCGGGATAATCGTCGCGCAACGTGATCGCGAGATACGGAAAGGTCTTGTCGTCGGTCAGTCGCTCGTTGAATTTCGGATGCAGGTCCTTGATGAGCCTGTTTTCGGTGAGCAGGGCTTCCCATTCGGTTTCGCACTCGATCACGTCAAAGTCGACGACCTGATCGAGCATGTGTTGTTTCTTGAGCCCTGGGTCGGCGGATGGCTGAAAGTAACTGGCCACACGGTTGGGCAGAATCGCCGCCTTGCCGATGTAGAGTACGATTCCCGCAGCATCCTTCATGAGATAAATACCAGGAACCCGTGGCAGGCTCCGGGCTTTTTCAAGCAGTTTGGGGCGCGGGTCGTCGGTTGGCATGGCAATGCAGTGTAGACGCAGCGGTGCCGGGCAGCAGGTGTTTTGGATTCACGCTTCGCGGATTTGAGCCCAGGCTTCGCGCACGGCGGTGTCGTCGATGTCGTTGCGGAGGGTCACGGTGCCCATGCGTTCGGGAAGCACGAAGCGGATGCGATTCGAAGCCACTTTTTTATCCAGCAGCATGGCGTCCATGAGCGTGTCGATCGGCGGCAGTTTGCCCCGGACAGGCAGGCCCAGTGCGATGCAGAGATCACCGATTTGTGTGGCGAGGGTCGGTTCGCATAGGCCCACCGAAGCGGCCAGATGTGTTGCAGCCACCATGCCCAGACTGACGGCTTCACCATGGTGAAAAGTGCCGTAGCCGGCGGTGGCTTCGATGGCGTGAGCAAACGTGTGACCGAAATTCAGGTGAGCGCGCTCGCCGGATTCTTTTTCATCGGCCATCACGACTTTGGCTTTGATCGCAACATTGCGATGAATCAGTTCGGTCATCACCGCCGGATCCAGCGCCTGAATCTTTGCCACGTGTGTACCGATCCAATGAAACAGATCGGCATCGCGAATCACGCCGTGTTTGACGCATTCGGCCAGTCCGCATCGCAGTTCGCGCGGGGGCAGCGTCTGAAGGACGAACGGATCGATCACCACCGCAGCGGGCTGGTGGAATGCACCGATGAGATTCTTGCCCTGGGGCACATTCACACCGACTTTGCCGCCGACACTCGCATCGACCATGGCCAATAGTGTGGTGGGGCACTGAATGAAAGGGACGCCGCGCAGATAGCTGGCGGCCACAAAACCCACGGTATCGCCGGTCACACCGCCGCCGAGTGCGATCACCGGGCTTTTGCGTTCCATGCGGTGATTGAGCAATACGTCGTAAAGATGGCGTACGGTGTCGAGCGTTTTGTTGGCTTCGCCCTGATCGAGCGTTGCGAGTACCACGTCATCAAAGCCGTTTTCGCCCAGAGCGTTCGCGGCGCGTCGTCCCCACAAATCCATCACGGCATCATCAGCCAGCAGGGCGCAGCGTGTGTGCGGCGCAGTCTGTTGTGTGATCTCGCCCAGACGATCGATGGCACCTGGCTCGATGGTGACGTCGTATCGGTGATGGGGTAGTGAAATAGAAACCACAGGCATCGGATCAGGACTCCGTCGGTTTTTCGGCTTCGTCATCCGACGCCGCATCATCCTGCAATGTTGCAGGTTCGGTATGCATGTGCGATAGCATATCCAGGGCTGCGATAGGATCTTCCGGTAGCGGGAGTTCTTCGACGGTTTCAGCCTCGGCCCGATCGGCGCTTTCGCGTTCGGCCTGTCGTTCGCGTATGTAATCCTGAAGGCGACTCTGGCCTTCGAGACGTTTTCGGAAACCGCGTGAGCGATAGGCCAGATAGGCCACGGCAGCGAGAATGATGAACACGCCGCCGATCTGGCGCGAGAGGCTGCTGGTGGTCTGGCCGCCATCGTAATGAGGTACGAGTTGGGTTGGTGCATGGCCGACGAATGTGAGGTAGTTCTTGGTTTCGGCCTTGTCACGCACTTCGG
Organism: uncultured Phycisphaeraceae bacterium; assembly: GCA_942491355.1. GTDB lineage: Bacteria > Planctomycetota > Phycisphaerae > Phycisphaerales > Zrk34 > CALOAZ01. The sequence goes on from CALOAZ010000151.1 coordinate 23,872, forward strand.
CTCGCACGGCCTGCACGCCGCGCTGGGTTTCGAATCGATCGATTTTGTAAAAGCGCCCGGTGATGCGCACCTGATGGCCGGCTTCCCACACCAAGCCCTGGTCTTCGTCGCGCCATCGCCAGACCGGTGGATCGGTGATGTAAACGATGACGAAATCCTGCGGCTCAGGTTTTTCGCGCGTGTGGTCGACCCGCAGCACGAGGCCTTCGACGTTTTCCCAACCAAGACGGCCGCGCAGCTGCGGGCGGATGACGCGAAACAATTCGCCTTCAATCAGGCAGCGCTGGCCGCGCCAGTTGTCAGGCGTGGCGCGGATCTCGGCATAGTCAGGCACCACCGCGCCTGCTTCGCTGTCAGACCAGTGTCGCGCATTTTTAAGCAATGTGATCAGCGATGCTTCATTGATGGTGCCCAAATTGTCTGATGCCGTGCGCAGCACTTCGCGGTCGCCGTCGCTCAGTGGATGCGGATCGAACAGCGGCATGCGGAGTTCTGGCAGTGCCTCGCGTCGCGCCGCCGGCGCAGGGACATCGATCACACCGATGCGTGTGGGGACTTTGGGTGTGTCAAGTTCGGTATCCTGCGCCGTGACAGTCCACGTCGGAATCAACAGGGCGGTCAAAAGCAGTGCAGAAATTCGCATCGGATTTTTTAGACACCAGGAGTGACCTGAAGTTCACTCCCACTCGATGGTGGCGGGGGGTTTTGATGAAATATCGTAAACCACGCGGCTCACGCCGCGTACTTCATTGATGATTCGGTTGCTGATGGTGGCCAGCACGTCGTAGGGCAGGCGTGCCCAGTCGGCGGTCATGAAGTCCTGTGTTTCGACCGCTCGAACACCCACCACGTAGTCATAGCTTCGACCATCACCCATCACGCCCACGGCGCGGGTTCCGGCGAGCAGGACCGCGAAGACCTGACTGGTCGAGCGATACAGATTGTTGGCCACGATTTCTTCGAGGACGATTTCATCGGCATCACGCAGCAGTTCCAGGCGATCGCGTGTGATGTCGCCCGTGACGCGCACGGCCAGCCCCGGCCCCGGGAAGGGATGACGCCAGACCATGCCCTCAGGCAGGCCGAGTACTTCGCCGAGTCGACGCACTTCATCCTTGAACAGATCACGCAGCGGTTCGATTAACTCGAAGCCGAGTTCTTCAGGTAGGCCGCCCACGTTGTGATGCAGCTTGATGTTGGCTGCGGTGCCGGCAAGGCTCTGTCCTGATTCGATCACATCCGGATACAGCGTGCCTTGGGCTAGATACTTGACGCCATCGATGTCCGCCGACGCTTCCTTGAAAACTTCGATGAAGCGATGGCCGATGAGTTTGCGCTTTTCCTGTGGATCGGTGACGCCTTTGAGGTCGCCGAGAAAAGCGGCTTCGGCATCGATCACGCGCAGGTCCAGATCGAAGTGATCGTTGAATGTGGTTTCGACGAGTTGTCGTTCGTTTTTGCGCAGCAGGCCGTTGTCGACAAAGATGCACGTGAGTTGTTTGCCGATGGCCTTGGCCAGCAATGCAGCCACGACCGAAGAATCCACGCCGCCTGAAAGACCGCAGATCACGCGATCATTGCCCACGCGTTGCTTGATCTGCTGTACCTGTGCGTCGAGAAAATCGGTCATGCGCCATGTGTTGGAGCAGCCGCACACCTGATAAAGGAAGTTGTGCAGAATCTCCACGCCGTGCGGCGTGTGTGTGACTTCAGGATGAAATTGCACGCCGTAAAACGATTGCTTGGCATGACGCACAGCGGCGTAGGGACAAGTGGGTGTGGTGGCGAGAATTTCGAAGTTTTCAGGCAGATCGCTGATTTGATCGCCATGGCTCATCCAGACGTCGACGTGCGAACCAGCCTGAAAGCCGTTGAGCAGGCCGCCCGGTTCCTTGATGGTGATCGGGGCCCGGACCATATTCCCGCTCATCGGCGCCGCTTCGACCTGGCCACCGAGCAAATGACTGGTGAGCTGCATGCCGTAGCAGATGCCCAAAACCGGCACGCCCAGTTCGAACAGGCGTTCGTCGCAGCGCGGTGCGCCTTTTTCATACACACTGGAGGGGCCACCCGAGAGAATGATGCCCTTGGGTTTGAGTGCCGCCAGTTTCTCGAGCGGCATATCCGGCGCTACCAGGACTGAAAACGCACCGGCTTCGCGCACGCGGCGGGCGATGAGTTGCGCGTATTGCGAACCGAAATCCAGTACGGGGATGACTTCGTTGTGCGGTAGACCGCTCATGCTCAGATCTCGGAAAACCGGCCATGTTAGTGGCCGGCGCAGGGGTGGTCCAACACGTTAGGCATCGGACACAAAGCGATCGGGATCTTCGACAAGACCGGCCAGAAAACGCGTGGCAGACATGGTCAGCAGTGTGATCGGCAGCAGGCAGAGGATGGCTGCGGCCCAGAACCATGCACCGAGCCCCAGAAGCCATGCGGCGTCAAGTGGGATAAGCCAAAGCAGTCCGAGTTTGATGACGCGATCTCCCGCTTCGCGATCGCTGGCCGCGCGACCGGTGGCTCGGATGGCCATCACCAGAAAGAGACTGACTGTGAAAATCGGGATGACCCAGAGATTCGGTATTTGGATCTGAACGGCCAGACCCTCGCGGTGGCGAATCCAGCTGATCAGCGCGACCGTCAGGAAGGCCCATCCGCTGGTCAGCAGCCACAAATGGCCCCCGGTCAGTCGTGGGGGCTTGCCTTCAAGGCGATAGCCCGCAGCACTGATCCCGATCACATGACTCATGGTCAGCCAGACGGGCCAGCAAAAGGCCAGTGCGGGATTGGCGATCAGCATATGTGTGGCGCGAATCATGCCGAGTGTGAGAATGCCCACGCCGGGCAGATGTTTGGCCAGTGTGTTGTAAAAAATGATCAGGCCTGCGGTGATCAGGCACATCAAAGCACTGCGTTCACCGAGCATGATGCTGGCCGAAATCGACACGATCAGAGCCAGGATGGCGATGACCAAGGCGATGAGCGGACTGACGCGGCCGGCCACCAGCGGGCGATGGGGTGCGGTGATCTGATCGCGTCGCTGATCCAGCAGGTCATTGAGTGTCATGCCGAAGATGTAAAGTCCGGCGGCCACAGCGGCAGTGCAGGCTAGGAGACTCCAGAGCGGCATGTCGCGCATGGCCGGCGTGACCCAGGCAGGATTTCCGGCTTCGAGCGTCCGGCTGATGGCGACCACCAGCC
>CALOAZ010000152.1:0-6892 GCA_942491355.1 uncultured Phycisphaeraceae bacterium
TTTTTAGCTTCGGCCGACAGGGCCGGGATTTTGTCGGTGTCGTAGGCTTCGAGTTCCCACAAGCTGGCCCACCCGCCGGTGGAAGAACCGAGAAACGTCACGCGCAGGTATCGGGTCTCGGGCGCATCGACCTTGTGTGATGCCGCGCCGTTGGCTTTGTTTGCCTCACGTTCATCGACGAGGGTCTTCCATTGCTTGCCGTCAGAAGACGCCTCGATGGTGTGCTTGTAAGCGGCGCTGTCCATGTTCTCCCAGTGCAGGCGCAGACCGCGCACATGCTGGGGTTTGCCCAGATCAACCTGAACCCATTGCGGCGCTGATCCGCTCGAAGCGCACCAGCGCGAATCCAGGCGGCCGTCTACCAGTTTGCTGCCGACGTTGTTTTTGCCGGTTTCTTCCGAAGAAGCGGTCACCGTTTTGTCCGACGCAAGATTGGCCGGGATGCCGGCGGCGACCGTCTTTTTGGGAGCGTTTGGAGCCGGGGCACTGGCGCGTGCCGCCGCGACGACTTTGGCGTGCGCCGCATCATCCAGGTTGATCACGTTGGCATCGGTCAGTTTGTCGAGCGACCAGAGAAAGCCGCGCGTGACGGTGTCGAGCCATTGCTGGGTTTCGACGGTTTCATTGTGATGACCGACGGTGGTGCCGAACACGCGGGCCTTGCCGTCGAACACGTTGGTCCAAAAGCAAGTGTCGTATTGGCCGGTGCCCGAGCCCTTGTCTTGTCGTTCGGCCTGCGCGATCGCGGTGGCGGTCGGCATCACCTGTTCGATTTTATAAAGCTCGCCCTGCGGGGTGGTCCATGCCTTGCCGAGTTTGGCGAGAATGGGATGGCCCTTGCCCGCTTCGGTGGGTTGCACGGTATAGGCATAGTGAGCGCCATGGCCGTGACTGCGCACGCCGAGGAACTGCACCCAGGGTTCGACGCGACCGAAACCGTAGCTGTGCATCGAGCAGTGCATCACGATGCCAGGCACGCCCGCGCGGTGCGGCTTGAGAATTTTTTCGATCCACTCCGGATTGTTTTCAGACGCAAAACATTCGTTGTGAAAAACGATGTCGTATTTCGAGGCGATGTCCTGTTCGTAGACCGGCACGCGATTGCCATCGTTATGAAGGATGAGCGTCCACTCGATCGGAATTTTGCTGCGCGCCGAAATACCGGCGCTGATGGTCTGCTGCTGGTTGGGATAGTCGTGGCAGCAGCCGCCTGAAATCATCAGGGCCCGGATTTTCTGCGTGGTGGATTGCGCCGCAGCGGGCGAGATGAATAGTGCCGTCAGTGCGACGGCGCATAGCAAGAGGGTCGCGCGGGGTCGGAACATCGTGTCATTCTCCAGAGAACAGATTCATCGGTTGAAGCAGACCTGTAAGCCTGCATGCAATACTTAATCTCCCGCCGACAGAAATTAGGACGTCGAGCTTTGAAAAAAGGGCTTCGGCGCAATGGATTTAAAATGGCGATGGTTGGAGCCCAAGCCTAAAGCAGCGATATCCAAGGCTGTCGGTTGTGAATAGTAAGGCTAGTTGAGTAATTGGGTTACGGCAAATGATGGGCGATAAAATCCCTCGAGAGCTTGGCGCGATGATGGATGGAGATCACGTGACGGATTATTCACGCTCAGCGCTTCTTGCGCCGGGGCTTGTCCGGATCATCCTTCTCGGGTTCGGGCAGCGTGGGATTATGAACGATGTGTACTTCGGGCCGCTGCTGCTTCAATTTGGTAACGCCTGCTGAGGTGATCTGGGTTTGCCAGAGGGTGACTTCTTTCAGATCGGGGATCGAGCCGATGGCCTCGATCGATTGATCGGTGATCGCGGTGCCGAAGAGATTCAGCATCTGCAGGGTTTTGAGTTGGCGCAGTGCTTTCAAGCCTTGATCGGTGACGGCCGTTCGGCTCAGGTTAAGTCGGGTCAGCCGCGGCCAGCGGGCAATCGTATTCATGCTTGCGTCGGTCACTTTGGTCTTGGCAAGATTCAATTCCACCACATGGGTCGCGACCGGTGCCATGCGCAGGATCGCGGCATCGGTGACATCGGCTTCGTCTGAAAGAAATTCAGCGGTCAACAGCGGGCTTTGAGCATAGACCGGTTTCAGTGAACCGGGCATGGTCTGCATGAAAGTGCTCAGTTGTGTTTCGGGCAGAGGTTTGAGCCCCGCAGCGCGCTGTTCGAGTGTGACCGCCCAAGGGCTTGGCTTGGCCACAACGGTGGTGGGTGTTGGCGCTTGCTTTTTCGGAACAAGCAGTCCGCCTGCCGCGCCCTGCCACGCACCGAAATCGGCGCCGCGCGCAATCCAGTCATGCAGCAATCGGGCCTGCACTTTGGTCAGCGGCTCTTCCTTCGGTGGCATGATGTCTTCATGTTCGGGCGGAAGAACCGTGCGGGCATAGAGCGAGCTTTTGAGCGGTTCGTTTTTCACCAGGATGGGACCATCGTCGCTGCCTTTGAGGATCCAGCCGCTGCCGTCGAGGCGCAGGCCGGCCTTCGGATTGCGCGTGCGCCCGGTGTCGTCTTTCCACGCCGCCTTGTGGCAGTCCACGCATTTGGCTTCGAGGATGGGCCAGATGTCCTTGGCAAAGTCGATTTTCGCCGACTGCGCCAATGTCGCCGAGGTGGCGCACAAACTCAAAAGAGACGCGATCACGATCCGCATGTTCAACTCCTGGCCGGATGTTGCGTCTTACGCAAACAATTCGGTGATCGGCTTGCCCTTGTGCGCCACAGTGAAGGGACGCTGCGAAGGCGAGAACACCACGTGTTCGATCGGCAGACCCAGCGCATGAGCGATGGTGGCATTGAAGTCCGGGACTTCGATTTTGTTTTCGATGACTTCTTCGCCGCCCGCATCGGTCTTGCCGTATTTCATGCCGCCTTTGATGCCGCCACCGGCGAGCATGGCGCTGAAAGCCTTCGGGTAGTGGTTGCGGCCCATGCGCTCGGTGACGATTTGCGGTGTGCGACCGAATTCGGTGGTGAGAACCACCAGCGTGTCTTGCAACATGCCGCGCGCTTCGAGGTCGCCGAGCAATGCCGCGACGGCGCGATCGAGCGTCGGGCATTTTTCTTCCATCGCGTCGAAGTTCTGGTTGTGCGTGTCCCACCCGCCGTAGGTGACTTCGACGAAGCGCACGCCGTGTTCGACCAGACGGCGAGCCAACAGGCAGCCGCGCCCGAAGGAGTCGCTGCCGTAAGCGGCCCGCATGGCTTCGGATTCTTTTTGTAGATCGAACGCTTCCAGGTCCTTGCTGCTCATCAACTTGATGGCTTCGTCGTACATGTCGGCGTAGGCGCGTACGGGTTTTTGATCGAACTTGGCGGCAAAGCGCGGTTCATTTCTTCGGCGGCACTGACGCGACGGTTGAACGTCTCGGCCGTGACATTCGAGGCACGCGCCGAATCCTTCAGGCCCGAATCAGGATCACCGATGGGCAGCGGGGCGTATTTGGATTCGAAGAAACCGCCCGACGCCTGATCCACACCGCCGCCGATGGCCACATGGCCGGGCAGCGTGGGATTGCGCTTGCCTGACATCTTCATCAGCCAGGAGCCCATGGAGGGATGCTTGATGGTGCCGCGCATCGTGTAGCTGGTGTGCATGAAGTAGCGACCTTGCGCATGCGCGCCTTGGGTCGAACTCAACGAGTTGATCACCGCCGCGTGATGCATGTGCTTGGCCATGTTCGGCAGATGCTGCGAGAGCAACACGCCGTCGGCGCTGGTCTTGATGGCCTCGACCGGGCCTTGGTTTTCGTGACCGGGTTTCGGATCGAGCGTATCCAGATGCGTCATGCCGCCTGACATGTACAGATAGATCACGTTCTTGGCGGTGGCCGGTCGCAGCGGGAAGGATTCTTCGACGGCCGCTGCCTGCGCTGCGCGATCCAGCAGGGGCATGGCACCCACACCCAGGAAACTGAGCGCGGCATGGTTCATGAAGCGGCGGCGCGAGAGATCATCAAAACGGTTCAGTAGGCTTTTCATCGTTCAAACTCCCATCAGCAGAGAGGGTGTGTGTGGTTCAGCGCAGGAACAGGAATTCGTGTGTGTTGGTCAGCGTCCAGACCAGATCCTTGTAGGCGTCGGTGCCGAAGCGATCGATCTGGCCGCGCCAGATGGAACGTTCTTCAGAAGAGGGCTCGCGGCTGAGGACGCGGATAAAGGCTTCGCGGATCTTGGTATCGGGCGTGTTACGGGATTCGATGCCTGCAAAGACTGCAGACTTCGAATTGGTGATCACGTATTTTTCCACGTAACCATTGAGCAGACTCAAGACCTGGGGCACGGCCGGTTCGGTGTGCGCGGCTTCGATGGTGTCGCGGTCGGACTGACCGAAATCGCGCAGGAAGTGTCCGGGGCGCGCCGGGGATTCCAGTTCTGAAGCGCGGGCCAGACCTCTGGCCAGTGAGGGCGCGTCGTTCTTCTTGTCTTTGTTGCGTACGCGCGTGTAGCGCTCGTAAAGATTTTCAGGCACGCCCATGGCCTGCAGTTGTTTGACGGCGGTTTTGACGGCTTTGGCATCATCGTCTTTGGCGGCCTTTTTCAGGGCATCCAGAGTCGGACCGGCTTTCGTGGCGATGGCGGCATAAGCGGCTTTTTCTTCGGCGCGCTTTTTGGCCAGGTATTCGGCGCGTTCCTGCTTGGTCATGGTGTAGCGCAGGGCGTATTCCTCGGCGTCGGCAAGAATGTCCTTCACCGGCGTGTTCATCAGTTTTTCGTATTCGTCGTAATACTTCTCGACCGAGCCTTCGCCGGCAGGCGTGATCGTGGCGTCGGGGTCTTCGGTGATCAACGTCAGCATTGAATCCCAGATCTGCTCGGCGGAAAGGCGGCGCAGGACCGGGCCCTGGTAGTGAAACTTCTCACCGGCAATGGCTTCAGCCGTAGAGGTGTCTCGGCCGAAGGTGCGCGTGCTCAGCAGCACGCGCTGGAATTGCTTGAGGTCATACTTCAGATCGACCATGACTTTTTCGAGATACGTCATCAGTTGCGGATGCGAAGCTTCGGTCTGATCGGTGTAGTTGTCGAGCGGTTCGATCAGGCCGACGCCCATCACGCGATGCCACATGCGATTGGCGATCACGGTGGTGAATCGCGGGTTTTCGGGAGCGGTCATCCATTGGGCATAAGCGGAACGCGAGTCGATGTCTTCAGATTTGAGGCTGGGTGATTTGCTTTTGCCCTTCTTGTTCGTCTTGGTTTTTGAATCCTCTTTGAACTGCGGTTCAGCCATTTTCGCATCGAGGCCGAACATGGTTTTGGCGACCACCACTTGGTCGGGCTTGGCATCTTCGTACTGGTAATCGTGCGGCAGGCGCACCACGCCGGTGCCGTTGCCCGAGATACCGTAGCGCAGGTCTTCGGTGACCTTGGAAATACTCTTGGCCATTTCTTTTTTGCCGTCGGCCTTCAGTTGTTTTTCCAGGGCGAGAAGTTCCTGGCCGCGTTTGCTGTCGCGATAGGTCTCGTCGTTGTAGGAAATGCCACCGGTGAAGGCGACCATGCGGAAGTAATCCAACTGCGTCCATTTATCGAACGGATGATTGTGGCATTGGGCGCATTCCAGTCGCGTGCCCAGAAAGATGCGCACGGTGTTCGACATGTTGTCCTGCGGCATGCCTTTGTCACGCAGGTAATATCCGGTGGCGCCGTTGCCGCGCGTCATCGAAGGGCCGGACGCCGTGACCAGCTCGCGGGCAAATTGGTCATACGGTTTGTTTTTGGCGATCGAATCTTTGAGGTAATCGACGTAAGTCGCCGCCTTCCTTGGTGCGCGTGACGGCGCGCAGCAGATCGGCCGTCCAGTGGTACATGTGGCTTTCATAGCCGGTCGAATCCAGCAGGCGATCGATGGCTTGCTGGCGTTTGGCCGGTTCACGCGATTTCAAAAACGCTTCGATTTCGGTGCCGGTGGGAATGCGGCCCGCGATGGTCAGCGTGACGCGGCGCAGAAATGTGGCATCATCGGCATCGGCATTGGGCTTCAGGTTCGCCGCTTTCAGATCGGCTTCGATCAGACGGTCGATTTCGGCCGCATGGCGTTTGATCTGTGCGGTGGGGACGGCGTCGAGCGAACCGGCGATGGCCGGGCACGCGATCATCGCGAGGGCACACAGAAGAGTGGATAAGAGCCGGATGGGATTCATGGTGTTGTTCTCCGACATTCAGCTTGCGTTGGGGGCGTTGGTTTTCGAGGCTTTGCGTAGCGTTTTTTCGAGTTTGTTCTGAAGGTCTGTTTCGATCGATTCGTTCAGGCGTTCGCGGGCGCGCTGCGAGGCGCTGTCGTATCGCTCAAGACTGGCTCAAACTGATGATATGGAGACCACGAAATACACAAAAGCACGAAAAAGGGATTTTGTTTTTACTTTCGTGTTGTTCGTGTGTTTCGTGGTCTCCTATTTTTTATTTCTCAGGGCTGCTTTGGAGAAGATATGCTCAGACATGGAAACGTCGAATTCAATGGATTCCATGATGAACTCGGTTCCGTCCTTCTCTACTAGGCGTCCTTAAATATGACATGCTTTGCGGCTCAACGCTCATCCACCTTCATCACTCTCTTATTTCGGTGGTTTTCAGGAGCTTGCCGCTTTGGCCTGACGTTCTTCTTCAAGGGAATGCGCCTTCTTATCCACCCATAGCCGCCTGAAATGATAGGCTACGCTCCTTTGTGGCGGTGAGGCCGGCGACTCAGCATGGCTGATCCGTAATCTCTTCTTCACCTTCGATGACAGCATTGTACATCTTGTGCAGCTCCGGGTCTTCCATGAAGTCTTCGCATGAGAGATCCGAGCCACATGAACGATTGCTCCCAGTACGTGGCTTCGGCTATGAGAACGTCTCGGTTTGGTAGAAGGGGCTAGGTCCACAAGCGGTCTTTGAGTTTCAGCATCTT
>CALOAZ010000153.1:0-4219 GCA_942491355.1 uncultured Phycisphaeraceae bacterium
GCTCGCCATCTTCCCATTCACTGTTGTCGAAATACCATGCGTAATCCTTCAACTGAGCCTTGTCATCGCCGAAGGAATACATCGTCTTGGTGCCGGCGCGACACGCATGTTCCCACTCAGTGCCTGTAGGCAGGCGATACACCGAGCCATCGATTTTGCTGATCCACTTGGTGTACTGCTTTGCACAGAACTGATGCATGCTCGCAGCCGGAAAACCATCTTTGCGTCCCATGGCATTGATGATCGGAATCGCTTCCTGCGGATAAATCGGCGTCGGGTAGCTGATCGCATCGGCCTGACGATCTGCGGGCACCGGCTCGGGGCGCTTCTCGTTGAGGACTTCGTAAACCGCCAGGAAAGGATCGAATTGATCCCAGGTGATTTCGTACTTGCCCATCCAAAACGGCTCGATCTCCACTTGAAACTGCGGCCCTTCGCTCGTGGGGTCGATGTTGTCGGTCTTGTTGTCATCTATTTCAGCTTGATTGGCACCGATCGTGACCGTCCCACCCGGGACAGGCACCATCTCGATCTTGATGTCGGTCCCTTCAATCACGGCGGTATAAGGCACCATGAAACCCTGCGGGGTTTCCACAAAAAAGCCTGAAGCCGGCTTTTCTTTGACGAGGCCTTTAGCGCCGTTGGTTTCTGCCGCCGTTGCACAAGCGGCAAACACCATTGAAGAAGCGGCCAGCGCCGCCACACCCATTCGCTGCATGAAATTCAAACTGATCATGACTTTCCCTGGTCTTTGTTACGAACTTGCCCACTTTTCGGATCGCTGATTTTAGATGATCTTGATCCCGATCGCCGAACTTTGAAAAAAACGCCCACCCGTTTCCGGATGGGCGTCTGATTGAATCCTTCGTGATACGCTCAGATCACCGTGGTTTCACCGGGCATCGGCACCGGATAATACCCTTCGGCATTCGGCAGCACCGGCGGCTGGGCATCCCATGTCCAGTCGAACTTCGGATCGTGCTGGAAAACATCCACATTGGAAGCAATGGCGTCATCCCAGCGCAACATCTTGCCCGAATAGGTTGCCATGCGCCCGAAGATCGAAGTCATCGTGCTCTTGGCACCGTTTTCAGCTTCGTTGTAAGGCAGATCCTTACGGATCGCCTCGAACAGATCATCGTGTTCTTTCTGGTAGGGATTCTCAGCCCGGCCCTTGTAGCGCCAAACCAGTTCGCCCTTCTCGTCATAGATGCGGAAACCGTTGAGCATCGCATAGCCCTTTGATCCATGGGCATGCTCCGAAACGGTGTTGTAACAATCCTTAATGTGGCGGCACTGACTGAACATGTGCGTGCCGGTATCCCATTTGTCGCCGTAGACAAATTCCACAAAGTGGTGATCGTAGATCTGTCCATGCTCTTTGCTGGTGCGCACCTGACGGCCGCCCATACCCTGAGCCGTACTCGGATACGCGCCCATCAGCCAGTTGCAGACGTCCAGGTTATGGATGTGCTGCTCGGTAATGTGATCGCCGCAGAGCCAGTTGAAGTAGTACCAGTTGCGCATCTGATACTGCATTTCGGTCTGACCCTGTTCGCGCGGACGGGTCCACACACCGGCGTCACTCCAGTAACAACGCAGTGCGACAATGTCACCGATCGCACCGTCATGAATGCGCTTGATGATTTCCTGATAGCGCACGTCGTGATGGCGCTGCAGGCCTACACCGATTTTCAGATTCTTTTTCTTGGCTTCTTCGGCTGCAGCCAAAACGCGGCGAATACCGTGGGCGTCGGTCGCCACCGGCTTCTCCATGAATACGTTCTTCCCTTTGGCAACGGCGTATTCAAAATGAATCGGGCGCCAGCCCGGGCTCGTGGCCAGAATCACTAGGTCAATATCGTCGCGATCAATCACTTTCTTGTAAGCATCGAAACCAACGTATTTGTCGCCGTCGGTCACTTCAACCTTGTCGCCTTTTTCCTTCTGAAGCTGACCCAGTTGCCGATCCAGGTTGTTCTGGAAGGCATCGGCCATGGCCACCAGCTTGACCGGCCCCTCGGTACTCAGCGCCTGTGTGGCGGCACCGGTGCCGCGTCCTCCACAGCCCACCAGACCCATCCGGATCGTGCCATCACTCTGGGCATAACTGCGCGAGGCAATCTGCGAAGCCAGAGCCGCACCCGTCAGCGCAGCGGTCGATGATTTCATGAATTGACGACGAGAAGAGGGGTTATTGGATGGATTCATCGGTACAAGACTCCGTCGGGTGAAATACTGGCCAGGTGATCCCACACCCTCTCTGGGCGATGGAAAGCGGCATTATACCCATGCCTGAGATTGCTGCGCGTCACGGGGGGCGCCCTGGGCAAATCCTCGGTCCATCGGGTAAGCTCCCGCGTCCGACGATGATGCCCCACGCTTTATTGCTTACGACGCTCCGAATCTGGACGTTCGCGCTGATCGGCCTGCTGCTGATCGGCTGCGGAACCCCAACACTTATTCGCCATGAAAATGCCCGCCCGCTGATGGGGACCCAGTTCCGCGTGGTGCTTTATGCCCCGGATGCACGCACCGCTGATCGCGCTCTTGATGCCGCTTTCGCTCGAATCGACCAGCTCAATACCATCATGAGCGACTGGGATCCTCAGAGCGAATTGAGCCGACTTTCCCGTGCCGCACAGCAGGGGCCGACCGATGCCATCCCTGTCTCAGATGATCTCCTGCGCGTTCTCATCGCCGCAAAAAAATGGTCTGCGGCTTCGGACGGTGCCTTCGACATCACCGTGGGGCCCGCCGTCCGACTTTGGCGCAGCGCCCAGCGACAGAAAGCTCTGCCGGCCAAACATCATCTCGCAGAAGCACTGGAGGCCATGGGCGATGCAAAGCTTCTGGTGGATGCCGGATCGCGCAGCGTGCGACTTGGCGCTGCGGGCATGCGACTGGATTTGGGTGGCATCGCCAAAGGTTATGCCGCCGATGCCGCGCTTCTGATCCTGCAACAACACGGCATTCGATCGGCACTGGTCGATGCCGGCGGTGACCTGACGCTGGGTGATGCTCCGCCGGGCGAAGACGGCTGGCGCATTGATATTCGTCCCTTTGGGCGCGCCGAACCCGGCGACCCGGTGCGCACGCTCATCGCCGCCAACTGTGCGGTGGCCACCAGCGGCGATGCTTTCCGACACGTGGAAATCGACGGTACGCGATACAGTCACATTGTCGATCCCACCACTGCCATCGGCCTGACGCGATCCATTGCGGTCACCGCCATTGCTCCCTCCGGAACCGATGCCGATGCGATGGCTTCGGCCTTGAGTGTGCTGGGGCCGGAAAAAGGGTTGAAACTGGTCGATCAAATCCCTGGCGCATCGGCATTGATCACACTTCAGAACCCGCAGGGCCGAATTCAAACATTTGAATCTTCCGGGATTTCGCAACTACAATGGCGGATTGTTCCGGGAGGCCAGGTCGTGCCGCCATCCCCGAGTCGCGTGTCGCACTGAACGTCTGGGGAGTTCACGTCATCATGATCCGTTTTCACTTCAACACCCTGATCTGCGGGGGTGTGATCGCCGCATGCCTCATCGCAAACGCCACGTTATGCGCGCAGGATGATCCCAAACAGACGGTGGCGAAACTCTATGGCCAGCGCCTGAGCGCCGTCGCGGCCACACCCGCAGTGGAAGATGATCTTTCACTTGCCAACGAAATGCTGGCCGTCGCTCGCGAAAGCGGTGGCAAGGATGCATTGATCGCAGAACTCTGCTCGCACGCTGCAGCGCTCGGATCGGCAGACATCGCGGGTCATGCCACCGCGATCGAAGCTTACACGCTGGTCGCGGGGGCAGATCCGGAACGTCGCACGGCGTGCCTCGAAAAAATACTGCCACTGCGCCAGCGACTCTATTTCACCGCGCGCGGCGACATGAAAGACGCCACCGGCCGCGCCCTGATCGAAGACCATCTCGCCCTCGCCGGGGCACAGGAAGAAATCGGTGACTGGGAACAGGCCACTCAATTACTGCGCGCCGCAGCCACGCTCGTGCCGCGCGTCGGATCAGACCGTGGCCCAGATATCCGCGATGCCATTGACGGCATCACGCAACGCCAGAAAACCTACAAGGAAATCCAGCGTCTGCGTGATCAGATCAAAGCCGATCCCAAAGACGCCAACGCCGCGGCCGATCTGGCCAAGCTCTATGTGATCGAACTCGATCGCCCCGCCGAGGCACGCAAGTATTCATTCCTGATTGAA
>CALOAZ010000154.1:0-7150 GCA_942491355.1 uncultured Phycisphaeraceae bacterium
GGCATTGCTGTATCCACAGCCGTAGGATCACATCCTGTCCCAATGCATATAAAATTTAGCAATGGACTGGGTATCTTTGGCCATTTTCACCGTGGTAAATTATCTGATCTTTTAATGCAGACAGATAGTCTCCGGGCCCAGGGCAGCGGTGTCACTTCCCAATAGCCATCCTGTTGTGAAAATGAGTGGTATTGTAATAAAAATCCATATAAAATTTTTATATCCTAGCATGATGCACCTTTAAAGATTAAAAAGCCCCTCCCGTAAAGAAGGGGCTCAATTTTTTCATACCGCTTAACGCCGCATGAATTGTTATCTAACAATCAAATTATATTTTTGAACGAAGTACCGGAAGGTTCTGCATTCTAACAGTAGAATTGTCATAGTTCCGCAGGTATCCGAAGGATTCTGAGTTACTGAATTACTAAATCAGAGCGAATCCGTCAACGTCTACGCCGGAAATTGATTTACGTAGGTTCCCGGTAACCATACCAACAACAAACATGACATTCTGCCGTCACCAAATACGACATCGTCTCCACCTGTTGTAGGCATAATGGGACTAGGATCTGAACCATCATCAAAGAGTTGATACAGAGCCGGACCACTACCCATGTCATCATCCAGATAGAAGATGTGCTGCGGCACGTACCGGCAAGAGCGCCAATTCGCAGGCTGATCCGGCACATGCCCAGACACTCAAACGACTGCGCGACCGACTCGCGAGTCGTTTGAAAGCGATGCCGGATCTGAGTTTTCTACCGGAACACATCATGGTGCATGAAGGTTTGTCTGATCCATTCGCCTGGGGTCGCAAACAAAAAGATCGCATCGCCGGACTCATCGACACCGCCGATCTGGCGATCGCGCCTCTGTCTGACACCCGTCCGAAAATCGAAGCCGCCCTGAAATCCACCGATGCGCTGCAGCGCGCCTGGGCGTTGACCGCTTGTGCGGTCAGGGGTGAACAGGCCCGGCCACTGATCGAGGCGGCCAAAGGCCATCTGCAGGATCCGGATCTGCTGGTGCGCGTGCGGGCGGCTGAATTTCTCGGGCGGTTGAATGCGGCGGATGTTCGCCCCGCCATGCTTGAAGTGTTGCGACAAAGCGACGATTCAGTCCTCACGCTGATTGCACTCAATACGGTGGTTTATCTGCGCGATGTTCTGAAGATCGACCTTCCGATCACACGGGCCGATGTCAAAGCGCAAGGCGGCGAAGTCGAACGCCGACTGGAATATCTGGTCGGTCCCGCACTCAAAAAGCGAAAATGATCACCGGTTGAACTATTTCTGATCACCGCGAATCAACTTGAGAGCCGATTTCGCGAATCGCTCTCCCAGTGTTTTGTAGCCGTCCTTGGTGTAGTGCAGATCGTTTTTGTCGCTCATTGAGGTCGTCGGTGTCGACCCAAGCGCCGCGCGGCCCCGCTTCAGCCGTCTTGACCTGCGCTTCGCGCACCATCGTCCAATGGGGATACTTCGAGTTGCTGTTGTCGAAGTCGCTCAGGCGGCCGATCACAAAATTCATGTCTTTGCAGTTCAAATCGCCGGCAAGCTGATTCACGAGACCGCGCAGACTCGCGGCGTAAACGGTGCCGTGTTTTTCGCGGGCGTCTTTTTCGCCCTGCATCCATACGAAGGTGACGCTCAAAATCGTTTTGCCCTCGATGGCCGTGCGGACCTTCTCGAGCAGGCGATCATAGAGATCGCCCGTGGCCTTGGGTTCATCACCTTCGGCGGGTTTCCATTTCTTGTACCAACGCCGTATCGGCTCGCCACCCTTCGCATCTTTCACCACGAGTACGGATTCGGGCTTCAGCGCCTCAGTCACGGTGGGTGTGAATGAAATATCCGGATTCAGACCGGCCATGTTGGATTGGCCGGAAAGCACGAACAGATGCACTTTGTCGTCGGCAAAGGCGCTATGAGAAATGCCCGTCAGGAGCAGGCAGGCCACGATCCGTTGAACGCTGTTTTGATATTTCATACCCGGATGACGAACGAGCCGGTGAATTATTTCCACCGGCTCGCGTCATCTTCGATTTTCATGGGTGCCTGATCGGATTTGAGATCGCGTTTACTTCTTCTCACCCATCAGTTCGGCAATTTTGGATTCCATGGCCTCGGCCCAGATGCCGTAACCCTTCTGCTTGGGGTGCAGCAGGTCGGGCATGATTTCCTTGCTCAGTGTGTGCTTTTCGTCCTTCTCAAGGAAGGCCGCGTTGATATCGAGGTAGTGCACCATCTTGCCGTCGGCCAGTTTGGCGATCAATGCGTTGGCACCCATGTTCTTCTGGCGCTTGGCATCATCGTCATTCGCACCGCGCGGGAAGATGGCCAGCACCAGCACCTTCATCTCGGGCAGTTCCGTGCGGAGCTTGGCCACGATGGCCTTCACGCCTTCGAAGATCTGTTCTGAAGTGTTCGAGCCTGAATTGTTGGTGCCGATCATGATGACCGCGAGCTTCGGGGAAATCCCCTTGATGTTGCCGTTCTCCAGTCGCCACAGTACGTGCTGCGTGCGATCGCCGCCGATGCCGAGGTTCACGGCATTGCGCTTGTCGTAATACTTCTGCCAGACTTCCTTGCCGGCACCTTCCCAACCGTGGGTGATCGAATCGCCGATCATCAGAAGATCCGCATTTCCTTTTTCCACACGGGCGTTGAAGCTTTCGTGCCGCTTCATCCAGTTGCCATCGCGCGGCACGGGGACGACGGCATCGTTGTCGGCTGCCATCGCGGAATGGATCCACGGTGTGTGCAACAGGGTGCTGAAGACAAACAGCAAGACAAGACGGCGGGTGATGATCATGAGATCGACTCCGGTTGGGGGCCTTGGATATTAGCACAGACCGCCCGAGCCCGGATGCCCCATAAAACCTACGCATTCACCCAGTTGTTCTGCTCATCTGCAGATCCTTTGGATCCATAGCATGTGTCTGGCCCATGAGCCTTCTCCACTGAAGCTGAGTGAATCCGATGGCGAATCCCGGTGTCTCGCAACGATTTTTGTGCTTTCAAGCCCTGGTGATCCTGCTGGGAACCGGGTGGCTGGCCGGCTTCTCGCGAGCCCATGCCGACGACTGGCAAAAAGTTCAGGTGCCGGGTCTTCGCCAGACGACCGAAGCACCGGGTACCGATGGCGTGGCCTGGTACCGCACCTGGGTCAAAGTCGACCGAAGTTTTTTCACACGGCACGAACGAAACCTGTTTGAAGAATCCGTGGGCGTCAACATTCACGAACTCGAGGGCGCGTACGAATTCTGGGTGAACGGTAAGAAATTGGGAACCGGTGGATCGTTCCCGCCTGATTACAAAAGCGAGCGTGCGAAGATCCATCGCCACAAGATTCCCGTCGGTACGCTGCAAAAAGATCTTTGGAACGAGATCGCGATCCGGGTCTACACACCGCCGGCCGCGAAGCCGGGTTTTCACGGTGATGCACCGTTCATCATGAATTACTTCGTGGAGTGCATCTTTGAAGGGGTATGGGAATATCGCGCCGGTCAAGACTATCAACCGGGGGTCGCGCTGAAAGAAAAACCGGCGACTTCGGCCTTCGACGTGTTTCGAGAATCCAATCGCGTGCTCGGTCGCGCTCAGCAAGTACACGGCCCGAAATTGCCACCCGTTGAATCAGCCTCGAAAATCACGCCGGATGCGGATTTTGCCGTCGACCTGCTCCTCAATGAACCGCAGATCGCGCAGCCCTTTCACTTCAGCTTCGATTCGCGCGGTCGACTTTGGGTCGCGCAGTACCGCCAGTATCCGTATCCGGCCGGTCTGAAGATGATCAGTCGCGACCGGTATTACCGCTCGCACTACGACAAAGTACCGCCCGCGCCGCCGATGCACGATCGCGGCATGGACATCATTTCCATTCATGAAGACACCGACGGACGACGGCCAGTACGACAAGCACAAGGTCTTTCAGGACGGCCTGAACATGGCCAACGCCGCGATTCGGGGTCGCGGCGGCGTGTGGGTGATGCACACGCCCTACCTGCTGTTTTATCCCGATGCGGACTTCGACGACGTGCCCGACGGATCCGCCCGTTGTCCACCTGCAGGGCTTCGGTATGGAAGACACGCACTCGGTGCCAACGGTCTGGTGTGGGGCATGGACGGCTGGCTGTATGGCGGCCAGGGCAGCACCACCACCTGCCATGTCACGCGGCCGGGCATCGATCCCGCCGAACGCGCCGGGTGTCTACTTTCAAGGGCTGTATGGTGTGGCGTTATCACCCGATCACGCATCGTTTCGAAATCTTCTCGGAAGGCGGCGGCAACAACTTCGGCCTGGAAATCGATTCCGGCGGACGACTGTTCACCGGCAACAACGGTGGACAGACTCGCGGCTGGCATTACATGCAAGGCGGCTTGCACCTGATGCAGGGCACGACGCCCAACAAGTTCGGACCGGTGCGCAATCCGTTTGCCTTTGGCGAACTGCCGACACATGGCGAGCGAACAGGATATTCCGCGGTTCACGCATTTCGCCACGCTGGTCGATCGACGGCGATGCCGCAGACGTATACGGGCAATCGTTTTTCAGCGTGGAGCCGCTGCACAACTTCGTGATCGCCAGCAGCGTGCCGCACGGTCGGCGCGACATTTACCACGGCGGATCGGGAGCAAGGTGCGCACGTCGGATGACTTCGCGTTTCGTCCCGTCTATATCGGCAATGCTCCGGATGGATCGGTGCTGGTCGCCGACTTGTACGAGCTCTACATCGCACACGGCCAGCACTATCAAAGTCAGATCGATCCCACGACCGGACGCATCTTTCGCTTGCGCGGCAAAGACGCCGTACTCGAAACCGACACGAATCTGACCACCAAATCCACCGAGCAACTGGTCGCCCTGCTGTCGCATGCGAACAAATGGCACCGGCACACGGCCGTGCGCCTGTTGGGCGAGCGCCAAGATCCTGCCGCCGCAGCGCTGCTGAAAAAGCGCATTGCCGACGATTCAGGACTGGGCGCGCTCAACGCGCTCTGGGGCGCTGCATCAATCAAACGGACTTGATGCCGATACCGCATTGCTCGCGATGAAACACACCGATGCGCCCGTGCGTCTCTGGGCGGTTCGATTGTTGGGTGATGAATGGGGTCTGAATCGTAATTTGGGTGCCGGGCAGCACGCTCGATTCGCAGCCGGTCACACGCCAGGACAATTACCTGACGCACTATTCGATGCGATGCGTCAACAAGCCCGCGTCGAAACCGATGCCGAAGTGCTTGCACAGATGGCATCCACGGCGCGCCGTTTGAATGGCGAGCAAGCCTTGAAACTGGTGGCTGAGGTGATGCGTCACGACGAAGTCGCGCACGATACGCATGTGCCGCTTTTGTGCTGGTGGGTTGTTGAAGCCCATATCCCGACTTCCAATGATGCCGTGGCTTCGCTCATGGCCGAAAAAGATTTCTGGGATGAGCCGATGGTGTTCGAGCATCTGCTGCCGCGTTTGGCGCGGCGCTATGCCGTGGAAGGCAATCGCCAGGATCTGATGATTTGCGCGCAATTGTTTGCAAAGGCGCCGCAATCCAAGCATGCCGATCAGTTGCTCAAAGGTCTCGAAGAAGCTTATCGAGGCCGTTCGATGACAAGTCTGCCCGATGCGCTGGTCGCGGGGATCAAACGTTCGGGACACGTGCCGTTGATCTTTCGTGTGAAGCAAGGTGACAAGCAGGCTGTGGCCGAAGCCATCGCCTTGATTCAAAACACCAAAGCGACTCTCGAAGAACGTCTGATTTTTGCGCGGGCCTTCGGCGAAGTGATCGAACCCGATGCTGTGCCCGCATTGATGACCGTGGCATCAGGGAAAGAGCCTGATGAGCTTCGAAAAGCCGCCATGGCCTCTCTGGCCGCTTATGACCGGGACGATATCGGCCGGCGCATCGCCACGCTTTTACCCGATCTCAAAAACGACGTGCGCATCGCCGCGTTTGCCCTTCTCGCAAGTCGATCGGCCTGGAGCATGCATCTGCTCGATGCCGTGAAATCAGATCAGATTAAAGCCGCCGATGTCCCGGAAGATATCGCCACACGTCTGCGCGCGAGTCACGACAAGCAGGTGACGGATCTGGCGGCAAGCGTGCTGCCCGCCAAAACTCCGGTGCCCGCTGAATTCCAGAATCGCATCGATCATGTCAATGCCGCTCTGGCCGAAGGCACCGGTAATCCTTACGCGGGCGAGGCACTGTTCATGCAGCGTTGCGCCGCGTGTCACAAACTGTTTTTCAAGGGCGGCAACGTCGGCCCCGATCTCACCGCCTATCAGCGCGACAACCTGGGGACCATGCTTCTGAGCATCGTGAACCCGAATGCCGAGATTCGCGAGGGCTTTGCGTATTATCTGGTCACCATGAAAGACGACCGCATCCTCAGCGGATTTTTCGTGGAGCGCGACAATCAGATCACGGTGCTGCGCGGTCTCGACGGTGAAAACGTCACGCTTCGCGCCGATGATATTCGCGAAGTGAAGCCTGCCGGGCTAAGCCTCATGCCTGCGGGTCTGATCGATGGCCTGACCGATCAACAGCTTCGGGATTTCTTCGCCTATATGAGAATCTCGCAGCCGATCAGCAAATAAGTTATTTCAAAGCATTGATCAAAGACCGGTCAGCGCATGAAACAAATCGCCGGCTTTATTCCGATTCGGATCGTGCAGCGTCTTGAATGGCCTGTTCGGCCATCCTCATCAGTGTGTCCATCAGTCTTTCATTGGGGATTTCCTGCGGGCCGCGAAAGACGGCGATCACCGGTGCCGCGGTGAGGGTGTACAAGCCGATGCCCAGCAGAAATCCCAAAAGCCCCGCCACTACCGCTGCGGTGATGGCAATGATGTTTCGAGTTCCGATGCCGAATTTGCACCAGAGCGCTGCAATGGCGGCTAGGCCGATGGCCGTCGTGACCGTGTAGCCGGTGGCCAGTGCCGATTCAACCTTACACGCCGGACGCACGTCGATGGTCATGCAATGCGATGCCGAGGTGCGCCAGCCTAATCCAATGGCCGCGCCACCCCACAGGCCCGAATGCAGTTCGATGGCTTGCCCGACCAATGGATCGCCGCCGGTGGTCTCGGACGAATCGTAAAAATCCGCAGTGGTCCACGTGTATTCACCGCCCAGTTGGGCTTCGATTC
>CALOAZ010000155.1:0-8021 GCA_942491355.1 uncultured Phycisphaeraceae bacterium
GCAGCCTTCGACAATCTCTTTCATGAAATGTCGGGCCAGGCGCGATGCAAGCGAACCTTTGGCGCCACCGGGAAAACTGCGATTCAGGTCGCGGCGATCGGGCAGATAGCGACTTTGATTCAGAAACCCGAAAATGTTGACAATCGGCACGGCAATCAATTCGCCATGCAGCTTCTTCGGTGAAACCTTTTCAAGGATACGATGGATAATTTCCATCCCGTTGAGTTCATCACCGTGAATGGCGGCGCTGAGCCTCAAGCGCGGCCCGTCATTTACGCCATTGACGACCTCGATCGGCAGGTTGACCGAAATCTGCGTGTAAAGCATGCCGACCGGCAGTTCAATCCGTTTACGAGTGCCGTTGGGCACCACCATGCCACCGATTTTGACATCGCTCACAACTTGCGTCTCTTCTTCTTTTTCTTTTCAGGACGACCGGAAATGTAAGATCGTCCGGCATCCACGGTAAAAAGCTTTTTAATGGCAGATCGAACGATCAACATCCGAAAACCCATTTCATCGAGATTCACCAGTGTGACTTCGATCGGCAATCGCCGACCCATCAATTCGATCTGCGTTTCAATCACAGGCCGATAGGTGGTATGGCCCGCTGAAGAACGCACTTCGCGCTGATCAATCAGATCAGCTACGGTGGTCACCGTGGTATGGCTGTCCCGTTGAATCGGATGCACGCTGAACCGAACACGCCGCCCGCGATCAATCACTTCCACATCAAAAGCATGAAGAGCGCTGGTTCGTGCGCCGGTGTCGATCTTGGCCTTCAACCATGGAATGGATAATTCCGGCAGAGCCAGCCATTCCCGCCAACCAATCACAGGCAGAACTGGACGTGTCATTCTTGAAAACCACTCCTTGGCCCGAAAACCAGACCTCTGGCCCGGGCCGTGAAAATGACATGATAATCCTTAACCACCCGATGAGGGTTGAATCTCTTGACGATATGCGTCCGGTCGCACTGTTGCGCCGACCTGAACGGCTGATCCATTGGCACAGGGCGACATGCCCTGTGCACAGGCCGCGATTCTTTAAATCAGATGCAGCTTAGCGTATGATCGCAGAACAGTATTGACCGCATCCGAAGCTTCGATCTGAGGTTGCCTGCGTGATGGGCCGCACGAAAGGTTTTAACTCGTGACGCGCGTCATCAACGTATCCAACCGGCTTCCGATCCGGGTGGATCAAGGATTTACCAAGTCTTCTGGGGGGCTCGTTTCGGCTCTGGAAGGCATCACCGGCCAGTACGACCTGCACTGGATCGGGTGGGCCGGCCACGACGTTTCGACTTCGCAGCGGGAAGAAGTGGTGCGTCGCCTGCACGATGAATTTGGCTATGTGCCCGTCTTTCTCACCGATCATGAAGCCGAGATGTACTACTCCGGCTTTGCCAATGCCAGCGTCTGGCCTCTGCTGCATTACATGCAAACCTACGCGGAGTACGACGACGCCTGGTGGGACGTGTACAAGACGGTAAACCAGCGTTTTGCCGACGCCGTGCTTGCCGATGCACGCGATGGTGATCTGGTGTGGGTCCACGATTACCACCTCATGCTCGTGCCTTCCATGCTCAAGCGGGCCAACGCGACTTTGAAAGTCGGTTTTTTTCTGCACACACCGTTTCCATCGTATGAGATTTTCCGGTGCCACCCGCGCCGCGAAGCGCTGATTCTCGGGCTGCTTGGGGCTGATCTCATCGGCTTTCACACTTTCGGCTATCTCCGCCACTTTCGCTCCACGGTGCTTCGCCTGCTGGGCATCGAGACGGACATTGATCGGGTGATCCACGATGGGTTGGAATCACGTATCGGCGTCTATCCCATCGGGATCAACGGCCCCGGGTTCGCCGACATGCTCGCCAGCGAAACATTCCGCGATCAGCTCGCCAAATACGACAAGCTCTATCACGGCAAGCGCCTTGTGCTCAGCGTCGAACGAATGGATTACACAAAAGGCATCCCGCACAAGATCGCGGCCATCGAGCGATTTCTTGAAACGCACCCCGACGATCGCGAGAACACGGTGTTCGTGATCATCGCTGTCCCCAGCCGCCAAGGGGTCGATCGCTACCAGGAACTTATCGAGGACGTCGAATCCGCGGTGGGGCGCATCAACGGACAATACTCAACGGTCACCAATGTGCCGATCAACTTCATCCACCGGGGCGTTCCGTTCCACGAATTATGCGCGTTGTACCGTCGAGCGGATGCCGCACTGGTCACGCCGTTGATGGATGGCATGAACCTTGTGGCGAAGGAGTTCGTGGCCTGTCAGGGCGATGACCCGGGCGTGCTGATCCTGTCAGAGTTCGCCGGTGCTGCGCAGGAATTGTTCAATGCATGGATGGTCAATCCGTACGACACGCATAAAGTGGTCGAGGCCATCGAGCAGGCACTGGCGATGGACCGAGAAGAACGGGTGAAGATGATCGAGCCGATGAAGGCCCGTGTGATCGAACAAGACTCGGTGTGGTGGGCGAAGCGGTTCATCGGCGACCTGGACGCCGCCAAACCCGGCGCCCGACAGACATCGTCGGTCCAGACGCTCAATGATGATGTGGCTGAACGATTCGCTCCCAGTGATCAACGCAAGGCGCTGTTTCTGGATTACGACGGAACGCTGGCCGAAATCGTGACCAACCCGGCCAAAGCGATTCCGACCCAGGGATTGCATCGGGCGATTGCGGCGCTGGCGGCACGCAAGGATGTGGATGTGTACGTCGTGAGCGGTCGACATCATGAATTTCTCGATCAGCACCTGGGCCATCATCCGGTGACGCTGATTGCCGAACACGGCTATATGGTGCGCGAACCTGATGCCCCTTGGCGCCTATTCAACGACAAGGTCGATCTGAGTTGGAAGGCGAAGCTGCTTCCGATTCTCGAGCTTTACGCCGCCACGACACCCGGCTCGACCGTCGAACAGAAGACATCGGCGATCGTTTGGCACTATCGCAAAGCCGACCCGGAGTTCGGCCGATGGAAAGCCGGCGAACTCATCGGCGAATTGATGGAGTCGCTGAGCAATCTGCCGGTTGAACTTCACCACGGCAAGAAGATCGTCGAAGTCTCCAGCCAGCAAGTGAACAAAGGAGAGGCGATGCGACACTACCTGGCGACCAAGACTTACAGCATCACCCTCGCCGCCGGTGACGACCAGACCGACGAGAACATGTTCGCGTTTCGATCGCGTGATGTCGTGACCGTGAAAGTCGGCACGGGCGACACCGCTGCAGCGTACCGCGTTGATTCGCCCGCTCGTTTTCGCGAGCTCCTCGACGCCATCGCGCACTCACCCCATCCTTCCGCTCCTACCGAAACGTCCAACTGATGCTCGACAACTATCATTACGGTGCGATCGGAAATTGCCAGAGCGCCGCTCTGGTTTCCCGCACGGGCAGCATCGACTGGTGCTGCCTGCCGGACTTCGATTCACCCAGCGTCTTCGCCAAGCTGCTCGACGAACATCGCGGCGGAAGCTTCGCCTTTGAGATCGATCCCTCCTATCGCATCATCCAGAGCTACGAGCCGAAGACCAATATTCTGTTCACGAAATTCGACAACGGGACCGATGCCTTCGGCGTGTTTGACTTCATGCCTCGGTACCTCTCGAGCGATACCCATACGCACAGTGTGCGATATTTTTGCCCGCCGGACGTCGTGCGATACGTCAAACGACTCCGGGGTGAACCCCGTTTCACCCTGCGGTACGACCCCAAGCTGGCCTATGCCGAGTTCGAGACGCGCACCGAGAACCAGGGCACGTATCTCAAAAGCACCACCACACGCGGCGCTTATGAATCGGTGTATCTGTACAGCGACTTCAATCTGGATGCGATCCGCGGCGGCACACCGATCCTCCTTGAGCAAGATGGATTCATCATGCTCAGTCACAACCAAAAACTGCTTCCACCGACGCTGGCGGATATCGAATTGTCGTATCAGAAGACCAAGACTTATTGGATGGACTGGTCGGCGAATACGAACAAGCATCCGCAATACAACGAAGCCATTCTACGCAGCTCGCTTGCGCTGAAACTCATGACATACGACAAGACGGGGGCAGTGCTGGCGGCATTGACCACATCTCTGCCGGAAACGATCGGCGAGTGCCGCAATTGGGACTACCGGTTTTGCTGGATCCGTGATGCGTCGATGACGATCAACGTGCTCGCCGAACTGGGCGACATCAACGCCATCCGCTCTTTCGTGCATTACATCCTCTCGCTGGTGAACTACAAGGACGAGAAGATTCAGATCATGTACGGCATTCGCGGTCAGAAACAGCTCACCGAACGGGAATTGAGCCACCTGGCGGGATACATGGTTCAAACCCGTCCGCATCGGCAATGCCGCGTACGAACAGAAGCAGAACGATATCTACGGCATCCTTCTGGATGTCATCTCCAAGTCGCTGTTCGTTTTCGAGAATCATGTCGATACGCTCGAAAACATCTGGACGATCGTCCGCACGCTCATCCGCAACGTGCAGGAGCACTGGCGACTTCCCGACAAAGGCATCTGGGAAATCCGTGGCGATGAAGAGCACTTCGTTTTTTCGAAAGTGCTGTGTTGGGTGGCGATGGATCGGGGCGTGCGGATTGCGCAATTCTTCAACAAAACGCACTACGCCGAACAGTGGGCCGAAACGCGAGAGCAAGTGCGAACGGACATCATGGAACTTGGATGGAGTGACGCCGCCGACGCCTTCACACAGAGCTACGGCAGTGCGCATCTGGACTCGGCGAATCTCCTCATGCAGGAATACGGGTTCATCGACGCCCGTGACCCGAAGTACGTTGCCACCGTCGATGCCACGATGCGCGACTTGTGCCGTGACGGGCTGATGTATCGCTATCGGAATGCCGATGATTTCGGCGAACCCAAGAGTTCGTTCACGGTGTGTACCTTCTGGATGATCAACGCGCTGTTTCGCGTGGGTCGGACGGACGAGGCGCGGACCATGTTCGATCGCGTGGTGGGACGAGCCAATCACTTGGGGTTGCTCAGCGAAGATATCGATTTTGAGACGGGTCGGCTCCTGGGCAATTTTCCGCAGGCCTACAGCCATTTAGCGCTGATCAACTGCGCCGTCACGCTCGGAAGCGAGCAGCACATCAGCGCTCAAGAACATCTCGGCAATCAATTGACTGAATAGCCGTCAAATCCGGTGCCAATTCACGCCAAAAGCGAATGCCTGATGATGGCGATTTGTGCCGCATCTTTCTTGTGATCTTCGGGCAAACCGGACATGATAATGATCCGGAGTTCAAATGATCGAAACTTTTAACGAAATATGGCTGACCACACTGTTTGAGTTGGAAAACGGCGAAGCCATCCGAGTGCGCCAGGTCATCCTTGCGATCGGACTGCTCCTCGTCGGCAGTTTGTTGAGTAGCCTGCTGGCACGCTGGGTGAATCGACGTCTCCGGCGCGGCCGCATCCGGCCTGATGCGGCGCTCGTGGTCGAAAAAGTCATCTTCTATCTTCTGATCATCGTGGTGGTCCTCAGCGCGATGCATCTGGTTCATATTCCGATCACCGCGTTCGCCTTTCTCGGCGGTGCCATTGCGATCGGCGTTGGTTTCGGCGCTCAAAACATCATCAACAATTTCATCAGCGGATGGATTTTGATTGCCGAACGGCCCGTGCGCCTGGGTGATGTGGTTGAAGTCGACGGCCAGCACGGTCGCGTCGAACACATTGCTGCTCGCTGCACGCGCATTCGCCGGACAGACGGCATTGACCTGCTGGTACCGAACAGCATGCTGCTCGAGAGCGTGGTGACCAACTGGACGCTGGTGGATGACCAAGTGCGCGCGATCGTGCGCGTCGGCATTGCCTACGGAAGCAATGTCGCTCAGGCCCGTGATCTCATCGCCGCTGCAGCCGCGGCCGATCAGCGTGTTCAGAACAATCCAGCTCCAGTCATCATCTTCGAGGATTTCGGCGACAACGCCCTGATCCTGGATCTATATTTCTGGACCCAGGCCAACCAACCCATGCAGATGCGCCAAGTTTGCAGCGACCTGCGATTCGCCATCGACAAGTGTTTTGCTGAAGCTGGCATCGTGATCGCCTTTCCGCAGCGCGATGTTCATCTGAACGCTCCGGGGCCCATCACGGTCCGACTGCAACATCCGCCGGAGAACACCCCGTGACCACACCGCCAAAACATCAAGCCGGACAGAAAGCCGGACGCGTGGTCGGCCGCATGATCGGTGGGGTGATCGGCGGCGTGTTCGATATCGCCATAGGACAGTGGTGCGCGCCATTGGCGTCGCGTACGCTGCCGGGATTGGACGCAGCTTATCGCGTCAACCCAGCAGCAACCCGGCGTGACCATGTCCCAGGCACAGCACTGCCGCCGGATCCGGCGGCATCTCCTCGGGCGCTGTCGGCGCGGTTGAGACCGTGGACGCCGTCCATTTCGCTGGCGCATCGACGAACAGTGCCGTACCAGGTAGGCGTAGCCGTGGCCGGCTATGCCGGTAGAGCTGATGGTGTGAAGCCGTGGACATCGTACACCGGATGGCGATGCCGATCCATCGCGTTCGCCGCGCCGCATGAAGGATGAAGCGTGCTGCGCAGTGCGGCTGCCGGCGACCGGGTACTGTAGGTGCCGGTCTGGTAGCAGGACGTCTCATCACAGGACGAATTCGTTCAGGCCTGGTTGAGGTGGACCAGCGGCAATCGTCGATTTGGAAGATGGGCGCTGGGGCAGCACGTCTGATTGCACGGTGCAGGACGGCCACCATCCGCGCAAGGATGCAGAGCCACCACTTCAATGCTGATCTTGGTGGAAGCGCACCTACGAACTGCTGCAAAAAGTAAAGATAAGCCCTTTTGGCTGGCTTACTCAGCCACCTCCCAGACAAGAAGCGGAGACCAGGCAGTGAGTGACCTTTGGTATTGGTATCAACACCTGCATTTCGCCTGTTGAGCCGAGCATTCGTTTTCGCAAAGCAGTATCTGTACTGGACCGTGCCGCGCTTTGCCACGCCAGAGCGGTCGTCGATCGCTGGACAGTGCTGCTCAGCTTGGCACAATGGCAGCTGTTCTTGGCGCGCGATGTGGTCACAGACCAGCCTTTGGCCCTGGCAACCTGCGCAAGAAAAGCTGACGTCAGAACGTGTTCTGACAAAGTCTGGAGCGGACTTTTTCAACCAGATTGATACACCGGCAAGCGCGCCCCAAACGCGTGGAAAATCGCCTGGTTGGCCCAAAGGACGCCGGCGAACCCGTCCTAAGCGGCATCCGGTGGTCGAAAAGGGCAAGAGAAGACCGAAGCGTACCAGAAATCGGCACGAAACTCGATTGTTAAAGAGCTTGACTTGACCTCGGCTTTTGCCGAGGGATCTGATGGGTAGTCTAAACTCAGAATGTAATGCTGGATGGAAAGAGGTTGGAGCACAGCAAGTGACGATGAATGAATTTGTAGAGGATGTTCGGTTTGAGTGAAGGCGCACTCCAGCATCGCCAGCGGCTTTGAACAGCTTGATGAGGAAGAGATGGCCGAAATGAGGTGCTTCGCAGGAACGGCCCGGCTCCATCAAGCGGAGCCTGATGTGCGGCGCGGCTACGCAGCTTGATCCGTGCGCTCAACAGTGGGACAACCTCCACTCGCTTCATCGCGCACACATTGACTGGTACTTTGCTCTGGCAGCACAGAGCATGGCGAACCATGCCTGTCAGAACCGCATTGGGGCAGAGAGTGACAAAACCTCTTAAAAGCTGCACACGTGGACCAGCCCGCAGTCATCGACTTGACTCTGCACGGCTGCGAACATGGCATCGGCAGCGGGGATGGAGCGCTATCGGCCCATCCACTCTCGTGCGCCGCGATAGATGCCATGGAAATGGGAGTTGGGAAAGCCCATTTTCCACAACCGTTGCGGGATCATCCATGGCATCGTGGAAAAAGTAGTCGTCGCGCATATACTTTAGTGAGTTATCGACAAGCTGGGTTGTGCGCTCGATAAGGCGTTGCTTTTGCTGCACGTATTC
>CALOAZ010000156.1:0-14105 GCA_942491355.1 uncultured Phycisphaeraceae bacterium
ATTGCCCTTCCAGGCGTAACTGCAGGATCGCTTTCAGGTTTGATATCGGCTATAGGTTACAGAGACTTCTTCCTGAGTATTGCACCGCTCTGGCAATCCCCGGTTTGCTGCTGTGCCGCGCGTTGCCCCTTGGAATCAATCGGAACGACAGGTGGCGGACAACAAATCGCCCTTCCAGCGGGCTCTCGGCCAACGAGAAGCGCGGACCGGCGGGCAGCTCACCGGTAGGGCCCAGGTGACGGACCCGACACCGACGAACTCGTCCGTCTCTACCGAAGCAACCGGGCAGCATTGTCGACGCCTGGCGTCCGGTCGCACTCCGATGTCATCGAGGGTCACGACAGGCGTCGTCTCGCGGCACCATCCAGTCATCTCCGTCATCAGTGTGAAAGGATTATGCCCATCCCCAAATCGGGACACTGAGTGAGTCGTCCCTGGCTTACCGGTCTGGGGTCGCGAGAAGCACCGTATCACCACCGGTAGGTGGTTTCCGTCCCACGCGGATCTCGTCAGTATCGCGCGCCGGGCTCGTGAGATCGGACGCCTGCGAGTGGCGCTCGTCGTGTTACCCTCAGGGCCGGAGGTTGAATGGCTCACGCAAACGCAGCCACCGATCACTCGGTACTGCTCGGCAGCGTGCTCCTGGCAGTGGTGTGCTCGCGGGCCTCTTGCGCACCGGCCGCCAACGGCGAACCTGCGAACAGCCTCCCTCCGAGAATCGCGAGGCCATCAGCGGGGAGCTCGCCCGTGGTGGACGCTCTGAACGACGCGTTGCTGCGTCTGCATGCGCTATTGTCGCAGCAGGGCCGAGGCACGCTCGCCGCACCCCTGCACGCCACACTCGGACCGAGACCCCAAGGCAACAGCGCATACCTTTGTGTCGTCACTCGAGCACCGGCGGCACACGGTGCTCAGCTCCGCCCAATCCGGCTCCGCTGTCGGCCTGGGTGTACGCTATGGAGCCTGACTCGCTCGGCCGCGGCGTGGCGTCTGCTCGCACAGCAGAGTCACCTCGGCTCTGCAGCATTCGGAGAACTGCAGCGACTCAACGCTTTGATGGGGGCCAGCACAGGCATGACGCCGTGGCGGCAGTCCTGGGGCAACGCCTGCGCGAACAATCAGCGCGAGGAGCGCGTCGGCGGGCTGCCGCGTGGGGCTCCGGCAAGCTGAGGCGCGGACCGACGTAGAAGGCGGTCCCGCGTTGGAATTCACTGCAGCAAGTGATCGAAGCATTGGAGCTCGGCATCACCCCCGACGACCTCGGTACCGCGACGAGGTGGATTGCGCGCCTCCGTGAAGCTTTCAGCCGCGATGGTCACCGAACTCGCGCAAGCGAGCTGGCGACGAGTACTCTGAACTGGGGCACGTGCAGACCATCAGCGTCGCGCTGCCGGCAAGCTCGCGGTCGCCAACGATGAGGAACTGAAGCGTTGCTTGCGCGTCAGCAATCGCGCCCGACCACCCGATAAACGCACCGCCGCTTTGCACAATGGCGGATCCGGCAAGACGCCGCTGAGTTGTGTCGCGAATCCACGGCCAGCGAGGGGTTGACGATCGCACAATACCAGGCCACGTCCTGCCGCCAGGGCTACGAGCCATGAACGCCAGGCCACGGCTAGCCGGCGGCCTAGTGCCGGGCGCACGAGAACAGTCTCGCGAATGTGTCTAGTTGTCTCGCGCGCCCTCTGCGATCCTCATTTCGATCATCGTGGCCCGCAGGCCCGTCTTGAAGCGGCCCGCCTTATTCGTGCCTTCGTCACCAAGAAGGCCGGCGATCTGCCGGTGATCATCACCGGTGATTTCAATGCCGCACCGGGTTCCGGGCCCCACAAGGCGCTGCTCGACCCGATGTCGGGATCGATCCAACTGACCGATACGTATGCCGTCGCGCCGCGCGATGCGCCTGAGGCCGATCAGGGCACGGCGCACGGCTTCAAAGACAAGCCGGTCACCAACCGTATTGACTGGATTCTGTGTACGGATCACTTCTCGGTAGAATCAGCAGCCATTGACCGGCATCGCGTCGGGCCGCTGTTCCCGTCGGATCATTATGCGGTCAACGCGGTGCTGCATTGGCGCTGAGGGCGCCGGGAGCATCGCCATGATCATGAATGTGGATTCGAACCAGGCGCGGAATGTGCTTGGCGGCAAGCTCGAAACGTGCAGCACGTCGCCGATGACCGGATTTTTTCGTGACGGTTGCTGCAACACCAGTGCGGAGGATGCCGGATCGCACACGGTCTGCATCGAAGCCACCGAAGATTTTCTACGGTTCTCGCGCCAGGCGGGCAATGATCTGTCGACTCCGATGCCTCAATATCACTTTCAGGGTTTGAAACCCGGTGACCGCTGGTGTCTGTGCGCCGCCCGATGGCTGCAGGCCTACGAGCAGGGCATGGCACCCCGTGTGCATCTGGGTGCCACGCATCGACGGGCACTTGAGATTGTGCCGCTCGAAGCACTGCGGGAACACGCTGCCGACTGATTCAGGTATGAATCACTTCGATTCGCCTGCGGGGGCGGGTACAATGCTTCGCCATGCCCTCCCTGAAACGTGCAGGCTCTGGTCTGCCCATCTTTGGTGTGTTTTGCTTCGGGTTGATCGTCGTTGCGGCGATGATCGGCCGAGGTATCGCTCAAGACAATTCGGCGGCGCGCATCGTCTCGGTCGAAGATTCACCGGTGGCGGCCGAACTGCTGCAGGCGGCTTCGGATCGACTGGATAAGAAAGATCCCGAAGAAGCCGCCCGACTCATTCAACAAGTCCTTGAAGAACACGGGCCAGGCACCGAACACCATCTGATACAGATCGAAGCCGATCGTTATGTCGAGGCTTATCTGGCGGCGGAGCAATTGATTCGCCAGCGACCGCTTCTGGCGCAGGCGTATCACGCGCGCTGTATGACGGCCAGGCCGGCCAGGCACTTGAGCGAGCCGGTCACGATGTGGACCAACTCCAGGATTTGCTTCGCCGATACGGCGACCGAAGCCGGATTGCAATCGGCGCTGCGTCAGGCGGCGCTGTCGCTGGAGCGCGGGCGCGGGGCTTATGCCGATGCCATTCTGGATCGCGTGACCGATCATTCGTCGCGTGGCGTCTTCGAAGATCGCTTTCACGAATTGCGTTCGATTGCGGCGCTGATTCTCAACGATCTCGCACGATTCAATTTGAATCGTGCAGCGGTCGAGCCCGCAACGGCGGCGCGGTTGGATCTATTGGCCGCGGCATTGCATGCACGTGATGCCCGGCGCGTCTTGAGCCCGATGGATCCACTGGGCGATTTTGATGCCACCGGCGTGGTGCAGACGGCTCTTTGGTCGGTGCCCGTCGAAGGGGCCGAGCATTTTTTGAAAGACCATTACAAGATTGAGCCTTCAACCATCATTGCCCGCGCCGAGGCCGGTGCGTATCTGAATACGATTCCGATTTATGCCGATGGCGTTCTTTTTGTGAATGACGGCATGTCGATCTGGGCGATCGAACCGGCCAGTGGCCAGAAGCTCTGGTCGACACGCGTGCTCGAGCCGCCGGATCCCAGTCGTGCGGTGCGGCGTTTGCCGTGGTTGCCGACGGGGCTGGGTTTGAGTCTGACCGCACACGAAGGCGACCGTTTGGTCGGCATCATGGGATTCGGTGCGATGGCGCGCGTGCATCCTTATTACCCCGCTGTACAAAACAGCTACTTGGCCTGCCTGGATGCAGTCGACGGCAAAGTACTCTGGAGCCGTCAACCCGAAGAAACCGACGATCAGCTTGAAGGGGCCTATTGGTATGGCCGACCGGTGATTCGCGATGGCCGTGTGTATGCCACAGTGCGCAAGCGCCAGCGCACCGGATTTCAAGCAGCGTATCTGTTCGCTCTTCAACTGAGTGACGGCCAGGTGCTCTGGCGGCGCCATCTGGCGAGTATGCCGGTGACGTATCGGCGCGACCCACAACCGGGGATCGGTCATCTCGCCGTCGATGGCGGTTATCTCTATGCCGACAGTCGATTGGGGACCGTTGCGAAAGTGGCGATGCTCGATGGCTCGATGCAGTGGATCTCGCGTATGGCGCCTCAGGTCGAAGACCAGTCGACCGACGATGGCGGTGTGCCGCCATGGCGGGCCTCGGTGCCGATTCGTGTGGCAGCCGGCTTGATCGTGCATGATGCGCGCACGCGTCTGGTGCGTGTGTATGACGCGAACGAGGGTCGTTTGATTCGCGAAATCCGCGACGAAGATTGGTCGGAGCCCTGGTACATGATGCGCGTGGGCGAAGATTTGATGGTGGTGGGCGCCAAACGCGTTTGCCGCGTGGATGGTCGTGATCTGAGTGTCATCTGGCGCAGCGAAGAATACACCGCACCGCGCGGCCGCGGATCATGGACGCAGAAACATCTGTATTTGCCGGTGGATAACGGGATTCACGTGATCGATCTGGTCGAGGGGCGCACCCTGTCGAAGTTGCCGGTGGAGCAGCCGTCGAATGTGCTGGCGCTCGATGGTCAGTTGGTTGTGGTGCATCGCGAGGCGATCAAGAGTTACAGCACATGGCCGGTGGCTTTTCGCCAGCTCAGCGAGCGTGCGGCGCAGCATCCGAAAGACATGCGACCGCTGATGGCTCTGATCAAGCTGGCTTATCATACCGATCACGGTGAGATTCTGGCGCAAACGCTGGATCAGGCCGTGGAACTGGCTCGCCAGATGCCCGATGACGATCCGGAACTGCGCCGCTTGTTTGAGCAGGTGCACGAGGTGGCGCGGGATGGATCTTCCATGCCGGCGGATCAGCGCATGGGGGTATTTGATCGTCTGGCCCGCATCGTGCGCGGACCATCTCAGGAAGTGGCTTATCGATTGAGTCTGGCTCGCTTTTACGAGTCGGCCCAGCGTCTGACCGAAGCCGTGGAGCAGTATCAATCGATGCTGGCCGAGCCGTCGTATCGTCGGCAGCTCTATGCGCACGATGGGGGATCGCGTCAGGCTTCGCTCGAAGCCCGGCACCGTCTCGAAGCGTTGATCGCCAAACACGGCCGCGGGCTTTATGCCTCGTACGAAGCTTTTGCGGAGCAGCGTCTGGAAGAATTGCGTCGCGGGGGCGACACCGAACCGCTGATTGAACTGGCAGAGGCCTATCCGTTGTCGGGTTCGGCGCCGCATGCCCTGATGCTGGCGGCGCAGCGCATGGCAGATCAGGGGCGTCTGCGCAGCGGAATTGCCTTGTTGCGCCGCGCCGCACTGGGCATCGAAGATCCGATTCTGATCGGCGACATTTACGGCCGACAGGCAGAACTTTATGCGGTGGCCGGTCAGCCGATTCATGCCCGGCGCGTGCTGCAGAAACTGGTGAGCAAGCATCCGGGGGTTCAACCGCGTCGCGGTGGTGAGCCGCAGGATCCTCAAATCTGGATGGAGCAATTGGGTGAGCGGTCGCGTGAGGCCGAAGGGGCGCAAACCCTGACGACGCCGCTGGATCAGGCACCACCGGTGATGCTGGCCGGGCGACTGCTGACACCGCAGTTCCCGCATGCTTCAGAGTCGTTGCCGTTGATGCTTCTGCGTGAGGCGGATGCGGTGCGGCTGGTGCGTTTATCTGATTTGAAGGTGATGTGGCGGCAGCCCATTGATCCTTCGGGTACCGCCGCGCGTTTGCTGGCCATGGATCGTCATCGTTTGTGGCTCTGGGAACCAGGGCGTGCGCGTCTGAGTGTGCTCGATACGCAGACAGGGCGCGTACTCTGGCAGGATGCCGCATTGCGTGAGAAGCTCGGCGCGATTGAATTGCCGCCGGATCGCCAGCAAGTTGAAGCCGCAGCTCCTGAGCAGGGAGCTGTGCCGGGTGTGCAATCGGCATTGCGTGCGCCCTTTCAATCGCCGGGCGCTTCCGAGCGACGCATGCAGTTGATGCTCAGCGAAGGCTTGCTGATGACCATCAGCGATGTCGCGCTGGCCATCTCGGATCGCGAAGGGCGCATGATCGTGCTGGATGCGGATTCTGGTCGCGTACTCTGGCAGGCGGCGACGACCGTGCGCGAAGCCAGTCGCGTGCAGATGGATCAGTGGCATGTGGCGATTGCGGGTTCTGATCAGGGTGGACGGCCGCAGGTATGTATCTATGACGCGCAAACCGGTCAGTTGCTGGGTCGCCGTGTGCACGATGCCAATCAGGATGTGTTGTGGATGGGCCTCAGTGATGAAGGCTTGCTGCTGACGGTATTGCCCGGCGGCATTGAGGCTTTTGATCTCACGCGGCGCGAACAGGTGTGGATGACCCGGCCGGGGCCGGGCGTGCTTGCAGCGCCCGGTGCCGCATGGTTAGGGGCCGATCGTCTGGTGGTGGGCACGCGCGACGGCGATCTGATCTGGCTCGGCCTTGAAGAAGGGCGCGTTCAAGGCCGTCTGCCTTTGCGGGGCGTGGTGAGCGGACCGATTGAAATGGCTCATCAGTCCGGACTCTGGGTCCTCAATGGTGAAGATCGTTTGGTGGGTCTGGATGAAAACGGCCATGTGCTTTGGCGCGATGGCGTGCGCGATACGTTGAATTTTGCGGATCAGGATTTCAGCCGCAGGTGGGTCTGGGTGGTGGGTCAGCCGTCGGCCACCCGCCTCCGGGCCGAAGGTCAGGCCTGGCTGTTTGGTCTGGATCGCAGTGGGGGTGGTATCGCCTTCCAGCATCGGCTCGACGCCGAGGATCCCCCCGATCGGGTCTGTGTGATGGGCGGTCGCCTGGTGATCAGTTCGAAGATTTACACGGCGGTGCTGGGGACCGGACCGGCTCGCTGATTTGGGCATGCGCGATGTGCGCGTCGGCCCAGAGCCCATCACCATCGGCTTCAATTTTGTATGATCGCCGGCCATGAGCGGGTTTCGAAACCATGGTTTTTGGGTTGGCGTGATGCTGTTTGTCCTTTTGGGATGGGCCGGGGGCTGTGAACAGGCTTTATTTCCAGAAGAATCGCCACGCACGCAATACGAACGCTATGACCGCATGCATGGCCGATATGTGAATCCGGAAATCGCCGGACCGGGAGGTCGTACGCGACCTTCTTTGCGCGATCGCCTGACGCCGGCATCCCCATGACCGGACAGAATCCGACAGGTCCGAAAAATATATTTGGTGCCCAGGGTCCGAAGTAGTTATATTTCAAGCGTGTAGGTATCGGTCCTTTCGAGGACTGAAATACAAGTTTTCCGGTTCGATCTGCCGATGCACGGATGTGGAGCGGCGCCGAATCCGGCTTTAATGAGTCGGCTCTCGTTGAAGGAGATGACGTGAGCCCGTCACTGAAACCAAATCCGACGTTATTCGAGAAGCGGACCCTTGTGGTGTGGTCTGCGCTTTTTGTGTCGATGACTTCGGTCGGCGGCCTGTTGCTGATGATGGAGCCGTTGCCGATCGCTCCTGCAAGCGGCGTGGTGTTGACCAGTCTTGATGGTCGGCTGACCGATGACCAGGCTTTGTTCAGCACGCGTCATGCACCCACGTCCGAACGTTGGCGCAGCGTGGTGATTCATTTTTCAGGCGAGCAGCATGGCAATGCCAGGACTCTGGCGCGTCTGCATCAGGCCGAAGGGTCAGATGGCTTGCGGTATCACTTCGTGATCGGCAATGGTGACGGAGCTGGCGATGGGGCGATTCAAGTCGGCCATCGCTGGTCACAGCAGCTGGATGCGGATCATCGTGTCGGCGATCGCACGGGGGCCTGGTATGACCAGCATGCCATCGCGGTCTGCCTGATTGGGGATGCAGATCGGCATCATCCGACCGAGGCGCAGATGCGCCAATTGGCTCGGCTGGTGGTCGCTCTTCAGGATCGACTGCAGATCCCGGCTCACCGCGTGCTTCAGATTTCGAATATCAGTGCGGGGGCACCGGTTCGGGGATTGCTGTTTCCGGCCAGTTCGCTGCGTTCGCAATTGCTGAGCGTCAGCAACTGACTCAGGTAATCATCGCAAAGCATTGACTGCGGTTGGGTTGCATTGCAACCCAACCGTGTTTTTTTGTTGTTTGATGGGGCTCGATTCGTTAAATTATGCCCCAGAGTTCATGTCATCTGTTGTGAATGATTGCGTGCTTCGGTGCGCCGGGAACAGATCTCGATGAGTCATCCGGATGCAATTGCAGGCTATGCCGTCCAGGCTGTTCTCGGCTATGGGGCGCACAGCACGATTTATGTGGTTCGCGGTTCGGATGACAAGCTTTATGCGCTGAAGCATGTGGTGCGTCGCGAACCCGAAGACCAGCGGTTCATCGATCAAACCATCAACGAATTCGAAGTCGCGAGCAAGCTCGATCATCCTGCCATTCGCAAGTGTTATGACATCAAGAAACAGCGGAAGCTGTTGAAAATCACCGAAGTCAACATGGTGATGGAATTGGTGGATGGCTACAGCCTGGTGCAGCAGCAGCCGCAGACCATGAGCGGCTTGGTCCAGGTTTTTCTGAGCGTGGCCGAGGCGCTTCACGCCATGCACAAGCAGGGTTTTGTGCATGCGGACATGAAGCCCAACAACGTCATTGTCGCCGAGCACAATCGCATCAAGCTGATCGACCTGGGGCAGTCATGTCCGGTGGGGACGGTGAAAGAGCGGATTCAGGGTACGCCTGATTACATCGCGCCCGAGCAGGTCAATCGTGAGCCGCTGCACCCGGTCACCGATGTCTTCAATTTCGGGGCGACCATGTACTGGTGCGTGACGGGCCAGCATGTGCCGACGCTGATTCCGAAGGAAATGCCATCTGGCAAGCCGGCGGATGTGGATAATGCACTCAACACACGCGATCTGCATGGTCCGACGGCTGCTCCGCGTCCGGTGCGTCCGCCGATCGAATTCAATCAGGAACTGCCGATGGCGTTGAACATGCTGATCATGCATTGCGTGAAGCATCACGCCTATGAGCGTCCGCAATCCATGATCGAAGTGCATGCGCGACTCAAGATTGCCCTCAAGCAGGTCGGCAATAAATGGGACAAGCGTGAGTTGGTCGACGCCTTCAAGGCGGCTTACGAAGCCAAAGAAATGGAAAAAGCCACGCAACTTCTGCAGGAGATGGATTCTTATCTGTCGCCCGAAGAAGCGGCGCCTTACATGCCGATTGCGCGCGAAGTGCTGGCATGGGCCAAGACCACTTTCGGCAATCGCTTCAAGGCCGCCATTCAGGCGCGTGACTGGGCCACGGCATCGAAGATGGGCGGCAAGATCATCAAGGCGTTTCCGAATTCCAGCTATGCCGGAGAGGTGCGTCAGATGATGGGGCGAATCAAACGCGAAGCACAAAAACAGCAGAATCCTTCGCCGGCTTCATCGGCCACCGCCTGAAGGCTCGATGGCGCGGTGTGGGTGCTGCATTGATATTCAGGCCGGACCTCGGGTAGAATCCTCGCCCCGAATCAGGCGTGTTTTCGGAACCGTCGATTTGCGGCCGCGTGGCCAAGTGGCCTAAGGCGAGGGATTGCAAATCCCTTATTCGTGGGTTCGAATCCCACCGCGGCCTTTTCTGCCCTGCGGGCACTTCTGCTTCACCAGCGTTCCGGTCGATTTCCGCGTTCGCATTCCGGATTCACGTTTGTCGCAGCCCGTCCCCGAAATCCCCGAGCCGGTGATCGCACTTCCTGAAGAAGGAAACTGGTATGTCCTGCATACCAAGAGCCGTCAGGAAAAAGCGCTGGCGGCGGATCTCGCGGCGATGGGGGTGGGTTATTACCTGCCGCTTCATCGTCAGCCTCGTTTTCACGGGCGGCGCAAGGTGCAGGTCGAATTGCCGCTGTTTCCCGGCTATGTCTTCATGCGCGGCGAGCTGGATCAGGCTTATGAAGCCGATCGCACCCGGCGCGTGGCCCGCATCATTCCCGTGACCGAACCGGCATTGTTCGAATGGGAATTGCGCAATATTTCACTGGCGATTTTTCAGGAGGCGCCGCTGGACCCTTATCCCTATCTGGCCGAAGGCACGCGGGTTGAAGTGCGATCGGGTCCGTTCAAGGGATTGCAGGGGAGGGTGGAATTGCGACGCACGATCAATCGTTTGGTGCTTCAGGTGGGCATGTTGGGCCGTGCCATGAGCATTGAGATTGATGCATCCCTGCTGGATCCGCTGAGATAGCGATGATGTCGCGGGTTCTGGTATCATCCCGCGTTTTCAGGCTGAGGCAGTGCGGATGACCATTGAGCAGAAAATCACCACGCGTGAAGCCAAGGTCGGCGTGATCGGACTGGGTTATGTCGGTCTGCCGCTCAGTGGTGTTTTTGCCCACGCCGGTTTCCACGTGCTTGGATTCGATGTGGATCCCGCGAAGATCTCGGATCTGGCGGAAGGCCGCGATTACCTTCAGCATCTCGGACCTGGATACGCAAAAACGCTGAAAGAGACCGGCCGGTTTGAAGCCACTGCCGACTTCACACGTCTGGCCGAGGCTGATGCCATTCTGATTTGCGTTCCCACACCGCTGGATCGGCATCTGGAGCCGGATCTCAGTTATGTCGAGCAGACCGCTGATGATGTGGCTGCCGCGCTTCGGCCCGGCCAACTGGTGGTGCTCGAATCCACGACCTATCCCGGGACCACCCGTGAAGTGGTCTTGCCGCGACTCGAATCCACCGGCTTGAAGCTCGGTGTCGATTTCTATCTGGCCTTCAGTCCCGAGCGTGAAGATCCCGGTCGAAAATCACATTCCACGCGCACGATCCCGAAGCTCGTGGGCGGTGTGGATGAACAAAGCGGTCGATTGGCCACAGCGCTATACGGAGCGGCTTTTGCATCCGCCGTGCCGGTGTCGAGCGCGGAAGTGGCCGAGGCTTCGAAGCTGCTCGAAAATATTTATCGCGCAGTCAACATCGCATTGGTCAACGAGATGAAGGTCGTGCTTGAAGGACATGGACATCGATGTCTGGGAAGTGATCGACGCCGCCGCCACGAAGCCTTTCGGTTACCAGCCGTTTTATCCCGGTCCGGGATTGGGCGGGCACTGCATACCGATCGATCCTTTTTATCTCACCTGGAAGGCACGCGAAGTCGGTCAGTCGACGCGATTCATCGAACTGGCCGGTCAGGTGAATCACGCCATGCCCGAGTATGTGGTGCAACGCACCATGCTGGCGCTCAATGGTCAGGGCAAGGCCGTCAAGGGATCGCGCGTGCTTGTGTTGGGTCTTGCTTACAAAGCCGATGTGGATGACGTGCGCGAAAGCCCGTCATTCGAACTCATCGAAAAACTACGCGACCTGGGTGCCGAAGTGGATTATCACGATCCGCATGTGGCCGAGACGCACAAGATGCGCAAATATGATTTGCACATGGCCAGTGTCGATCTTTTGCCCGAAACACTCAAAAGTTATGACGCCGTATTGATCGCCACGCCGCACGCAGCCATCGACTGGGATGGCGTAGCGAAGCACGCCTCACTGATCGTCGATACCCGGGGCATGATGCGCGGGCGCGATTGCGCGGGGCAAGTGGTGAGTGCCTGAGGGCGCGTCAGCCATTTTTTGTATTCCAAGCGCAATGGTTTTAGCGATCGCGGCATGGCCTGATGCATCCAGATGGGTGTAATCCATGGGGATGTACAGGGCTGCATCCAGATGATGTTCTTCGCGCGATCGTCTCGTTTTCAGCAATTCGAGAATGGCATCCACGAAATACAGATTTCGGCGTTGGCAGATCGATCGTATGTGTTCGGCGGGGTCCATCGTGATACGCCACTTCGGAATCCATTTTTGATTATCACGCCACTCTGAGGTCAGCATGAATCGGGCGGGAATGTATGTGATGGTCAGTGGAATGCCACGGTTTTCGGCAAGCTGACCGAGTCGGATCAGGTCGTTTTCAAACGCCGTCCATGCTTCGTGTGCTGTTTCATCCGGCAAATCCGCTTGTCGCCAGCCATGTGCGAGCAGTGCGCCAAAAGGCGCGTCGGGGTCGACGTGATGACGCATGACGCCGCCGGCATAAAGCCCTTGCGAGGTCAGGCGCTTGAGAAAAGTGATGGATGTGAGATTGCTTTGAATGACTCGCTTCGTTTTTGAATAAAGTGTGGGTTCTGCCGCCCTAGCCTGGGTGAATGCATCGCGTCCGGAAGGAATTCGGGCGGGCGCATCTTTGTGAATATAAGCAAGCGAAATCATGTTGTTGCTGATGGCGAGCACCAGATGGTCCGGGTGGTAGCGAGCCCATTTCTGTTCAATTTCATAAGTGAGATCCTTCACTGAAGCTGCCGGTGTGCCGCAGTTGATGGCATCGACTTTCAGACTCAAGGCGTTTTGAATCTGTGCAGGCCACGTTTCGGAAGTGGCGACACCTGTCCCGAAAGTGGTCGAATCACCCAGGCAGAGCACCCGAAATGTTTCCGGCGATTTTTCTTTTGGAATCATTGGCCCGCGTATGCCGTCCGCATTGATTTCAATGGGGTGGCCACCGGTCAGTTGGCCGTCAAACAGGCTGCTGCGGCCATCCACTCCGGTCATATGGGCAATGCCTTCGATGATGACAAGCGCGAAGACGAGCATCCCCATCATGAGCATGGCGTGCCGGGGCAGTGCCGTAACACGAGACCGAAATTCGGGGATGAAAAAGTGCATCATGTTTTAAAACTGAAAGTAAATGAATTCAGGATTGGGAACACCCATGAACACCAGTGGGAACAGCACGCACGCTGTCAGAGTGATCGCCAAGGTGAACCGTGGATGCGATTCAAAAAAGTGAAGCCAGCGACGCCTCAGTTGCATGGCCTGGAGAGCAAGCAATAGAGCCATGCCCAGCAGGGGGCTCCATGAGGTCGGCATGTCCGTGGATCGAATGGAGGCGATGCCTTCGAAGACCAACCATGCATGATCAATGTTTTCCGCACGAAAAAGAATCCATGTCAAATGAATGAAGACGAACGTGATGCACCATCGCCCTAACCATTGCACCACTTGCCGAGGCGGTTGGTCAAGATGAAAAAAATAAAATCAAAAGTGAAAGCCGCTCGTTGGCGACCGTGTTGGCACGCACCAGCTCAGCGGAGGAAGCAGCAGTCGAACATGACCGTCGACGGTGGCACAGCGCCCGGTCAGCAGAGCTCGGTGAAGCGCTGCGTCAACTCGCGGTCGAGCACGGCCTCGAAGCCGGCTCGCGCGCCGGGGCGGTGGCGGTCACGTAGCCGAACACCTGCTCGAGCAGCAGATCACTGAAGCGCACGCGCCCGCCGTGCCCAAAATAGTGCACGAACACGGCGTCTTGGGCCTCGCAATCGGCGATCAGGCGATCGAGGCTGCGCAGGATACCGGAGCGCGTGGCCTGCTCGTCGCTGCAGCTGTAGATCGCAGTGAAACCCAGGCCGCGCAACACCGGCGTCAGGCGGCGCGCTCGGCGAGGGCGACATCGATGCCACCGCGGGCCGAGACCCCAA
This sequence comes from uncultured Phycisphaeraceae bacterium, assembly GCA_942491355.1. Lineage (GTDB taxonomy): Bacteria > Planctomycetota > Phycisphaerae > Phycisphaerales > Zrk34 > CALOAZ01. Next base: position 13,371 of record CALOAZ010000156.1, read on the forward strand.
GCAACAAGGCGCGGTGAGCCATGTTGCTCGAATGTGCCTCATCTGGCGGAGCGATTGAGCGCCTGATCGACACGAGCGAGCGGGACCGCACAATTTTTAACTCCCACCGCAATCGATCACCGCCAAACGATCACTCATTCAGCATGGCCAGCGGCATCAGTCTATGCTCGGGCCACGGAGCGCGATTGAGCCTCAACACCACCAACCTGGGCGACGAACCATCGCTGGCTGACGCGTCCGGCCATGTGTTGGCGGAATTCGAGCGCCTGCGCCAGATGTTGGGGTTTTGCAGCGAGCCGGCCCCGCTGATCGCGGATCGCTTTCGCCTCGAGCAGGTGATCGGGCGCGGGGGCCATGGGCGAGGTCCACCTCGCCAGTACCGTAATTCTCGCTATCTCCATTCTTATCTGGGCAGCAATGACTTTCCCGGAGCACTTCCATGCGATCAGGTTGCAGCATTTGAGCTTCAAGCATGACACCCCTTTTTCAGGAACAGATTGATTCAGCGACCACTTCCGGCTCACCAGTTTTCGGAACTTGAAGAACAACTCCAACATTGCGGCAAGAGCACAAGCTGAAGCGACCCTTAAAAACTCCTATGCCAGGTACAATCGGTGTATTTGCACTGGAGCCTGTAATGAGTCCAGCTGGCTTTGACTGGCGTACAAATGTTGCGCTTGTAGGTGGTTTGCAGCGAAGGAAGTTATTGTATCAACTCTTGGTAGCAATGTGCAG
>CALOAZ010000157.1:0-27027 GCA_942491355.1 uncultured Phycisphaeraceae bacterium
ACAAATCCAGTGTCCACTGGAAGAAGTCATCCCAGTCAGCGCCGGCGGCGCCGCGCTCGGCTTTTTCGTAGTCGACGCCGAAGCCAAGCAGCATGGCGTCTTGTTCGCCGTCCCATGCCTGGAAATCCTTGAACTGCTTGAACGATCCGGCCAGGAGCAGTTCGATGCGCGATGCGATCGCGAATTCGGTTGAATCGCCCGCCCAAGTGGTGTTATCGGTTTCGCGACCGCCATGGGTCACGATGGACCAGTTCCATTTATCAGAGCTGCCACCGAATTCCACGCCCTGTGTGTAATCGAGTGTGAAGAATTCGTTGACGGCCGAGCGTTCCACCGCTTGCTGGGCCGAACTGCTGACCTGCTCTTCACGCAGGAAACGTCCTTTGAATTGACCGGCACGCATGTAACCGCTGTCGGTATAGCGCCAATTCATGAATGCTTCATTGAGCATGAAGCCGCCGGTCTGGCCGAAGTCGCCCTTGACCTTGTATTCAAGGCTGGGGTCGTAGATGTGTCCGCTGAAGCCCAGTTTGGCCCGGCGGATTTCAAAGCCACCTTCGTTGCCGTCGGTGCCGGCGGGTGTGGTGGAATCCGTGTTGATGTGGGTGAATACATAGCGGCCCTGAACCTGGCCTTCGAGCTGAAGCAGGAAGTTGCCATCTTCAGAAGCCACAAAGAATTTCTTCTGGTGGCCCGCATTGGCGCCGGCCGCGAATGAGCTGCGCTGGTCGGCATCTGCAATGACTTCATTGACCAGATTGCTGACTTCTTCGGTGCGGCGCTGTTCGAGCCAAGTGGCGTCGGTGGGGGTGCGTTCCTGACGCAGGGCGCGGACTTCAGCGCGAAGCGCTTCGAGCTCGGCTCGCAGATCGTCATCTGCAGCCGAGGTGATCTGGGGCATGCCCATGAAGCCAACGGTTGCCAGAGTTGCCGCTGTCATCAGGTGGCCCAAAGTTCGGGGGGAACGGTGCATAAACAAGTCTCCTTCGTCCATCGGCAGAAAACGCAGTACGGCCCATCCCTCTGCCGTGGACGGGCCATTCCTTGATCCTGACTTAGTTCGGCTCCACACGGAGGATTGAGTTAATTAATCGTTAGAGGTCCATAATGAAAGCGTCCGGTAATATACGGCTGTCACAATAGGCATATAAGTATCTTTTATATAAATATTTACGAGATACAGGTGTCGTGCAAAAAAAGACACCCCGCCGACAGGTGTCGGCGGGGTGTCCGGAGACATTGAACCCCGGTGGGTTCAAAATTCGGATCCGGTTCAGAACAGCAGTTGGAATTGTGCCCGGATCACTTGTTGATCGTTGCTGGCGTTATCGGTCCGTGTGCCCAAGCCGCTTTCGCCTTTCATCACGCCGTCAGCAGCGATGCTGTAGTCGAGCGTAAATTTGGCATTGTGCTTGTGGATGTACCAGTTGGTACCGAAGGTGATCACGCTGGGCTTGTCTTCGATCGGAACGGTGGCCGAGGTGGCGGCATCATTGCCGTCGAGTTCGTTCAAGCCGTCATGGTCGATTTGTTCCCAGCGGGCAAAGATGTCCCACTTGTTGGGTACCAGGAAGTAGCCGGCCTGAACGACCATGCCGATCTGATCGGCTTCGAGATCGCCGGCGCTCTGGCCGTTGATCGTTCGTCCGATCACTGCGGCGAACAGGTTGAAGCCGTTGGTCTCCATGGCGAAGTCGACTGTCCACTGGAAAAAGTCATCCCAGTTGCTGGCCACACCGCGTTCGGATTTTTCCCAGTCAAAGCCGGCACCGATGCGGATGGCATCCTTTTCGCCGGACCATGCCTGGTAATCACCGAACTGTTTGAATGAACCGGCAAGCAGTGCTTCGACGCGACCGGCAAAGGCCCACTCGGTATGGTCTGCGCCGAAATCGACGTTCTCGATTTCACGACCGTCATGCCAGACCACCGACCAGTTCCATTTATCGGCTGCGCCACCGAATTCCACGCCTTGGGAGTAGTCGAGTGTGAAGAATTCGTTGACGCCCGTGCGTTCCACGGCTTGCGCTTTGGAGCTGCTGACCAGTTCTTCTGCATTGAAGCGGCCTTTGAACTGGCCGATTTTGAGATATTGGCCATCCGTCAGTTTCCAGTTGCCATAAGCTTCTTCCAGTGTGAAGCCGCCGCCAGCGCGTTCAAATCCCGCCTTGATTTTGTACTGCAGGCTTGGGTCGTAGATGTGGCCGGCAAAGCCCAGCTTGGCGCGACGCATCTGAAAGCCACCTTCAGTTGAATCGCCAGCGAAGGCCGTATCGTCAATGTTGTTCAGGATGTAGCGAAACTGAACCTGGCCTTCCATTTCCATCAGGAAGTTGCCGTCTTCGGAGGCCACGAAAAATTTCTTGCCGTGGCCCGCCACAGCGCCTGCCGCAAACGACGTGCGTTGATCGGCGTCTTCGATCACTTCGTCGACCAGACTGTTGATTTCTTCGGTGCGACGTTGTTCAAGCCAATTGTGCTGAGTGTTTTGTTGGGCCGATTCGAGTTGCTGGACTTTTTCTCGAAGCGCCTTGAGTTCGCTGGCGAGTTCGGCGTCCGTGGCCGCAGCCATGGAAGTCAGGCCGGGGAGTCCGAGTGTGGCGACCATTGCCAGAGAGGCCGGCATGCCCGCTTTGGCAAGCCATGATGAACGGGGGGAGGGGGTCATGTTTCATTGCTCCTGATAAGGAATGTTTCTGAAGTTGGCAGAAAAATAAGGGCGCATCGTGAGCAGGCATTGAGTGAAGTGTGAGCGATACATGAGACTGTGTGAGAACTTCATGAGGGGCGTTACCCGGCCATGATTTTCAAGCCGATCAAGCAAGTGGCGGGTGCCCGGCGCGCGTGATGCGGCGTCGCGTGCCATCGGAATGATGTGATTTCGGTTTAAGACGCGTTAAATAACGGACGATGGACTAGCATGCTAAAATTCGTGATCGTACAGCGACGGAATTTGAGGCAAGGGAAGATCGAATGAGTATTCCGATCCAAGAAACCAAGAGTGAGCAGCCGGTCGGTATGCCGGAGTTGAACGATCAATCTTTTCTGAATCGGGAAGCGAGCTGGCTCGAATTCAACCGCCGGGTGCTGCATGAGGCGCTTGATACGCGAACGCCGCTTCTCGAGCGTGTGAGTTTCCTGGCGATCTTCACGTCGAATCTCGACGAATTCTTCATGAAGCGTGTCGGTGGTCTCAAGCGTCAGGTGGCTTCGGGTTCTGAGGGCGATCCATCGATGTCCAGACACGGCTCAGCAGCTTGTGGAAATTCGGCAGATGGTGGAAGGATGCTGGTGAGCAGGCCAGTGTTTTCGTTCGGATCTGATTCGCCGGCGTTGCGCAACGTGGTATTCACCTGTTGTCGTGGGAAGAGCTGGATGATTCTGATCGACAAGTGGCCTGTGAATATTTTGCCAGTAATGTGTTTCCGGTCCTGACGCCGCTGTCGGTGGATCCAGGCCATCCGTTTCCATTCATTTCAAATTTATCGCTGTCGATCGGTGTGGTGTTGCGCCATCCGGATCAAAAATGCGAGCGATTGTTTGCGCGCGTGAAAGTGCCCGAGTCGATGCCTCAATGGATTCGTTTGAATCCGTATGACGAATCGGGTGTGTATCGCTACGTGTGTTTGCGCGAAATGATCGAACGCAATCTGCATCGGTTGTTTCCTGAAATGGAAATACTGCGCGTCATGGCATTCCGCGTGACGCGCAATGCGGATCTGGATCGCGATGAAGAAGATGCCGAAGATCTTCTGGAAATGGTGGAAGAGGAATTGCGGGCGCGTCGGTTCGCCACCGTGGTGCGCCTGGAACTCGGGCCGGATCCGGATCCATGGATGGTTCGATTTTTGCCGATGAACTCGAGTTGTCCGACAGCGATGTCTATGCGCTGGCCGAAGAGCTGGATTACACCGATCTGCGTTTGCTTCTGGATTTGCCCCTGCCGGAATTGAAGGCCGAGCCTTGACGCCGGTGGTGTGCCCGCCTGGCGGATGAAGAGACGGATATTTTCAGCGTGATTCGCAATGGCGATGTGCTGGTGCATCATCCGTATGAAAGTTTTTCAGCGAGTGTGGAGCGGTTCATTGCTTCGGCGGCGATCGATCCGCGTGTGATTGCCATCAAGATGACTTTGTATCGCACGGGTTCGGATAGCCCCTTTGTGAAATATTTGACGCGAGCCGTCGAATCCGGCAAGCAGGTTTCGTGTCTGGTCGAACTCAAGGCTCGATTTGACGAGCAGCGCAATATTGAATGCGCTCAGCGCTTGGAGCGATCAGGGGTTCACGTGGTCTACGGCATCATGGGGCTCAAAACGCATACCAAGACCGCATTGGTGGTGCGCGAGGATCCGGATCGCATTCGTTGTTATGCGCACATCGGCACAGGCAACTATCACGCGGGGACGGCTCGTCTGTATACCGATCTGGGGCTCTTTACTGCGCGGCCTGATTTCACCAGCGACGTGGTTGAGCTGTTTCATTACCTGACCGGCCGGTCATTGAAAATTGATTACAAAAAACTTCTGGTGGCACCGGTCAACATGCGCCAGCGTTTTGAAGAGATGATTCAGACGGAAATTGGACACGCAAGGGCGGGGCGGCCTTCGCGCATCATTGCGAAGATGAACAGCCTGGAAGATCGGCATATCATCGGTCTGTTGTATGAGGCTTCGTGTGCGGGTGTGCCGATCGATCTGATCGTGCGCGGCTTCTGCTGTTTGAAGCCCGGCGTGCCGGGCTTGAGTGAAAACATTCGCGTGAGTTCGATCATCGGCCGTTTTCTGGAACACGCGCGCATTTTCTATTTTGGCAGCGGGGCGGCAGATCCGGTCGATGGCCAGTTTTTCATCGGGTCGGCCGACTGGATGTATCGCAATCTCAACAACCGGGTCGAAGCCACGACACCGATCGAAGATCGACCCTTGCGATTGCGTCTATGGGAATTGCTGCGCGTGATGCTTGAAGACCATCGCCAGGCTTGGGATCTGCAACCTGATGGGTCTTATCGGCAGCGCATGCCTAATGATCCGGAGACACAGGTCGGAACGCAGTTGGTTCTGATGCGTGAGGCGACGCAGTTTCGGCGTTTTAATGCACCACCATCTTAAATCCGGCCGGTGACTTCACGATGCGGTGGTGTGTGGGCGGTGTCGAGCGATGTCGCCGCGACTCAGATACATGACGTCTTCGGCGATGTTGACCGCCAGGTCGGCGATGCGTTCCAGATTGCGAGAAAGATTCAGCATCAGGATCATTTGTGAAGTCTGGTCGGGGCGCGTCTGGATCGCGTCTTCGATTTTCTGGTACATCGCACGATGAATCTGATCGACCTCGTCGTCGGCATCGCGGACATGATCAGCGAGTTCCGGATCGACGTTCACCATGGATTCGAGCGATTGAATCACCATGCGGTCCACGCGCTGGATCATGCCTTCCAGATCATAGGGCACGCTGTCGATTTCAGGTTCTTCAGCGAGAAAGGCGACTTGTTCGCAGATGTTGACCGCCAGATCGGCAATGCGTTCGAGGTCGCTGTTGATCTTCAGGACAGCGACCACGTAGCGCAGGTCGAATGCCACCGGCTGATAAAGCGCAAGTGTGTGGAGGCATTCCTCTTCGATATCGACTTCCATCCGGTTAATTTCACTGTCCTGGCGGATGATGCGCCGGGCAAGTGTCGCATTGCGCTCGCGCAAGGACCGGATCGAATCGGCGAAAGCGCCTTGGACGCGGGCACCCAATTCTCGCACCATATGTTTGAGCGATTCAAGTTGGCGTTGAAGGTGAACGGTCATCGGATGGAACTCCGTTGGGATTAGCCGAAGCGACCCCGGATGTAATCTTCGGTTTGTTTTTGTTTCGGTTTGGTGAAAATGCTATCCGTAGCGGCGTATTCCACCATGGCCCCCTGGAACATGAAAGCAGTCATGTCAGACACGCGTGCGGCCTGCTGCATGTTATGCGTCACGATAATGATCGTGTAATGAGATCGCAGTTCATCGATCAGGTCTTCGATGGCTGCAGTGGATTTGGGATCGAGTGCGGAGCAGGGTTCATCCATCAGTAGGACTTCGGGGCCGACCGCCAAGGCGCGGGCGATGCAGAGACGCTGTTGCTGGCCGCCGCTCAAACCCAGTGCCGATTTCTTAAGCCGATCCTTCACTTCGTCCCACAGCGCCGCTTGGCGAAGCGATTGCTCGACCAGGGCGTCGAGTTCGGATCGCTTCAGGCGGCGATGCAGACGCGGGCCGAAGGCGACATTGTCATAAATGGTTTTCGGAAAGGGATTGGGTTTCTGGAACACCATGCCGACTTTCAGTCGCAGTGTGACTTCATCGGTGGCCTTGGCCAGGAGATCCGTCCCGTGCAGGTTCATGTGTCCTTTGGCATAGCGCCGGGGACCAGGCTGTTCATCCGGTTGATCCACCGGAGAAAAGTGCTTTTGCCGCAACCGCTGGGTCCGATGAATGCGGTGACACGGTGATTTGGAATGTCGAGATTCAAGTCATGCAAGGCCTGGAAGTCGCCGTACCAGCTCGAAAAATTGCGCACGGTTAGAGCAGTGGGTGCAGCATCGGCCTGTGATTTTCGCCCGACCAGCGCAGGCGGCGCCGCCGTTTCGACTTCTTCTGAAACCATGGTGGTGGGGGTACTCATGATAGAGGCCTCTGGAATTTCTGACGGATGAAAACGGCGACTGCGTTGAAGGACAGCAGGATCGCGAGCAGCACGATGATGCCGGATGCCGCAACCTTGTGGAATTCTTCCTGTGGTCTTCCTGCCCAGTCGTAAATCTGAAGGGGCATGGCGGTGAAGTCATCCATGAGGTGTTCAGGTGTGAAGGTGATGTAGACGATGCCCGCGATGATTAAAATCGGAGCGGCTTCGCCGATGGCGCGACTCATGGCCAGAATGGTGCCGGTCATGATGCCTGGGATGGCTGAGGGCAGACTGATCTTCCAGACTTTTTGCCAGGGGCTGGCGCCCAAGGCCAGTGCGCCGTGTCGAAGTGAGTCCGGTACGGCCCGCAGGGCTTCCTGCGTGGCAATGATGATGACCGGCAGGGTAACGAGCATCAGCGTCAGGCCGCCGGCCAGAACCCCGCGTCCAAAAGGCAGACGCACGTAATACCAGTGATCCGGTGTGCCGAGTGTCCAGACGGGATCACCCGCCGAGGCGCCGCTCAAACCGAAAAACTGCACGAATGCGGTCAGCCCCAGGATGCCGTAAACAATCGAAGGGACGCCGGCGAGATTCGTCAGATTCAGTTGAACGAAGCTTTGCAGGCGGCGCGCCCAGCGCTGGTGGGGTTTGAATTCTTCCAGAAGGACCGCCGTGCCGATACCAAGAGGTATCGCGAAAAAACCACAGGTGGCGCAGACCCAGAGCGTGCCGATCATGGCCGGCCAGATGCCCGCTTGGCTGGGCTTGCGTGAAGGCGCGCCCTGAAGGAAGTCGCCATTCAGATACGTCAGGCCCTGCATGCCGATGGCAGACAGAAGGACGATCAGCACCACCACGGATAAACCCGCGGCGCCCATGCAGAACCGTTCAAAAAAACGATCCATAAACTGGCGGCGATTGCGGGATCGCAGTTGTCCAACGTTGTGTGGGTTCATTCGTAGGCCTGTCTGAATTTCACACGGATGAAGTGGCCGATCACCGTGAGTCCCAAAGTCAGGACAAACAAAGCGGCCGCAACGGCATAACTTGAAAAGTATTCGGGGCCGAAGTTGCTCGCATCGCCCAGAAAAATCTGGACCATGTAGCCGGTCATGGGTTGCACTTCGCTGCGCGGGTCGAGTGTCATCGAGGGCCGCGATCCTGCTGCGAGTGCGACGATCATGGTCTCGCCGACGGCGCGGGCGATGGCCAGAAGGAAAGCTGCGATGATGCCCGACAGTGCGGCAGGTACCACCACGCGCACGGAAACTTCCAGCCGTGTGCAGCCCAGACCGAACGCCGCTTCGCGCAGACTGCGCGGGACGGCGCGGAGGGTGTCTTCCGAAAGAGAAGTCACGATCGGCAAGCACATGATGCCGACCGCGATGCCGGCGCTCATGGCGTTGTATACCCCGAAGCCGCCGTGCAGCCATTGCAGGCCCGGTGTGATGATCGTCAGTGCGAAAAAGCCGAAGACCACGGTGGGAATGCCGGCAAGCACTTCAAGCACGGGTTTGATGATGGATCGGAGTGTGGGGTGAGCATATTCACTGAGCCAGATGGCGGTAATCAGGCCCAGCGGCAAGGCGATGGACATGGCCACGCCCGTGACCAGGAGCGTGCCGCAGATCAGCGGCCAGATCCCGAAGTGTTTTTCAGCGCCCAGCAGCGGATTCCATTCGGTGCCGGTGATGAACTGCCAGAAAGACACTTCTTCCAGTGAGAAAAAAGCGATCGTTTCCTTGCTCAACACAAGAATGATCGCAAGTGTGATGCCCACGGTGATGACGCCGCAGGCGATCAGTGAGAAGAAGATGGCTCGCTCACGAACAACCCGAATCACGTTGGACCGTTGGCGGCCCAGCGTGTTGGGATGAATGAATTCCGGTTTGGCAGAGAGTTGAGTCATGGCGGTGTCTTACTGATAAACTTTGTTCAATGCCCCGGAGACCTTTTTGCCTTTATCGTTCATGAATTGTGTGCCGGTTTTGCGAGCGATGTAATTGGCCTTCACCCGATCCTGAATGGCTTGGGGGAGTCCGACGTAACCCACTTCGGCAGCGAGTTTGGGGCCTTTTTCCAGATAAAACTGAACAAAGGCTTCCACTTCGGAGTTTTGCCGGACTTGGTGTTCACATAAGATGAACAAGGGGCGTGAGAATGGGGCGTAACTGCCGTTCTCGATGGTTTCGGCGGTCGGTTCAATCGGTCCCTTGCCGCCATCGATGGCCACGGCGCGGAGTTTGTCTTTGTTCTCGAAGTAGTAGGCACAGCCGAAGAAGCCGATGCCGCCCTTGGCGCCGGCGATGCCGCGGACCAGCACGTTGTCATCTTCAGAGGCTGATACATCCGATCGGATGGAACCGTCTTTTTCAGCCACGACTTCTTTGAAGTAGTCGAAGGTGCCCGAATCGGTGCCGGGGATGAACATCTTGATCGGTTCAGCCGGATAGCTGTCGTTGAGATCTTTCCAGGTTTTGACCGTCGAGCCGTCTAAAAAGATTTTCTTCAGATCATCCACGGTTAGCGTTTTGGCCCAGGTGTTTTCCTTGTTGACGACAATAGACAGGCCGTCATAAGCCACAGGCAATTCAATGAATTCAGTTTTTGAGGATTTTGCCGCGGCGTATTCCTTGTCTTTGATGGGGGCGAGGCATCGGAGATATCCGTCTCGCCGGTGGCAAATCGTTTGAAGCCGCCGCCTGTGCCGGAGATTCCGACGGTGACGCGGATTTTTGGATGCACCTTGTTGAATTCTTCAGCCACCGCTTCCGTGATCGGATAAACGGTGCTTGAGCCGTCGATGGCGATGGCACCACTGAGGTCACTGCCCGATTTCGATGGCGTCGAAGAACTGGAGCTATCGGGGCTGTCAGACTTTGAGCAGGCTCCCAGACCGAAAGTAAACAACATGAGCATCAGGCAAATTGCGAAACGATGGAACATTGATTCTCACTCCGAAGATTGGATGAATGGAGGAACAGCATTGCCCTCCCCGACGGCCTTTCAGGTTAGAGATGGATTGTTAGCGTTCTGTAAGAAACGGATGATTTTGACACCAAGGGTCGCTAAGCCGTGCATAGAAAAAAACGCCGGACAAGCCGGCGTTTTTTCTAAGATTATTAAGTAAAAGGATTTACTTGTAGATGCTCAGCAGGGGCCCTGAAACCTTTTCACCCTTGTCATTCATGAACTGGGTTCCAAGCTTGCGAACGGCGTAGTTTTTGGCCACGCGCTGCTGGATCTCGCTAGGCAAGCCCACGTAACCCACTTCAGTCGCCAGTTTGGCGCTGTGCTTCAGGTAGAACTGCACAAAGGCGTCCACTTCCGGGCGTTCTGCGGCTTTTTTGCTCACATAGATGAACAGCGGGCGCGAGAACGGAGCGTAGTCGCCGCTTTCGATGGTTTGAGCCGTCGGAAGCACGGCTCCCTTGCCGCCATCGATCGCGAGAGCGCGAAGTTTATCCTGGTTCTCAAAGTAGTAGGCACAGCCGAAGAAGCCGATGCCGCCTTTGGCGCCGGCGATGCCGCGGACCAGCACGTTGTCATCTTCAGAGGCTGATACATCCGATCGGATGGAACCGTCTTTTTCAGCCACGACTTCCTTGAAGTAATCGAAGGTGCCCGAATCGGTACCGGGGATGAACATCTTGATCGGTTCGGCTGGATAAGTGGGGTTCAGATCTTTCCAGGTTTTCACGGACGAGCCGTCGAGGAAGATCTTTTTCAAATCATTGACGGTGAGTGATTTGGCCCAGGTATTTTCTTTGTTGACCACGATCGAAAGGCCGTCATACGCCACGGGCATTTCGATGAATTCGACGCCGGCTTTTTTTGCCGCGGCGTATTCCTTGTCTTTGATGGGGCGTGAGGCATCGGAGATGTCGGTTTCGCCGACGGCGAAGCGCTTGAAGCCGCCACCGGTGCCGGAGATGCCGACGGTGACGCGCACGTTGGGTTGGACTTTTCGGAATTCTTCAGCGACGGCTTCAGTGATGGGGTAAACGGTGCTTGAGCCGTCGATGGAGATTCGGCCATCGAGTTTGTCGGCACCGAAGCTTGGGCCGGTGAGGCCGAGTACAAAACAGCACATGCCGGTAAGTGTGTTTCGGCGGGTGAGCATGATCCGAGACATGATTCTGACTCCGTTTAAAGGTTTTCTGTCACGTTTGACAGAATCCTAAAACGGGTCTGTGAGCAACATGTGAGCGCCAGGTGAGAACCGGATCAGGCGGTCGGCAGATGGATGCGAAATACGCTGCCGTGGCCGGGTGTGCTGTTGACCGAGACGCGGCCGCCATGGGCCAGCGCGACATGTTTCACGATAGAGAGCCCCAGCCCGGTGCCGCCCAGGGCGCGGCTTCGGGCTTTATCGGTGCGGTAGAATCGCTCGAAAAGGCGCGGCAAATGTTCGGCTGCGATCCCGGTACCTTCGTCGCGAACGGCGATCACCACATAATCACCTTGCCGTTCGGCGCTGATCCAGACACGACTTTCAGGGGCTGAATATTTAATGGCATTTTCAATCAAATTCACCGCAGCCTGTTCGATCAATTGCTGATTCATCAGCACGCGAAGGGTTTCGGAGACTTCAAGGTGAAGGCGCGTATGCCGCTCATCAGCATGGACCTGGCAAGCCTCGGCGGCGAGGTGGAGGACCGACGCAATCGGCGCACGGGTGCGCTCGATGGCTCGTGTTTCGGCCTCTTCTTCCAGGCGGGCCAGACAGAGCATGTCTTCGATGATGGCTTCGAGTCGCTGGGTTTGCCGGCAGATGATGTCCAGAAAACGATATCGCGTTTCCTCATCTTGATCATGGGCATCCCGGAGCGTTTCACCTGCGGCCTTGATGGCGGCCACGGGCGTCTTGATTTCATGCGAAGCGTTCGACACGAAATCGCGTCGGATCACTTCCAGGCGGCGCAGCCGTGTGACATCGTGAAGCACGATCAGAGAGCCGGTGCGATTTCCCGATGCATCGCGCAGGATGGCACCTTGGGCGAGAAACATCCGCGGCTCCGGCGGGTCATCGGCGGCCGGTGTTTCTGTGGTCCATGCAATATCCGTTTGCAGAGGGCGATCGACCTGCTGGATTTGCGCGATGAATTGCCGGAGAGATTCGATGTGGATGACATCGTGAATCAGGCGTCCGACGGCTGTCGACGAAGTGGTGCCGAAAAGATGGGCGGCCGCTTCATTGAGCGTGATCAAATGATTGGACGGTGAAATGGCCAATACGGCTTCCACCATGCTGTCGAGCGATGCTTCGAGTTCGTTCTGGCGGTCGGCGAGTTTGTGCAGCACGTCTTGATGCTGTCGATGCATCATCCGAACGGAACTGCGCACCCGGAGCAGAATGACCACGCATGCCAGCAGGCACAATCCAAGAATGAATACCCATGGCATGGTGGGTGACGAACTCTGAGCATTCAATGGCGTGATGACTGAAAATAAAACACCCATGTCGGCGCATCCAAATCCAAATCCAAGGCCAATGGGCGTGAGCGGGCCATGCCAGATCACCCCTCGGCTTCCTGGAGACGATAGCCGACGCCGCGGACCGTTTGTACCCACGATCCCGCTGTGCCGAGTTTTCGCCGCAGGGAGACAATCTGAACATCCACGGATCGATCGGTCACGGCGGCAAAACCGTCGTGAAGGGCGTCGATGATCTGTTGGCGTGTGAACACGCGACCGCTTCGACGGGCCATCAGGTGGAGCAATTTGAATTCGGTGGCGGTCAAATCGATCGCGACATCATCCACATGAACCGCATGGCGGTCAGGTGTGATGCGAATCGGTCCCAACGTGACATTGCGCTGCGATTCATCCGCGGCTTGGTGGCTTTCACCGATCGGTCGTCGCAGAACAGCCTTGAGGCGGGCGCTGAGGACGCGCGGGCTAAAGGGTTTTGTGATGTAGTCATCGGCGCCCATTTCGAGGCCCACCACCACGTCGGTTTCTTCGCCTTTGGCCGTCAGCATGACGATGGGCGTTTGTGCGGTGTCGGTGGCGGCTTTGAGGTGGCGGCAGACTTCCAGACCGTCCATGCCCGGCAACATGAGATCCAGCAGAATCAAATCAGGTTGGATCTGTCCGGCCAGAATCAAAGCCTGTTCACCGCGGTCGGTGCAGGTCACCAGAAAGCCGTCGCGGCTCAGATTGTATTTGATCAGTTCCTGGAGATCCGGCTCATCTTCGACCACAAGTACGCGACGGATGGGCGTGCTTTGCGTGGTGGGTGCCGTGGATTGCGTGTTTTTTGGGTGTGCCTTGGTCATGAGGGGCATCAGTTTGCTCATCGTATAGAGATTATTCACATATGAGACTAGTCGATTTGTCGTGAAGCAATCCATTGAAATCCCGGTTTAACTAAATTCTAACGATCAGCCGGTTGCCCGTAGAATCCTGTGATGAAATACAACGGCTTATGGATGGGCGCGGTGAGCCTGCTGATGGCTGGTTTTCTGCAGGCTGGCGACTGGTCACAGCTGCATGGTCCTAATCGCAATGGTGCGGCATCTGCCGATGAGCCTGTTCCTGCGCTCTGGACGGCAGACGGTCCGTCCGTGCGATGGTCTCGTCCGGTAGGTGATGGATATGCCGGTCCCGTGGTGGTCGGTGACCGAGTTTGGTTATTTCATCGCGTGGGAGCCGTGGATCGGTTGGAAGCATTTTCAGTTACCGATGGCCAGTCGATCTGTGCCGATGAGCAGCCATCGCGTTATGTCGATCGCATGGGGCATCACAGCGGGCCGCGCGCGGTGCCTGCGGTCGATGATCAACGCGTCTTTGCCTTTGGTGCCGATGGGGTGCTGCGCGCGGTGGATCGGCAGACCGGCAAGCGGATTTGGACCGTCGATACCGCCGATCGCTATGGCTCCGAAGACGGATTTTTCGGGCGTGTCTGTTCACCGCTGGTCGAAGGCGATCAGGTCGTCGTGCAGGTCGGCGGTCCGAAGCAGGCGGGCATTGTGGCTTTTGATCGCGCCACAGGTGAGCAGCGATGGCATGTGACCGATCATGAAGCCGGATATGCCTCGCCCGTGGCCGCCACGATGAAGGGTCGGCGCGAATTATTTTGTCTCACGCGCGAAGGTCTCGTGGTGATTGATCCAAAGCCGGGACGCGTGCTCTTCGAGCGGCGATTCCGCGCGGCGATGCATGCTTCAGTGAATGCCGCCACACCGATCATTGTGGATGACTCGATTCTATTGACCGCCAGCTACGAGACGGGCGCCGCGTTGTTACGCCGCACGGGAGATGGCGTGCAGGAACGATGGGCATCGGATGAAGCGATTTCGAGTCAGTACGTCACGCCCGTCGTGCATGACGGATTCATTTACGGCGTGGATGGGCGCGAGGCCTCGGGTTTTCGGTTGCGCTGCGTGGAGTGGGCGACCGGGCGTGTGCGCTGGACGGTGGATCCGTTTGCGGTCAGTTCGCTGATTCTGGTGCGCGATCATCTGCTGATTCTGACCGAGCGCGGCGAATTGATTTTGGCGCCCGCTTCGCCCGAGGCGTTTGCGCCGGTGGCTCGCGCGCAGGTGCTGGGTCACGGTACGCGTGCATATCCGGCGCTGGCGAACAAACATTTCTACGCACGCGATCCGCGCCGTTTGTCGTGTTTTAAAATGTCCGAATAAAGGCTGATCAGGTCGACAGGAAGTGCAGGGCGTCTTCGATGTCGTCCTGTTGTCCTTCGCGATTGCTTTTGCGCCAGGCCAGTTCGGCACTGGTGTCGCGCAGGCGGCGGTTGAGTTCGCGGCACATGGGCCACATGAGTTTGACGGCCAGACGCGGTTCGCGCGTGATCAGTCTGAAATAATGTTCGCGATCAATGATGATCAGACTGCATCGCTCGGTGGCGGTGACGTCGGCCGATCGCGGGCTTTTATCGATCAGTGACATTTCGCCGAAGAAATCCCCCGTGCCGAGCTGCGCCAGCGGTTCGCCGTTTTTGGTGACTTCGACCGCACCATGCAGGCAGACAAACAAGCGGTGGTCGCGTTCGCCTTCGCGAATGACCGCATCGCCGGATTTGTAGGATGCGATCCCCGTGATGTTGAGGATCTTCATCAGTTCCATGTAATTGAGATATTCGAACAGCGGAATTTTCTTGAGGATGTCGAATTTTCGGACGACTTCGGCATCGGATTGAGCATCGGCCTTGTCGGCTTCGATCACGATAGCGGTGATGTTGTCCTGGCCGCCGCGCTTGTTGGATCGCTCGACCAGCGCATCCGGGAGTTGTTCGGCAGGCATGCCCTGAAAAAACCGCAGCAGTTCCGCGTCTTCGAAGTAACGACTCAAGCCGTCGCTGCAGATCAGGAAGCTGTCGCGTCTCATCAACTCCATGAACATCAGGTCCGGCGAGATGTAATCGCGCTGGATGCCGATGGCGCGGGTGATCAGCGAGCCGGTGCGGCTCGCGCGAGCCTGTTCGGGTGTGATCAATCCCTTTTTAAGTTGTTCATTGGCGGCCGAATGATCTTCGGTGAGCTGGAAGATCTCGCCCTGGCGCACCAGATAAATGCGCGAGTCGCCGGCGTGCGCCACCACGGCATGCGGACCGAGAATCAGGACCAACACCACCGTGCAGGCCATGCCCTGCTTGTCGGATTCGGTCGCGGACATGTCGCCCACTTTTTTGTTGGCCGCTTCGATGGCTTCGCGTGCCAGATCCAGTGCGCGATCCCGATTGAAAAGGTTCGAACCTTTTCGGCAGGATTCCAGGACATCGCGCCGTTCTGCGATGTAGTCCCGGATGGTCTGACTTGCGGTTTGAGAAGCCACTTCACCCGCGGCCTGTCCGCCCACGCCGTCGCACACGATGTAGAGCCCCAATTCGGGGTCGATCAGCATCGCATCTTCGTTGTGGTCGTAGCGCCGCCCGACGTCTGTTTTGCCGTATACCCGGTGATCCATGCCGCCGAGTATAACCCCGGATCCCTTCGACAGGTAAGGCTTGCCCGGCAGGCTTCGGGCGGCGACCATAGTGGCCGATGCAGGTTCTTATCACCGGCGTGGGCGACGCCTTTACCGCCCGACATTACGGCAGCAGTTGTCTGATCCAGGCTCCGAACGGGCTGGTTCAGGTGGACTGTCCTGATCCCATTCACCGGGTCCTGCATGAAGCGGCTCAGCGGGCGTCGTGGTCCATTCAACCTTCGGATATTTGTGATGTGATTCTCACGCACCTCCATGGGGATCATTGCAACGGACTCGAATCCTTCGCTTTTGCCCGTCGGGTCGAGCGATTGAAGGATCCGACGCGCCCGAAACTGCGTTTGCACACCACGCAGGCCGTGATCGATCGGCTTTGGGAACGTCTTGCCCCAGCGATGGATGCGCCATTTGCCGGTGAGCCCTCCACGCTCGAATCCTATTTCGATCTGCGTGTGCTGGTCCCCGGACAGATCGCTGATATAGCCGGCTTGAAAGTCGAATGCCGCTGGACGGGGCACCCGATTCCCACCATCGGACTGCGGTTGTCAGGGCCCGACGGCACGCTGGGCTGGTCGGGTGACACACCTTTCGAGCAGGCTCATATCGACTGGCTGGCTCAGGCGGATCTGATCGTGCATGAGTCGAATGTGCCTCCAGCCCATACCGACATCGAGGATCTCAACGGGTTGGATCCCGCGATTCGGGCCCGCATGCGGCTGGTTCATCTGCCGGATGACTTCGCGGCAGCACGTACGACCATTCCCCGTCTGGTCGAAGGTGATGTTCTGCAGATATCAAAAAATCATTAGTTCTTTATTATCAGATAATTAGAAAAATACGCCCGTGGAGTGCTAAGGTTCCTGGCTGAGCCGACATGATGTAAATGTCTGGAGTCACGCGCATGGAATCCGACCCGAATCACGTTTTGCATGTTCAGCAGTTGTTCATCCGGAACAGCGGGCTGCTGCGTGGTTTCGTCGGGGCGCTGTTTCCGGACTTTGATCTGGCAGACGACATCCTCCAAGAAGTTTTCGTCGTCATCACCGAAAAAGCCGAGGCCTATCGACCGGGCACGAATTTCACTGCCTGGGCCTGCGAAATCGCCAAGCGCAAAGCGCTCGAGGCCGCTCGCAAGCATCGGCGCTCGCCCGGTGTGCTTTCGCCCGAAACCATCGAAACGCTCTGTGCCGCAGCTCCTTTGGAAGAAGCCGTATCGGAGCGCACGGATTTACGGCAGTGTGTCGGCAAGCTGGCGCCCAAGACCCGTCAGATTGTGAAATTGCGCTATCGGCAGGGCATCAAGCCCGGCGAAATCGCGCAGCGCATGAACTGGACACCCCAGGCTGTTTATGTGGCTCTGTCGCGCGCTCGATCTTTCCTTCGTGAATGCCTTGGTCGTCAGGCCAGTGCGGGGGAGATCTGAACGATGGATTTGCGTCGCTTCACGGAACTGGTGGAACGTCATCTGGATCTGGCGCTGACCGAAGCCGAGCAGCTTGAGCTCGAATCCATGATTCAGACCGAGCCTGAATCGCCGGCGATGTACTGGCAGCTGGCCGGTCTCCATGGCAATTTGCGCGAAACACAGCAAGAGCAGGCGGGGCGCCGTCTGGCCCGCGCGACTGCGGCCGCCGATGAGGCGATGGGGGCGCCGGAGCCGATTCCCTTCCCGGTGTCATCAGCGGCCGATCAATTGCGTGCACGTCGGGCGGCTTCAGGGGCGCAGCGCATGGCGCTCGCGATTGCCGCGTGTCTGATCCTCGGGTTGTCGATCGTGATCGCCCTTCGGGGAGGAGGATCACAGACATCCGGTCCGGCGGTGGCGCTGACGCCTTCCGAAACATCGATACCGAATCAGGACACCGTGCCGGATCTGGCGACCGTTCCTGCGCCGCTGATCACCACTGAACGACCCATTGCGCCGCCGGCCGGGATTCAGGAACGACCGCTGGTGGCCAACGCTCGTCCGGTCGGCGAAACCATCGAACCGGCACCCCCGGTGGCATTGCGTCTGGACGCATTATCCCCGGTGGGCGCTCCGGTGACGGCGCCGGTCTCTGATCGCGTGGTGGCCCGGCTCGACAAGGTCACGCCGGGTGTCGAAGTGATGCGCGGTGGTGTGATTCTCAGCGCTGAGCCCGAGATGGTTTTGCGCGAAGGTGATGAAGTGATCTGTCGTGACATCTTCGCGGGTGCAGAGGTGCGCTATCCGGATGATCGCACGTCGATCGTGCTTGCGGGCTTGACCCGTGTGGTGTTTTCGATGCCGGGCAACGCAAAGCGCATCGATCTCAAGGGTGGGCATATTGTTTGCGTCGCCGACAAGCAGCCAGAAGGTCGGCCGATGATGCTTTACACGGCGCAGGCTCGCGCCACGGTGGTGGGAACCGCGTTCATTCTCAAGGCTTCGCCTGCGCGCAGCCGTCTGGAAGTCAGCGAAGGGCTTGTGCGCTTTGCCGATCTCAAGACCGGAGTGGATGTGGCGACCGGTGCCGGCCAGGTGGCTGAAGTCGGAGAAGCGATCGAGCTGGCCGTACACGATCTGAATCCGAAACGGTTGGAATCGACGGTGCGTACAAAAGTGGCGCCGCGTGTGACCGCACTGGTTTTGCTGGATGCGGTGACCGCGCAGCCCATCAGTGGTTTTGAATCGCTGAAAGAGGGCGATGTCATTGACCTGTCGAAATTGGCGACGCGCCATCTGAATATTCAGGCGGTGACCGATCCGGAGCATGCGGGTTCGGTGATCTTCGAATTCAAGGGTGTGGATGAACAGGGTCGTCGATTCGAGCCGGTGACGACGCGCGGCAATCGCATCGGTCGGCTGGCGGAGAATTTCTGGCCGTTTTATGCGGCGGGGGATAGCCCGGCCACCGAAGAGTTGTATGAATGGGAGCCCTTGCCGGGTGTTTATACGCTGAGCGCGACACCTTATGCCGAGCGCTTCGGCCATGGTCATTCGGGCGAGGCGCGCATGATCCAATTCCGCGTGGTGAATCAGGCGGTGGTGGAACCGACACCCTCCGGCGTAGTCGGATTGACATTGATTCACGCCGCCACCGGACGTGTGATCGCACCGTTACGCGAAGGCATGGCGATTGATCCGGCGCGGCTGGGCTCGGGTTATACCATTCGCGCCGAAGTGGGTGCGGATGTGGCAAGCGTGAAATTTGAACTCGATGGCAAAAGTCTTAACACCGAAAGCGTGCCGCCGTTCTACGCCGGTGGCGATCAGGAAAATAAAATCGCGACGCTTGATATCGAGGAAGGCGTGCATGTGATTCGCGCCACGGCTTTTGATCAGAAAAATGGCAAAGGGCGAGCGAGCGCTCCTTACGAAGTTCGGATTCGGGTGATTCATGAAAGGAAGCGCCGATGAGCCGGTTCTGGTGTGCAGGATTATTGATGGCCGCATTGGCGGGTTCGGTGTCGGCGGCAGAAGATTTGTTCGTGGAAGATGACGGCATGGTTGTGATCGAGATCGAATCCCATCCGCCGTCATCCGGATGGTCGAAAGAAACAGCGGTCGAAGGCTTTGCCGGTGACAGTTATTACGTCTGGAAGGGTGGCAATCGTTACGGCGGTGCGAGCGGCGATGCGCTGACCTATCGCATTCTCATCACCACGCCGGGAACGTACGGCTTTCGATATCGCACCTATCGCGATCATCCGGAGGGCGACAAAGCCAACGATGCTTTTGTGCGCATGGATGGTGGCGCTTTCGTGAAATGCTTTGCGAATCCGCCCCGCCAGTGGACATGGAATTGTCGGTTCGAGCCGAATCACGGCAAGTTTGCCGAGGCCGAATATGAATTGGGCGCAGGACTTCATGTGCTGGAGATTTGCGGTCGCTCCGAGGGATTCGGCATCGATCGCATTCACCTTTCGCGTGCCGATGTGGATCGCAAGCGGGCAGAAGATCCGGCATTGCCTGAAACACGCGGTCTGCCGCCGATGCCTGAATTCGCAGCGCTGACGGTTGCTGCCGCCTGGGAGAAGGGGCGTCTTGGCGCGGCACTGGGCTATGCCGAAGCGCGCACGTCATCCGAAGACGCGAAAGAGGCTGCCGAAGCCAAGCAGGCCGTGGAAGTGCTTACGGCACATGTCCAGAAGCGCAAAGATCAGATCGAAGCCACGCGCAGCACTGATCCGCTGGGTGCGGTGGATCTGATCACGCAGCTCTCGAAGGTGTATCAGGGATCTTCTGCCGGTGACGCACTGCGCGATCTGACGCGCACTTGGTCTTCGGATCCTGCAGTGGCCAAGGAAAAGCAGGCCCGTCGCATTCTTCAGGCGGTGGAGGCCAAGGCTGCTTCCATTCGACAGGATGGCAAGGTGGATGACCACAAATTCGCCAAGCGCTATCAGGGCGAGCTCGCCTTTATCGCGGCGGCGGTTCAAAAGCTCCGCCGTTCATATCCAGAAAGTTGGAGTTTGAAGCGGGCTGAAACCATCGCCGGGCGTTACGGTTTGCCCGTTGGCTCCTGAATTATTTTCAAAATAAAGCTAAGCATCGAGTCGCATGTGTCATTCACCTGTAGTGGTGAATGGGGCAGGAGATTGATGATGGCATTGCATTCAGATCTTTGGCGTCAGGTGCGCCGCAGCGCATTACACGCGCTGGTGTCTCGTCACAGCGGTGAGAGGCGCGCCCTATCCGGCACTGTGGAAGCGATGGAGCTGGGCGGCATTCTGCATGCACCCCCTTCGTTTTTGCAGACAATCTGGCAGCGCGATATCGATGAGGTCGTTGCCGTTTCCGAATCCATAAAAAAATAAAAATACCAGCTAAGGTCCGGTGGCTTCCGGGCATCAACATCGAGGCGATCGCTGCGCGGTCGCGCAGTCTGGTTCCCGTCTCTGGAGGCACGCAATGCAACGCAGAATAGGGATGTCGGTATGGGCTCTGTTGCTGATGGCCATGACGGCTCAGGCGCAGATGGTGACGAGTTTCACGCTCGTGAATGCGGATACGGATCAGGACATCCGCACGCTGAGCAACGGGGATACGGTCGATATCTCTCAGAACGGCCCGAACATCAACATTCGTGCCAATACGTCCGGTTCGGTGGGTTCGGTGGTGTTCACGCTCAACGGTGTGAACGTCAAGACCGAAAGCGCCGCACCCTATGCACTGGCAGGAGATACCGGCGGCAATTACGACGCCTGGTCGTACAGCACCGGCAGTCAGACGCTCAAGGGCACACCCTATTCCGGTTCGGGTGGATCGGGCACGGCGGGCACGGCGCTGCAGATCGCCTTCACGATCACGGCGGGTTCCACGCCGCCGCCTCCGCCGTCGACGAATGATCCGCCGACGCTCAGCGGTGAATTGCGCCGCTGGCACAAGGTCACGCTGACCTACAGCGGCCCCAATACGACTGAAACGGCGAATCCGAATCCTTTCCTGGATTACCGTCTTGATGTGACGTTCAAGCACACCGACGGCACGACATATGTCGTGCCCGGTTATTACGCGGCCGATGGCAATGCCGGCAATTCAAGCGCCTCGGGCGGCAACAAGTGGCGCGTGCATTTCGCGCCTGATCGCACGGGTACTTGGAACTGGACCGCGAGTTTCAAGACCGGCAGCAGTGTCGCGGTGAACGGCGGTGGATCGAGCGCCGGGCATTTTGATAATGCGACAGGCTCCTTCAACATTCTGGACACCAACAAGACCGGTCGCGATCTGCGCGGCAAAGGTCGTTTGAAGTATGTCGGCAAGCATCATCTGCAGTTTGCCGACGGCAGCTACTTTTTGAAAGAAGGCCCGGATTCACCTGAAAATCTGTTGGCCTATGCCGACTTCGACGGTCCCTTCGCTAGTGATGGTCAGAAGGATGATCTGATCAAGACCTACAGCCCGCACGTGAGTGATTGGTCTGCGGGCGATCCGACCTGGAAGAGCGGCAAGGGCAAAGGGTTGATCGGAGCGATCAACTACCTGGCTTCTGAAGGCCTGAACAGTTTCAGTTTTCTGCCGATGAACATCGGTGGCGACGATCGCAACGTATTCCCTTATCTGAATTACAACGAGCGCGTCCGGATGGACTGCTCACGTCTGGATCAGTGGGAAATCGTGTTTGAACACGGCACGAAAAAAGGTTTCTACCTGCACTTCAAAACGCAGGAAACGGAAAACGATCAGTTGCTCGATGGCGGTGCCTTGGGCACGCAGCGCAAACTGTACTACCGTGAATTGATCGCCCGCTTCGCGCATCATCTAGCGCTGAACTGGAATTTAGGCGAGGAGAACACCAACACCACCGCTCAGCAGAAGAGTTTTGCGGATTATTTCCATGCGGTGGATCCGTATGACCACATCGTGGTGATTCACACTTACCCCGGTGATCATGACAAGGTCTACAACCCGCTGCTCGGATTTGGCAATCTGGAAGGCGTGTCGATCCAGACCAATTGGAACAATGTGTTCAATGCCACCAAAATCTGGGTGGATCGCTCGAAGAGTAATGGCCGGCCCTGGATTGTGGCCAACGATGAACAGGGGGGTGCCAACACCGGCATTCTGCCCGATGCGAGTGATGCCACGCATGACGATCATCGCAAGCAGACACTTTGGGGCAATGTGATGGCCGGCGGAGCGGGCAGCGAATATTACTTCGGCTACAGCTATGCCGATTCGGATCTTTCGCTTCAGAATTTCAGAAGCCGCAACAAGTGGTGGGATTACTGCCGCTACCTGTTGGATTTCTTCCACGGCAATCAGGTTCCCTTCTGGGAAATGAGCAATGACAATGCCAAGCTCAGTGCGGCCAGCACCAGCTACTGCCTGTTCAAAACAGGCGAAGTTTACGTGGCCTACCTGCGCAGCGGCGGCACCACCGACCTGAATCTGAACGGCGCGTCAGGCACATTCGAAGTCAAATGGTTCGATCCGCGCAACGGTGGCGCGCTCAAAGATGGCTCGGTCAAAACCGTCAGCGGTGGGGCGTGGCGCAATCTGGGCAACGCGCCCAACAATACGGGTCAGGATTGGACGATCCTGGTGCGCAAGACCACGGTCACGCCGCCTCCGCCGGTGGATCCACCGAAAGATACGGATCCCGTGGCCTGCGGCACTTCGGTGACCGGCGGTGTGAGTTACGCGTTCTACAACGGATCATTCAGCAGTCTGCCGAACTTCGGCGCGCTCACGCCATCGGTCGAAGGCATCGCTGGTACGTTTGATATCGGTGTGCGTCCGGCCGGTGTGAATGACAATTTCGCTTTCCGCTTTGACGGCTGGATCGATGTGCCGCTCGAGGGCGTTTACACCTTCTATGTGAACAGTGATGACGGCAGCCGACTCACGATCGGCAGTACGGTGGTGGTCGATCACGACGGCTTGCACGGGGCCACTGAAAAATCGGGCGAGATCAATCTCAAGGCCGGCACGCACCGCATCGAAGTGGTGTATTTCGAGAAGACCGGCGGCGAAGCGCTGACCGTGTCGTATGCCGGCCCCGGCATCAGCAAGAAGGCCATTCCGGCTTCGGTCTTGATGACCTGCTCGGGTACCGTGGCCAATCAGCCGCCGATTGCAAGAATCACGACCAATCTCACCACGGGCGACGCGCCTCTGAATGTATCGTTCACAGGATCAGCATCGAGTGATCCGGACGGCGTGGTGGTGGCTTACGAATGGGACTGGGGCGACGGCTCGGCCAAGAGTTCCAAGAGCAATGACGCTCACGTGTTCAACACGCCCGGTACGTTCACCGTGAAACTCACCGTGACCGATGACGATGGGGCCAAGGGATCCAAGACGGTCATCATCACGGTGAAGGACAGCACCACGCCGCCACCTCCGGGTGGATCGGGTGATGTGGTGCATGCGATCAATGCCGGTGGCCCTGCGTATACCGCAGCCGATGGCACGGACTATGACGCCGATCGCAACTTCTCCGGCGGTTTCACTTACACCTCGGGTGATCCCATCTCGGGGACAGCCGATGGTGTGCTGTATCGCTCGGAGCGCTACGGAGACTTCTCTTACAGTTTGCCGGTGGAAAACGGCACCTACACGGTGACGCTGAAATTCGCAGAGATTTACTTCACGCTGACCAACAAGCGCATCTTCGATGTGATTGTGGAAAACATCGAGAAGGTTTCGAATCTGGATATCTATCAGGTGGCCGGACATGACACGGCTTACGACGTCACTTTCAAGGTGGATGTGGCTGATGGTGTCTTGAATCTGTTGTTCAGTACCGATCTGAACAACGCGAAGCTTAGTGCGATCAAGGTCGAAGCCGATGCGACCACGCCGCCACCACCGCCAAGTGCGTCACCGGCGATCACCAAGCTGGTCTTGGTCAATGCCGATACCGATCAGGATCTGGGTGAACTCAAAAATGGCGACGTCATCAATCTGGCGGTGACCGGTCCGAATCTGAATGTGCGTGCCGAAGTGAACGGCGACACCGAATCGGTGGTCTTCGGTCTGGACGGCAATGCGAATTTCCAGACGGAGAATCTGCCGGTCTATGCCCTCGCAGGTAACGATGCGGAGGATTACAACCCTTGGTCGCCCTCGCTCGGCCAGCACGCGCTGACGGTCACGCCTTACAGTCAGGATGGTGCGTCCGGCGCAGCCGGACCGGCCGTCATCGTGAACTTCACGGTGGTGAATCAGGCTGATCAACCGCAGACGCTGACGTTCACATCTTCGGCAGATGCCTACACCGAAAACGGTACGGGCCACAACAATACGTTGTTGAAAGTGGAAAACGGATCGCGCACGCGCATCACCTATCTGAAGTTCAACGTACAGGGACTCAACGGCCTGCCGGTGAAGACGGCGACGTTGCGCCTGAAGGTGGATACGGATGCGGGCTCCGGCGGTTTGAAAGCTTACAAAGGCTCCACCAGCAGTTGGTCGGAGACGGCGGCGCTGTCAGGTGCGAATGCGCCTTCAAAGGGTGCGCAGGTCGGCTCCAAGAGTGGTTCGTACAGTGTCGGTGCAACTGTGGATATTCCCGTCAATGCACTGGTGACGGGTAACGGCACGGTCACGGTCATTCTTGAAATGGATGCCGGTGGCAACGACGTGTGGTTCAGCTCGAAAGAAGGCGCTGCGGCGCCTCAATTGCTCGTCAGCCAGTAAAGACTTGGACGATCAAATCCATGTGACCCACACATGCCCTGCGTTTCGGTTCGCCGAGGCGCAGGGCATTTTTTATTTTGGAGGGAATGATTCAGGGCAGACCGGGTAGGACGGCGAAGGTTTGCGGTTTTTCCGGGTCGTCTGACCATCGGCGCACTTTGCCGTCGGGGCCGCCGGCCATCAATTGTTTGCCGTGTCGGGCCAGGCCGAAAAGCCAGTCCGTGCCGGATTCAAAAGTCTGCTGCCGGGAGCGATCCTTCAGGGCATAGCGATACGCCTTGCCGTCGCCGCAGGCCACCCAGAGTGTGTCATCCGTGACGATCAGGCGCACCGGCTCGCGGTTCATGCGGCCGAAGTCTGCGGCGCGTTTGGCATCCTGCGCCATCCATTCATGGACGCGTTGATCGGCGCCGCCGGAATACACACGGTCTCCTTCGGCATTGAATGCCACGTTGAAGACCTGATCTTGATGGCCGCGATAGATGCTGCGCACTTTGCCTGTTTCAGGATTAATCACGCGGGCGGTCTTATCACGACTTGCGGTGGCGAGCCATGTGCCGTCACGGCTGTAGTTCAATGCGGTGACCCAGTCGGCATGGCCGGCATAACGCAGGGTTTCCTTGCCGGTCTCGATTTCATGGATTCGAATCTGACCGTCAGCGCCCCCCATGGCGATATGTTTGCCGTCGGGGTGCCATGCGGCGCACAGAAGCGTGTCATCGCGCGGTCCGAAGACGCGCAGCAGTTTTCCGGTGGCCACTTCATAAAGGCGGCCTTCGCCCGTTTTGCCGGCTTCACCTCCCGCGGCGATGAGTGTTTTGCCGTCGGTGGCGAAGGTGACCTGGAACAATCGGCGCGGCGCATTGCCGATGCGCCGGATCATGGCGCCGGTTTCAGTGTTCCAGAGGATGACTCCATATTGGGCGCCCCACCGCCAGTTGCTTGCCATCCGGACTCAGGTCCATGGCGGCGATGGGCAGCGGCTTGCGGGCAGTATTGTTCCGGTGCGGGAGGGCAAGCGTCACGGCCGGAATACATTTCGATCAGCGCGGTGTCGGCATCCGGGCCATCGAAGGACGCGCCGTCGCGAATCCACTTCGCGATGCGGTCGATTTCGACTTTGGGCATCGGATCGGCATCTTTGGGCATGCGATCATCGGCCGAAGATTCAATCAGCAGGTTGTAGAGTTCGCTCTGATCCGGATCGCCGGGCGTGAGGGATGGAAAATCGCTTTTGCCGGCGCGCTTGAGCAGATTGAATGTGTCGGCCCAACGCGATAGCCGCCCTTGGCTTTCTTGGGGCCGTGGCAAGCCTGGCACCGCTGCATGAGGATCGGTGCGATATCGCGTGAAAAGCGCAGATCGTCTGCGGCATATGTCGCAGTCGAGAGAGTCAACAGAGCGAGCAGCGGGGTGCGGGCGTTCACTTCTTGTCTGGATCCGGTTCGGGTTTTTTTTCGGTGGGTGCCTTGGGCTCGGTCACGCACAATAGAAACGCGCCATCGAGCAGGCGCGGCAATCGTTTCGAGCGCGGCCAGAGTTTTTGGAGGGCCGGGTCTGTATCGATCGGTGCTTCGAGCATTTGCGGTTCATGGGCCGTCTGCCCGAGAGCGTGAAAGTGTAAAATTGTGCCGGGCACCGCATCTTTCGGGATGCGCAGTTTTAATTCGTGTTCGACTTTGGCGTCATCGTCCTTCTTGTCTTTTTTCCGGTTTTTCTTCGGATTCAATGGTTCGATACGGGCTTTGATTCAAGCGTGATGGGCGTCTACGGCAAAAGATCGATGGGGCCTTTGATAGTCGCGTCGTGTAGACGATTTTGATTCACGTTTCGCCGGATGCGGCATTGAGTGTGATGCGATCCGCATTAAGCCGAAGCCCTGTGGCTGGACGTGCGAGGTCAGGCGGTAGACGAATGCCGGGTCCACCGCGTCGATGCAATTCTTCGACCACCAGAAAATAAGTACCAATTGTTTTGAAGGGCGTGGAGATGCGGCCTTCGGTCGCGCCGGGTTCATCCATCTGGTCGAGCGCTTCTACCTCCCGCATCTTCGATGCGCATGTAAAGGTTGGCGGCGATCCGATGGACTCTGGCCAGACTGACGTTGAGCGCTGACCCTTGGCGGTGAAGGCGAAGCGATCGGTGCTGCCGGTTTTCAATGCGTCCAGAAGGCTGAGGGGATAGGCAGTGCGCGTAAAGGCCTCTTGCTCGACCGTCTGACCGCTTCATCTAAATCACTGATCGCCACCGACGTGAAGCCCGATCCCGCGCATCGGCATGGCGCAATACGTAAACGAACGAAGGGCC
>CALOAZ010000158.1:0-5162 GCA_942491355.1 uncultured Phycisphaeraceae bacterium
AGCGGTTCGGCAAGGCCATCGCTGACCAGACGAACAGGCAAAAACCGCCACAACGAAATGGAGCGATCAGGCGATTCGGTCAAACTGACCTGCGGGCGAGCGGCGTCATCAGACCGGACGCCCCCCCGACGTCGCAAAACCGCCGACGCGAAGCGGGCAGCGCAACACAGCACTGCCACCGGATTGCCCGGCATGCCCACAATGGCCTGACCTTCAGCGCCCACCGCCGCCAGCAAAGGCTTGCCGGGGCGAATCGGCAGCTTGTGGAAAATCACGCGCCCGCCCGTCGATCGAATCGCGTCAGGCACATGATCATGATCACCCATCGAAACACCACCGGTCACCAACACAACATCGCAGCACGCCAGCATGCTTTGCAATTGATCCACCAAAGCACCTGGATCATCACAAGCATGCGCGGCCGCTTCGAGTTGCAACCATGGCTGTGACGCAAGCAGTGCCCGCAAAGTCGGACCGTTGGAATCACGGATCTGCCATGGATCGGGCGTCGCTTCGATCGGCTGCAATTCGTCACCCGTACTCAACACACCCACGCGCACCACGCGATGCACGCGCGGGTTTGCCACACCGAAGGCCGCCATCGCCGAAATCACCGAAGGCGTGATGACCGTCCCGGCCTCCACCACCAGCTGACCGGCTTTGAGATTTTCGCCCCGAACACGGATGTTCGCACCCGGTTTCAAGTCAGAGGGTTTCAAACGAAGCGTGATGGCATGACTTCGGCTTTCATCCACATCTTCACGACGAACCACCAAAGTCGATTCCGTCGGCACACAAGCGCCGGTCACAATTTTGATCGCTTGACCTGCCACGGCCTTGAGAGCCGGCGCGCCAATCGCCTGCTCTGCCGCAATCGGAATCGGACCGGACGATGGAATATCACTGCCCAGGGCATAACCATCCATCGCCGAGACATCTGCCGGCGGACTATCACGATCGGCCACGATCGGCTCGGCGAGTACCCGTCCTGTGGCCACCTGCCAGTGGATGAATTCGGTGTCCACCGGGCCAAGTTGATTCACCCAGGCCGCAATCGCATCGGTCGGTGTGTGATACGCGAAACCCGTCATGATGCCTGCTCCTTCTGAACGCCCACTCGACCGGCAGGACGATCCAACACTGTGGCGACCTGCTGATTTTCAAGCGTGAATTCAGGCACTTTCCACAACGGAATATCACGTTTCATGCGATCAATGAATGCATCGGCGGCCTGCAATCCCGCTTTTCGATGAGGCGAACAAATATCCAGACGAAACGAACACTGCCCCACGGGCACACGCCCCAGACTGTGCTGTACCTCGATGCTGAGCAATTTGTATTCGCCGAGTATGGCCGCCGCCAAATGCGTGAGTTCGCGCGTGGTCATCGGTTCGTAAGCTTCGTAAAGCAATGCCGCCAGAAGACGTTCGTCTTCAAGCGGCCGCACCACACCTTCAAACCGAACCACCGCACCCGCGCCATCAGGACGCCGACACACGGCAAGAGGTAACGGACCCTCGATCAATTGAACATCAACACTCATCCGCCAGACACCATGCCAATCAAGGCGATCTCATCACTTTCGCGAATGGATTGATCATCGCCGACCAGTTCATGGTTCACGGCAAACCGACTGCTCGGAAGACTCTCAGCCAGTTCAGGCACTGCCTCAATAAGCTTGCGACGCAATAACCGACAATCGACCGAAGATTCCGACAAGCGAATCGACACACTGCGCCGACCGGCCAGCACCGCCTGAGGCCCGAAGAGCAAAACTTCCAGCGTCATCCTGTTTTCTCGGCCTCATCACGCCGAAATTGTTCCTGCGCCCAACTCCACGCCGCAACCGTGCGCGGAAAGCCGCACGTGTTCATCCCCAACACAATGGCTTGCTCGATTTCTTCGTGTGTGGCGCCGCGCTCGGTGGCGCGGCGCACATGGCTGCGAACCGCCGACTCCAGTCCCGCGCCCAGCGCCAGAGCGATCTTGATCAACGAGCAGGTCTTGGGGTCGAGCGGGCCCTGGGCTTCTGCAATCTCATTCACGGTCTGATGCGCTGAAGCCAGTTCAGGAAAACGCGAAGAAAATGCCTTGAAGGTGCCAGGCAGTTTTTTGGATGAATCACTCATGATCGACATCCCATCGGGGGTCATGAGAGTTAAGGCCGGGCACAAAGCCGTCAAACCAGTATCGGGCTGCCTTATCTCCCGTATTTTGGAGTGTCGATTCTATCGTAAAATCGGGCCACGAATGCTCCACCCCGTTTTGAATTCGGCCATCGTTCAGAAGCCCTGAGATTAAGGCATCAAGGCGAGAGTGATTCAGCCGACCGCCCGACCGAGATGTCTCCGGCCAGAAGACGTTTTGATTCCTGAAGTAAAAATTTGGCGTCCATGAACGGTTCGTAGCTGATGTCCTGCCAGAGAATTCGGCCTTTGGGATCGAGCAGGAATGTGCCATGCAACGGGATCTTTTCGAAGTCGTCGTAGGCACGGTACTGCTTGAAGACTTCCAACGATCCATCTGAGAGCAGCGGAAATGCAAAGGTCTCTGCTTTGGGCGTCACGGCTCGAACCGATTCAATCAATCGCTTCGAAGCATCGGAACTGATCCCCACCAGTGAAATGCCCGCCTGCTCAAACGCATCGGTCATGGGCGCGAAAACACCGAGTTGTTCGATGCAGTGCGAACAACCCACACCCAGATAAAACAACAGAATCACCGGCTTGCCGCGATATTGCTTCAAGGAGGTGGTGCCCCAATGCTCATTGGGCAGCGTCCAGTCAGGCGCGGCCACCGGTTGCCAGTGAAAAGGCCCCAACGTATCCAGCGCCGGACGCACGCCGGTATCGCCGGTATCCTTGTGAGGCTGGCGCCAATCGATCGGTAGACCGAGGTCTTCAGCCAGCAGTGACAATCGCGCAAAAACCGGCACATCCAGATCGATGCGCGAGCTGATGGCTCGCAACGGGTCAAACACCTTGGCCGCTTGATCCGACCGGCCTTCGGCTCGCAGCAAAAAGGCCAGATGCGCCAAGGGGCGCACCGATTGCGCCTGAGCCGAGACCGCTTTTTCAGCCAGCTTCACCGCCTGATCAACATCCCCACTTCGCCATGCTGCGGCCGAAAGAGCCATGTCGTCATACCCTTTGACGGTTTTGAGTTTTGCAAAGGCCTCGCCGTGCCGACCTTCGGCGGCAAGTTGGTGCGCTTCGAGCTCGGTGATGCATTGATCAAGGTCGGTGGGCTTCGCTGCTTTGGCTTCTTTCGGTTTTCCCTTTTTATCCTGATCAGCCGCCGCCTGTTTCTCGGCCGCCTTGGCCCGTTCAAGCTTTTGCATGGCACGGGCCAGATCCAGCTGCTTAAGCCCTTCCACAATATTTCCCGTTGCAAAATAAGCGCGACCCAAAAGACGCCACCGCACGATCTGCTCGGACGATTGATCGGTCGGCTCAAAATAAGAACCCGTACAGGCTTCGATGGCCTGATCCCATAATTCGTAACGCGTCAGAATGTCGTACAGACGAGAGCGGCCAAGACGCGCACTACCGGATTTGCCGCCGCTGATGGCGTTGTATTTGGGGTGGCGCGGCAGCTCGATCATATTTCGGCTCAGAGCCAATGCGTCATGCACGCGCCCGACGTGCATCAGATTGCGTGTGAGCCACTCGTTGTTGTGCGCAAAGTTGT
Source organism: uncultured Phycisphaeraceae bacterium (assembly GCA_942491355.1). Taxonomy (GTDB): domain Bacteria; phylum Planctomycetota; class Phycisphaerae; order Phycisphaerales; family Zrk34; genus CALOAZ01. Next base: position 3,691 of record CALOAZ010000158.1, read on the forward strand.
GGATCTGATCGGGCATGACCCGGTCGCGCATCATGTGGGCGTGATCGACACGAGCCGAGGCCTCTTGCTGCCAGGCCGCATCCTGATAGCGATGCAATTTGGAATAAATGTGACCCGGCATATGCCACATGTGCGCAATTCCAGGCGCACTTTGTCCGCACTGAGCAGCAGAGGTCAACGCGCGCTTGGCATCTTTATCATCCCATGTGTGAATCCGGTAATGGTGGATCGGATGATTCGGCGCGACTTCCAAAACCGATTGCAGGAGCTTTTCGTTTTCTTCATAGTCTTTGATCGGCCACCCTTTGCCCTTGTTGATCCAGAGTTGGACCGCAAGAAATGCCTTGGCCTCGACATCCTCGGGATAAGCCTCCGCAATGCTTCGCAGGCGATCGGCATAGTCTCCATACCGCTGCTTCTCGCGTTCCTTTTTATTGAGCTTCTTTTCGGCCTCGGTGTCGTCGGCATAAAAAACGGCAAGGGCATCGATCCACATCTGCTCGCGTGCATCAGCCTTTTCGCGCCGAAGGACCGCCTCGCCGATCAGTTTTTTGGCGCGCGCCGCATTGTTCACGTTGGCCTGAGCCATGCCCCAATAAACCATGGCGCAGTCCGGATCGAGCATGGCCGCTTGCCGGAAAGATCGCTCGGCCTCGAAATACCAGAACCCATGAAGCTGACCCAGGCCTTGATTGAAAAAGGACTGAGCTTCCTCTGAGTTGGTGGAGACTTTGAAATGCACATCGCCCGTGCCCCCCATCAGGTAGGCACGTTGCCGGGGGCCTTCATTAAAAGCTTCGCCGTGATAGGAATGCCCCGCGGCGGGACCGTCGGTCTTGGGCTCGACGGCATCCGATACCGCCTCAGCCCCGACACTGAAGCTGATCGCCCACAGCCACAGGAAACATCCGACCCACCCCGCACGGCGCAACAAATCAGATTTCATGACGCTAACTCCAGCAGGAATCAATTCTATGGGTTGCCATATCCGACGGTTTTATTCCCGCGATTCTGCCAAAATCCTGTCAGGATGTGACTCTGCCATGCTAACGTCCTGATCGCGGGGGGTTATTGTGTATGCCTTACGACAAACCCCGTTACCGACTCAGGACACCGCCATCACTGTTGAATCCGACTCACCCAGACGCTTCATCCTGCCGGGCATGGGGGCCGATGCCTCCATGTATCAAGGGCTGTGGCGTGAACTGCCCCATGCGCATTTTTGCGACTGGCCGGCCTATGCCGGACAAACTTCCATTGCAGATGTGGCAGAGAGCTTGATAGATCAATACCGGATCACATCAGACGACGAACTGATTGGCACCAGCTTTGGTGGCATGGTGTCTGCCGAAATCACCATACGATTGAATCTACGCCGTGTGTTTCTGATCGACGGTGCGCTGAGTCCGGGATGAAATTCAGCCCATGCTCTTGCGTATGGCGCCACTGGCACAACTCACACCCATTCGCTT
>CALOAZ010000159.1:0-33788 GCA_942491355.1 uncultured Phycisphaeraceae bacterium
GACGAGGCCTGGGCCTTTCTCGAAATCTGCGGCCTGCCGGCCATCATTCGCCCCGCCTTCACACTCGGCGGATCCGGCGGCGGCATTGCCTACAACCGCGAAGAATTCGAGCACATCGTCCGCAAGGGCCTTGATGCGAGCATGATCACGCAAGTGCTCATCGACCAGTCGGTCCTCGGCTGGAAGGAATACGAGCTGGAGGTCATGCGCGACAAGGCCGACAACGTGGTCATCGTCTGCTCCATCGAAAACTTCGATCCGATGGGTGTGCATACCGGCGATTCAATCACCGTCGCACCAGCCCAGACGCTGTCCGACAAGGAATACCAGCGGATGCGCGATGCTTCGATCGCCATCATCCGCGCCGTGGGTGTTGAAACCGGTGGCTCCAACATTCAGTTCGGTGTGGATCCAGCCACGGGCGAGATGGTCGTGATCGAGATGAACCCGCGCGTCAGCCGTTCGAGCGCGCTGGCTTCCAAAGCCACGGGTTCTCCGATCACAACCCTGGCGGCCAATGTCCTTGCCGTGGGCTACACCCTCGACGAACTGGGCAATGACATCACCGGCAAAACCGCTGCGTGCTTCGAACCCACCATCGATTACGTGGTCACCAAGCTGCCGCGATGGACTTTCGAGAAATTCCCGGAAGCCGATGAAACACTCACCACTCAGATGAAGAGCGTGGGCGAAGCCATGAGCATCGGCCGATGCTTCGCCGAATCCTTCCAGAAGGGCATTCGCTCGATGGAGGTCAAGCGATTCGGCTACGGCCTCGACAAAAACGACAAATGGTTCAATCACCGGCGCGCCGTCACGCAAGGCCAAGCGACCGACGGCATCGAGTGGCCGATCGACGAGCAAAAACTGCATCGCAAACTCGCCGTGCCCTCTCAGGGCCGGCCGTATTACGTGCGCTATGCGATGAAAATGGGCTACAGAGTCGAACAGATTTTTGACTATTCAAAAATCGATCCATGGTTTCTGGATCAACTCAAAATTCTGGTCGACTTCGAAAGCGAACTGGTGTCGTACACCCAACTCGAAGATGTCCCGGTCGACACCCTCCGGCGCGCCAAGCGTCTGGGCTATTCCGACCCGCAACTGGCCAACATATATCAGGGTGGCATCAACACCGATACCATCCTCGCGGTGCGCCAACGGGCGCAAAGCCCTGGGGATCGAACCGACCTACAAACTCGTCGACACCCGCGCCGCCGAATTCGAAGCTCAGACACCGTACTACTATTCCGCCTACGAAACCCCTGCGATGCAGGTGGGTGTGGGGCCGGTCCTCGATGACGAAATCCGTGTGAATCCCGACAAGAAAAAGATCGTGATTCTCGGCGGCGGCCCGAACCGCATCGGCCAAGGCATCGAATTCGATTATTGCTGCGTGCAGGCCGCCTTCGCCGCACAAGAACTGGGCTTCGAGGCCATCATGGTGAACTCGAACCCCGAAACAGTTTCGACTGACTATGACACTTCCGATCTTCTGTTCTTCGAACCGCTCACACTCGAAGACGTGCTGAATCTCTGCGAGCGACTCAACGGTGCACCGCTCGGCGAACCGGGCCTGTTGCATGGCGCCATCGTCCAATTCGGTGGACAAACGCCGCTGAACCTGGCCCATGGTTTGCAGAAAGCCGGCGTGCCGATCATCGGCACTTCCGTCGATTCAATTGATCTGGCCGAAGATCGCGAGCGATTCCAGAAACTGCTCAACGATCTGAAAATTCGCCAGCCTGACAACGGCATCGCCTACTCGCTCGAACAGGCAGTCGAAATCGCCGAACGCATCGGCTACCCGGTACTCGTGCGCCCCAGCTATGTGCTCGGCGGACGCGGTATGGAAACCTGCTTCACGCAAGACCGCCTTGTGCACTACATGAAGACTGCGGTCGATGTTTCGGATCTGGCCAACGCACCTGTCCTCATCGACCGCTTTCTTTCCGAAGCGATCGAAGTCGATGTGGATGTGGTGGCCGACTACCGACCCGACAACGCCACGCCGACCGCCCTGGTCTGCGGCGTGATGGAACACATCGAAGAAGCGGGCGTGCATTCGGGCGATTCTGCATGCTCGGTACCCCCGCACAGTCTGTCGAAAAAAACCATCGATCGCCTAATTGATCATTCAAAGCGACTGGCCGAGTCTCTAAAGGTCTGCGGCCTGATGAATGTGCAGTGGGCCATCACGCGTCCGAACCCTGCACATCCGGAATACGAAATTTTCGCGCTCGAAGTGAACCCGCGTGCTTCGCGCACCGTGCCGTTCATCTCAAAATCCACCGGTGTGAGCTGGGCGCGCATTGCCGCCAAAGTCATGGCCGGGCAGAACCTTGCTGATCTGGGCGTCGAGGAGAACCTGCGCCCGGCACAAACTTCGGTGAAGGAATCCGTTTTTCCGTTCAGTAAATTTCCGGGAGTGGACGTCATCCTCGGTCCTGAAATGCGATCCACCGGCGAAGTCATGGGCATCGATGCCGAATTCCCGCTCGCCTTTGCCAAAGCTCAGATGGCCGCAGGTTGCGTACTGCCCACCTCCGGCAATGTCTTCTTGTCGGTGCGCGACTCAGACAAACCCCACGCCATTGCCATCGCACGAGAACTGGTCGCGATGGGATTCACGGTCTATGCCACCGGCGGCACGCACCGTCATCTGGCAGAACAGGGCGTGGCGGTCGAGCGCCTCAACAAAATTTCCGAAGGTCGACCCAATGCGGTCGACATGATCACCAACCGCGAACTGCAGTTGATTATCAACACGCCCACACGCAAGGGCGCTCAGAGCGATGAAGGCAAACTCCGCGCCACTGCGGTGCGCTTCAATGTCCCGATGATCACCACCACCACCGGCGCTTCAGCCGCGGTACAAGCCATGGAAGCGCTGCGTGCGGGTGCCTGGACCGTCAAGCCACTCCAGGAATACTACCCGCGCTATATCACCGGAAAGACCCCGGAACCTGCCGGCGCCTGATCGCTGCGAGGACAGACCACGCGTCGACCTGTGGCCGCCGCAATGTCGGCAGCAAAAGGAATATGTCATGAAAGCGATGCTGCTGACTGAAACCAAGAAACTCGAATTGACCGACGTGCCCGAACCGGAAGTCGGCACCGAAGAAATCCTGGTGCGCGTGCATGCCTGCGGCATCTGTGGATCCGACGTGCATGGCTACGACGGCTCGAGCGGCCGGCGCATTCCTCCGCTGATCATGGGGCACGAAGCCGCCGGCGTCATCGATCGCGTCGGTACCGGCGTGACACGATTCTCCGTCGGCGATCGCGTCACCTTCGACTCGATGATTTCCTGCGGTAAATGCGGCTTCTGCCGTGCCGGCACCATGAACCTCTGCGACAACCGGCGCGTCATGGGCGTCAGTTGCGGCGAGTACCGGCGCCATGGCGCTTTCGCCGAATGGGTCACCGTGCCCGAGCACATCGTCTATCGCATTCCGGATGACTTATCATTCGAACATGCCGCGATGATCGAACCGGTTTCGGTCGCCGTGCATGCCGTCAATCTCACACCCAAAACGCTCGGCGACAATGCGGTGGTCATTGGCTGCGGCATGATCGGACTGCTCTGCGTGCAGGCGCTGCGCGCCGCAGGCTGCGGCAAGATCTTTGCCGTCGATCCGGACGCCACACGCCGCGAACGCGCTCTTGCGGCGGGCGCCGACGAGGCCTTCGATTCAGCCCAAGCTGACGTCCCGACTCAAATCATCGCCCGCACCGATGGCCGCGGTGCCGACCTGGCGCTCGAAGCCGTGGGCGCGACCGACCCCATCCGCACGGCGATCGCTTCGGTGCGTAAAGGCGGTGCCGTCACGCTCGTGGGCAATATCAAGCCGAATATCGATCTGCCGCTGCAATCAGTGGTCACGCGAGAAATCAAACTGATCGGCACCTGCGGCTCCAATGGTGAATATCCGCAGTGTCTCGAATTGATGGCGCGCAAGGCCATTGATGTTTCTTCGTTGATCACCGCGACCGCCCCGCTCGAAGACGGCCCCGCTTGGTTTGACCGACTCTATAACCATGAACCGGGCCTGATGAAAATCGTGCTCAATCCCTGAACCGGTCCACGACCGGCACCTCCGTCATCATTGAGTTTTGTTCATGAGCCACAACCTGTTTGATCTCTCCGGTAAAACCGCTCTTGTCACCGGCTGCAGCCGCGGCCTCGGACAGTATTTCGGGCGTGCCCTCGCCGCTGCAGGCGCAGACCTGGTGATCACGGCGCGCCGCAAAGATGACCTGACTGATTTTCAGCAGCAGATCGAAGCCATGGGACGCAAGGCCTATCCCGTGGGACTCGATGTGCGCGATCACGCGTCGATCGAAGCCATGGCCGACGAAGCCATGGAACGCGCTGGCAAAATCGACATCCTCGTAAACAACGCGGGCTGCAACGTGCGCAAACCCGCGACGGATATTTCGTGGGATGACTGGAATCTGGTTCTCGAAACCAACCTGCGCGGCATGTTTTTCGTTTCGCAGGCCATCGTCAGCCGATCCATGATTCCTGCGGGCTATGGTCGAATCATCAACATCGGCTCGGTCACCTGCGTGGCAGGCTATGCAGGCCTGGCTCCCTACTGCGCCAGCCGTGGCGGCGTGAAGCAGATGACCATGTCGCTCGCCGACGACTGGGGGCAATACGGCATCACCGTCAACTGTCTCGCGCCCGGCTGGTTCAAGACAAGCCAAAATGCCGTGATGTATGAAAACAAGGAATGGGTGGATTACCTCTGCGACCGTATTCCGCTCAAGCGCCCGGGGCAGCCTGCCGACCTGGATGGTGCGGTGGTCTTTCTCGCATCCGACGCCAGCACCTATGTGACCGGACAAACCCTGCTGGTCGACGGCGGCATTTCAACCGGTGCCACGCGCGCCATGCCGAACAAATAAAACGCCGAGATGAAATCGAGTTCGCGCATCTTCTTCGACGCCCATGCACCGGTGCCGGGAATGATTCAAGGCTTGGCGTCGGGCTCTTGCGCCTTTTCCAATTGAGCCGGCGCGCGATCATCCCACTGCACCGCCACATCCCAACCCATGGCGCCGAAAAATTCCTGAATGACTTTTTCGGTATGCCCGCAAGCCTTCGCCACAATGTCGGGGCGCTGAGCCACTTCCAGAAGATGAGCCTGCGCTTCGGCCATCGCGCGATCGGTCAGCGTTTTTTCGCCGGCCTGACCCGGCACCCACTTCCATAAACCGCTGCGCTCGATGGCCAGCACGCGCGTTTTTTCGTGGTCGATGCGCGGACGGCCCGCCTGCGGTGTCTTGAGTACCAGAAGGGCTGAATGGGCTTGCTCATCCACATCCTCAAAGGCCGCTTCTGAGAGATCCACACCGATCTGCACATCGCCACGGACGGCCACCACCATCTGCGTGCTGCCCACCACACCATCGAGTGTGGTCACGCGCACGTCGGAGATGGGCACTTCCATGGTGACCAGCGAAGACAGCTTTCTCAGTTTTTCAATGGTGAGGGCCGAGCCATGATGCCGGACGGGATCTTCATTTCGATGCGTGAACACCGCATGCGCCATGAAGCCGCCCAGACCCACTGCCACCAGCAACACCAGCGTGGAAGCCAAACGCATCACGGTTCGGATTCCACCGGAGGAGGTTCAGGCATGGCGCCGCGCTGTTCGGCATACCAGACGTCGAGCTTGATCAGCAGAAAAAAGCCGAGCAAGATCAGGATCGCAAACAAAACCATCAAAGCGCGACGCACCACTGAATCTCCGTGCGCACGACCCGTGTCGTCCGCCAGGATTTGCTACTTGATGGTCTGCTCACTCGCCGACCCGTCCGGCTCACGAAACACCGTCGGCACCTCAGGAACCTTGGCGGGCTTGGGCGGAATCGTCAGCACCATTCCGACCTGAATGTCATCAGGATGCGCCAGCTTGCCGCGGTTGGCATCGAAAATGGCCGGCCAGTAAGCCGAACTGCCATAGACCCGCTTGGAAATCAACGACAAGGCATCACCCGATCGCACGGTCACCGTCTGAGCTCCACCCGCAGGTGAAGCCACCGATCGACTCACGCTCGCCAGCTCGGCCTCGCGATCACGGCGATCCTGTTCCGGATCGGGCAGCTTGATTTTCTGACCGATCTGAAGATGCCGGGCATCGACCTTGGGATTGGCCTTCTGAATGGCGAGCCACATGGTTTCATCGCGATAGATCGCTTCGGCAATTGTGCTGTACGTATCGCCCTCACGAATGACATATTCCAGTGGCGCGGCAGACACCGGAGCGCTACGCGTCGGTGCCGGCTCAACCACACGAACGGGGCGCGGCGCGGGAATCACCGGCGCAGGATCCGACGCGATCACACGCACCGGATCCACCGCCACCACCACGGGCTCGGTGGGGTTTGCTTGCAGCGTCGTGGTCCCCACCGCTTCGGGCTCGAGCCCGCGCGGCAGAGGCAACGGCTCACGCACCGCCAAGGGTTCGGGCAGAATCGGCGCAGGCCGACGATCCGGAATGGGATCCACACTGTTGAGGGTTTGATCGACCAGGCTTTCCAGACTGACCGGCTCAGGCGCTGCGTTCTGACGAATCGTCGCCGGTTTCGGCGTTGTGCTCAGCGCCGCGAGTGGATCGCGCGTGTCGGTCGCGGGCGCTTTGGCCAGATCTTCGGCGGGAACATCCGTCCCATCATCGCGTGATACATACATCCAGACGGCAGCGCCGCCGATCACCACGATCAGAACCCAGACCCATGCGTAATTGGGGGATTGGCCGGCAGCCATAATGAGCCTCCGTGCTCTTTCGAATTGAAAACAGACCCGATTATATCACTCCCCGTCCAAAGGGATATCCCACTTGTCGGTGGGGATCAGGACGTCGAAAGTACTGATGGATCCTCTGATTGCGCAGGAACTTGCGACGGGGCTCCCGACTGACCGTCTTCAGATGCCAAATTGGGACCGGCATCATCGAAGCCGCCGCCCATCGCCAGCACCAGTGGTGCCGCAATCGCCACAGAGCTGTAAGTCCCCACGACCACACCCACCACCATGGCGAACGAGAATCCATGAACACCTTCGCCACCGAAGACATACATGAAAGCCACCGCCAGGAAAGTGGTGAAACTGGTCAGTGCCGTTCGACTGATGACCTGGTTGATCGAATCGTTCACGGTCCCGACCGAAGCCATGGCCAGCTTGCCGCGATTCTCTCGAATGCGGTCGAACAGCACGATCGTATCGTTGAGCGAATAACCGATGATCGTCAGCAGCGCCGCAATCATCGCCATGTTGATTTTCATCGGCGTGAGCATCAGCAGATCACCGATGGCCGACCCATGCAGCACACCAGCGAGCGCGACCAATCCCATCGTGATCGCCACGTCATGAATCAAAGCCAAGATGGCCGCCAAACCATAGCGCAGCGATCCGAATCGGAACCAGATGTAAACCACAATGGCCAGGAAGCCTAGGATCACCGCCACGATTGCATTGTCGCGCAGCGTGCGGGCAATGGTCGGCGTGAAGTTCGACACCTTCGACAGTGACTTTTCACGCGCCATGGCGCTGCGTACCAGCGACCATTCTTCGGAAGCCAGACGCGTGGGCGCCCCCTGGTCGTCGTAATATCCCACCTGCGGGTCGACCACGATGACCGCGACCGTGGCAAACCGATCGCCTTCCAGGCGTTCGAGCCCGACCACTTCAGTCTTGCGGAACTGAGCATGGCGCTGATCGGGCTGCAGGCGCATCTTACGCACGCGATCCTGCACCTGCTCCAATGTCACACCGGCGCTTTCACCGGCATGCAGATCATCGAGCACCATCGCCACGCCGCCGACGAAATCCGGCACTTCCACCGCCACATCATTGCGACCGATCACCGCGCCCAAATTAGCGCGATCGATGGCAAACACCGGCGCCCCGGATACCGCATCCTGCTTGGCCGCCCCGAATTCGATTTTGGGATCCACCACCAAGGCACCCGCAAAGGCCTGTCGAACGGCATCCGCCACGATTTTCTCATCGGCCAGCGTGGTCACCACCGAATAGCTGGTGGCCGCAAAATCCGGCTTGACTTCACCCACGGCCACCACGGTGGCAGAGGCCAGATCGCGCAAGCCTTCTGAAGACGCACTGATCTTGCGCAGTCGATCCACGACTTCATCGCGCCCCATGGCCGAATCAGCCTTCAGATCAAAAACCACTTCGGTACCGGCACGAAACTCGATATCGAGTTGATCCACACCGCGCGAAAAAGTCATCAGCAAGCCACCGGCCACTGCCGCCACACTCAGCGCAAAAAGCAGCTTCCGTTTGGCGATCCAGTTGATGTTCGGCGAGAGCATGCGATGCACCGCCGGCACCACCATCGGCAGCATCTTGAACGGCTTGCGACCCGCCACACGATGGTGCAGGTCAAAAATCGCGCGGGTCATAAACAACGCCGTGAACAATGTCGACACAATGCCGATCCCGAGCGTCACGGCAAAACCGCGAATTTCAGATGACGACGTGTAATACAGAATAAAGCAGATAATCAGGTTCGTCAGATTGCCGTCGATGATCGAACTGAATGCTTTTTCGTAACCCAGTCGCAATGCGGCGCCCATGTCACGGCCTGCGCCCAACTCTTCGCGGATGCGCTCGAAGATCAGCACGTTCGCGTCGACGCACATGCCGATGGTCAGCACGATGCCCGCGATGCCCGGCAACGTGAAGGTGGCCTGTCGCATCGAAAGCACGCCCAGGATGATCACCACGTTGGCGAACAAGGCAGAGACTGCCACGCCGCCGGAAAAGAAGTAGTAGATCATCATGAAGATCGCAACAGCGATCGATGCATCTACCGCGGCATCGAGCCCCTTGCGCCGATTTTCTTCGCCCATGCTCGGCGAGAACGTGCGCTCTTCGATCGGCTGCTCGGACAGCTTGCCCTTGAGCGAACCGGCCTTGAGGGTTCGGATCAGATAATTGAGTTCGGTCTGATTGAAGCGCCCGGTGATGATGCCGCTTTCGTGAATACGAGCCTTGATGTTCGGCGCCGAATACACACGCTCATCAAGCACGATGGCCATCTGGCGATCTTGATTGTTGCCCGTGAGCGCCGACATCTTCGAGCCACCCATCGCATTGAGTCGGAAGGCCACCGCCGGAAAACCCGTGTTGTCGGTGGTGGTCGAAGCATCGGCCAGTTCCCAACCGGACTCCGAACCGGTGATCGCCTTGTCGCCCGGCGTGTTCCAGAGCATCACATAAAAGCGCCCGGCATACGCCGAACCGATGTAGCCGTGCCCGCCCACGTAACTCCGGGCCAGGGCCGGATCGGTGGCGGCATTTTCCCAACCCCCGGTCTTGTCATTGAAAAAGTCAGCGGGATTGTCGACCACGAACCAGCGTTGCGTCGCGCTGATGGAGATCGAACGCGGCCCTGAGGTTTCGAGCTTCTGCACCAGTTGATCGGCATCGGGCGCTTCATCTCGCGTGACGACAATCCGGAACTCCAGAATGCCCGCGCCTTTGAGCAAACGCTTCAGATCATCCGGATCATCCAGCGGTCCCTTGTCTTTCTGATAAGCCTCATGGGCTGCTGCCACGATGTCGATCGATTCAACCAGTGCCGGCGCGCTGTTTTTGAGTCGGGCCATTTCGGCCGCGCGCGGGCTGTCGAGCATGATCTGCTTGCCCTCGGCATCGCGCCGCTTGACCGGCACATTCGACAATTCCAAGGCGCGTTCAAGCGTGAGACCTTCCAGACTCGTGGCCATCAATGCACTGACGGCTTCGTCATAATCCTTTTGTGCTCTGGCAAACGTGAGGTCTTCACGGGCTTTTTCCGGATCCAGTCGCGCATGCTCCAATCGCGCGGCCTCAAGTGCGGCGTGAGCCTCGGAAAGTTTCGCGATCAATGGCCGGCGCGATTCAACGCCTCGAACCAGTGTGTCGGCTTGGTGGCGCTTCAATGCATCGATCACTTCGTGCTTCGTCAGACTCTTCGCACTGAACTGATCGAGCGCCGTGCTGTAAGCCTTGCGCAGTTCCAGCACTTTCTTGTCGGCCAGCGGCATCTGAATCTGCACGCGATTGCCGGCTTCGACCTGCCAAACGAGATTCATCACGCCATCGGGGTCGATGCGCTTCTTGAGCACATCGATCATCTGACGCAAATCACGATCCGGATCATCCGAGTCGCGTAAATCAGCCTGATAAAGCAGGCTTGTTCCACCTACCAGATCAATGCCGTATTTGAGATTGATCGATCCCATGCAGGCGAGGATGACCGCAAGGACCAGTGACAAACGCCAAAGCAGTGTGCGCCCAAGCGCGACACCCACCGCGACAAATGCCAGACAGGCCAGACCCGTATAGACCAACCCGAGGGCAATGGATGGTTCGAACATATCTCAACCTCAATCCGCAATCTGTGGGCTGATGCCGCTTTGGGCGATCAGTCCCCTTTCGCTTCCAACACACTCTGCACCGAACTGGTTCGGAACCGCATCCGTGTGTTGTTTGATTCGTCAACTTTGAGCACCACTTCTTCGCCCTTGGCTTCTACCACTGTGCCCAGAACGCCACCGGCTGTCACCACTTTGTCGCCCTTCTTGAGATTGGCGACCAGTTGCTGATGCTTCTTCTTTTCCTTGCGCTGCGGCAAAATCAGCACCAGATAAAACACCACAAACACCAGCAGCATCATCCAGATCGGACCCAAACCTTCCGAACCGGCACCCGCAGAAGGCAGGGGTGCTGATTCATTGGCCGGAGCCGTCGTCGTCGGGCTGGTGGGGGGTGCAACGGTGGGTGGCGGCGGCGCATCGGCTTGGCCGAGCGATAACATCAGATAAGAATGCATGGTCAGATCCCATCCCAAACGGAAGCCGGCCCACGCGGGGCCGGCAGAAACTCAGTCTTCTGCTCCGGCGCTTAGGACAGGCCACCGCGCCTCCAGCAAAGACCAGTCATCTTCCCGGATCGCTGTTCGGATGTCCAGCATCAGACGCTGGTAATGACGCAGGTTATGAATCGAAAGCAGCACCGGACCCAGCATCTCGCCGGCCACAAATAAATGGCGCAGATAGGCCCGGCTGTGCCTTCGGCAGGTGACACAATCGCAGTCGATTTCAATCGGATTTGGATCTTCCGTATGAATCGCATTGCGCATATTCAACGGACCAAATCGCGTGAAAGCCTTGGCATTTCTACCGTTACGCGTAGGTAACACGCAATCGAACATGTCGATGCCCGCCCGAACCGCCATCACAATATCCCGCTCATACCCCACGCCCATCAGATAGCGCGGCTTGGATTTCGGCAAAATCCCCGTGGTGTGCTCAACCACACGCACGATCTGGTCGTGACGCTCACCCACCGAAACCCCCCCCACGGCATAACCCGGCAGATCCATATCAACCAGCGCCTTGGCACAGTGCGATCGCAGATCCAGATCCTGGCCGCCTTGCACGATGCCGAACAGCGCCTGATCGGCCGAGCGCCCATGGGCTTTCACGCAACGGGCCATCCATCGAATGGTGCGATCGACCGCCAGGCGATTGCGCGCATCGTACGTGGCGGGATCCACCGCATGACGCGCTGCCGGCGCCGCAGGATCCACACGGTCAGAGGGCATCGGCGGGCAATCATCGAATGCCATGATGATGTCGGCGCCCAGCGCATTCTGCGCCGCCATCGAAGTCTCCGGACTTAAAAAGACTTCCGCCGCCGTCAATGTTGTCTTGAAGCTGTACTGCCCTCGCGGATAAGGAAGCACTCGCAAGACTGAAAACCCGAAATCCACCCGAATCGGTCAGGATGGTGTGCGGCCATCCTGAAAAACCATGCAGACCGCCCAACTTGGCCACGCGCTCGGCGCCGGGACGAATCATCAGGTGATACGTGTTGCCGAGAATCACCTGAGCGCCGGTGGCCTCGACTTGATCCACCAGCAAACCTTTGACCGTGCCTTTGGTCCCCACCGGCATGAAGGCCGGCGTATCAACGTGCCGTGCGGCGTGGTCACCTGACCCACGCGCGCGGCGCATGAAGCTGACGAAGCAAGCAATGTAAACTGCAATGCGGCCATGACATGTTTCGAGGCATTCGCGTCGCGGATCGACCGCAACTTTCACCCGCCCCGTTTTTTCTCCGTGGCCTGCTGCAATGCGCGTTTTTCCTGTTCGGTCAGACTCTGCAGCCCTTCACTACCGACCTTGGCGAGAATCCGATCGATCTCGGCTTCTTCGCGGCGCTGGTGTTCGGCTTGCTTCTGTGCCCGGCGCTGGGCGCTCGCTTGACGCCGGCGCTCGAAAAAACCAGGCTTTTTCGGTGCCGATCGATGATCGGCCACGAAGCCGCCGTCGCCGTATGGATTGGCGCCGTAAGCACCGTAACGCAGAGCCTGTGCCTGCTGATAGCAGGTGTGAAAACCGAACACCGCGATGAAGATCAGCATGGTCATGCTGTAAGCAAGGCCATAAAGACCGATGCCCACCGCCCCCACCATGCCGACGCGCGTCGCGATGAACAGACTTTTTTCGTATCCCAGTTTCGTCCAAAGAGCGATCTGAACCAAACGCCCGCCATCGAATGGAAAGAACACCAGAATCAAATTGAACAGCAGAAGGATGTAGTTCACGTAATACAAGTCCAGGATCAGCCCCTGAAGGCCAAAACCTTGGACGGCGAAGATCTGCATCGGATTCAGACTCACCGGACTCTGCATGCCGAGCATCGCCAGCAGCGTGCCGTAACACACTGCGGCAATCACCACATTCACCAGCGGGCCGCAAGCGACCGTGACGAATTCAGGCCACGGCCGTCGCGGCGGCGCACAAAACGCCAGACCGCCCAAGGGCCACATCAAAATGTCATTGGCCTGCCCGCCCACCGCGCGACACGACAGCGCATGGCCGAACTCATGCAACAACACGCTGCCGAACAACAAGGCGGTCCATCGCAATGTCCACGCCGGATGGCCACGCAATAAAATCTCAAGACCCACAAACAGGATGAATGTGATGTGAATCCGAACGCGCACATCAAAATAAGTACCGATCGGAAAAGACTGATTCAAAAAGCGCAGCACACGACCCCAGAAGTCACCACCACCGCCGCCGTTACCGCCATCCTTGTAATAGCCACGATCGTAGTAGGCCATGACTGCGTGACCCCCCTACGCCTTGTCCGCAACGAACGTGCGATAGTAAAGAAAACTGGCAATCGTCTTGGCATCACGAATGGTGTTGCTCTGAATCATGTCCAGCAATTGTCCCGGCGTGACCGCATCCACTTCGATCTTTTCATCCGGTTCCAGCTTCTGACCGACGTGCTGAAGACTGGTGGCCACGAATACGCGCATCAGTTCCGTGCAGATCCCCGGGCTGGGATAAAACTCGACCAAGGGTTCAAGGTGATCGGCCTGATAGCCGGTTTCCTCGATCAGCTCGCGTGCAGCACACACACCTGGATCTTCACCCACCTCCAACGTACCGGCCGCCAATTCCCAGAGGGTCTGCCCGATGGCGAACCGCTCATTGCGAATCAGCACGATGCGCCCATCCGGCAGAATCGGCAGAATCACCACCGCCCCCGAATGCACCACCACATGACGTTCGAGCGTCGTGCCGCGAGCGGTCGGCAAATCCACCGCATCCACGGCGAATTTCTTGGCCTGGAGGACGCGACGACGCTGGAGCAGGGGTTCAGACATAGGTGAAGCGATCTTACGGGCGCGGCTCTGCCCCGGCAAAGGCCACCGAGGGCCGCCGGCGCGGGTACAATCCTTGACCATGCCAGAGGGCCTTTCTCAATACGTTGCTCACGAAGCCCGCTGCGCCGACACGGCGCGCGTCATCATTTCCGTACGAAAAATCCACAAGGCCTTCGGCAAACAGCGCATTCTCCGGAGCGTGAGCCTCGATTTCATCGAAGGGCAGACCACCGTCATCCTCGGGCCCAGCGGCACCGGTAAATCGGTGATGCTCAAGCACATCGTGGGCCTGCTCAATCCCGATCGCGGCGAAGTCTGGTTTGAAGACCAGCGGATCGACACCCTCAACGAGCGCGACATGGTGCCGATCCGAACCCAGTTCGGCTATCTGTTCCAGCTCGGTGCCCTGTTCGACTCACTCACCGTCGAAGAAAACGTGGCCTTCCCGCTCATCGAACACTCGCCCCTGACCCCTGATCAGCGCCGACAACGCATCAACGAAGTCATCAATCTGGTCGGCCTCGACGGCACGCAGCACAAGCTCGTCTCGCAGCTTTCCGGCGGCCAGATGAAGCGCATTGCTCTGGCTCGCGCCATCGTGATGCACCCGCGTGTGATTCTCTACGACGAACCGACCACGGGACTCGATCCCATCCGGTCGGACATCATCAACGGCCTGATCATCAAATTGCAGAAGGAACTGTGCATCACCAGCATCGTCGTGACCCACGACATGAACAGCGCGTTCAAGATTGCCGACCGAATCGTCATGCTCTACGATGGCCGTGTCATTGCAGACGGAACATCCGAACAAATCCGTTGCAGCGATGACCCGATCGTTCAAGGCTTCGTGCGGGGCGAAGCTTACAATGACGAGGGCGAAGGCATCGATGCGATCCTGGACTGATCCACGATGACCGAACAAACACGCAACACGATTGTCGGCCTGACCACCCTTTCCGGGATGGCGGTCCTTGTTTATCTGATCTTTCTCTTCGGCGACGGCCCCGAATGGATGACCGAAACGTATCCGGTCACGATTGAAATCAATACCGCCAACGGTCTGGCCACCGGCAGCCGCCTGCAACTCAACGGCGTGGATGTAGGCTTTGTCGACACCATTCATCTCAAACCCGATCCGGCTGAAGGCATCGAACTGTATTGCCGGATTGAAAGCCGCTTTGACATTCCATCGAACGTGAATGTACTCGCCCAAAGCAGCCTGCTGGGCGGCATGGCCACACTCCATCTGACCATTGCCGAAAAAACCGGACCGCCACTCCCAAAAACCGGCGCTCCCGGCATACTGATCGGACGTGCCAGCTCACTCACATCAGACTTGGCTCGCATCACCGAACGTCTGGAGCAGCGCCTGGATCCTCCTCTCCAGAAATTCAGCGACACCGCCGACAAAATCGGCGAACTGGCAGAGACCTACACCCGCGTCGGCCAGCGCGTCGAAGCGATGCTCGAAGAACGCAAACTCGAAGATGTGGATGCGGGACGCGTGGCCCCCAATTTGCACACACTGCTGGCCCGCTCGAGTCGTCGCGTGACCGAACTCAAAGCCACACTCGATGGCATCAACACGCTGGTGAACGATCCACAATTACACGAAGACATCAAAGCCACCATGGCCAACGCCCGAGAAGCCAGCGCCGAAGCCAAAACGCTGACTGGCGAAGCACGCGAACAACTCAAACACCTGACCAATCAGTATGTGGCGGTGGCAGATGATCTGTCGGTCACACTCAAAGGCATGAACCAGGTGGTCATGGATCTGCGCGACGGCAAGGGCACTGCCGGAAAACTGGTGCAAGATCCCGCGCTTTACGATGCCCTGCTCGATGCCAGCCAGCGTCTGGGCTCCGTCTTCGACGAAGCCAAACTGCTGATTCAGAAATGGAAGGCCGAAGGCCTCCCCGTGCGATTCTGAACATGGATCAAGACCCCGCCATCGAAAGTCTGCGCGAAGCCCTGCGCGTCTCCCCCAACAATCTGCCTTTACGGCGACACCTGGCCGAAGAATTTCTGCGCCGACAGCGTTGGGCCGATGCAGAAACTGAACTGCGCGAAGCCCTCAAGCTTGCGCCGCGCGATGCGAATCTCAAGACGGCGCTCGCCCGATGCTTTCACAGCCAGGGGAAAGCTTCGCAGGCCATGGTCGTGATCGAGGAACTGATCGCTCAACGCGAAGCCTCGGCCGAAACCCACTTGTTGCACGCGCGCCTGCTTTTCAAACAAGGCGAATTTCGCCGGGCCGTCTCGGCCTACCGCGATGCCGTTGAGATGGAGCCGAATCTCGCCGACCCGGCACTGGCCGAACAACTCGGCGTCGAGCGATGGGAAGATTCCTCAGACGAGGAGGACGGCGAACCCCAGTTCGCCCATGTCGATTTGAGCCACGAACCACTCGATGTTGAAGTCGAGCGCCCGAAAGTCACGTTCGAAGATGTCGGCGGCATGGAAAAGGTCAAAGAGGAAATTCGCCTCAAGATCATCCACCCGCTGACCCATCCGGAAATTTACGAGGCCTACGGCAAAAAAATCGGTGGCGGCATTCTGCTTTACGGCCCTCCGGGCTGCGGCAAAACACACATCGCCCGCGCCACGGCCGGTGAAATCAATGCGGGATTCATTTCGGTTGGTTTGCACGATGTGCTGGACATGTACATCGGAAAAAGCGAAAAGAATCTGCACGAGCTGTTCGATAAAGCTCGCGCCAACACGCCATGCGTTTTATTCTTCGATGAAGTCGACGCCCTCGGCGCCAGCCGCACTGACATGCGCACCAGCGGCGGACGACAGATCATCAATCAGTTTCTTTCCGAACTCGATGGCATCGATGGCGACAACGAGGGCCTGCTGGTCCTTGCCGCCACCAATGCTCCTTGGCATTTGGATTCAGCCTTTCGTCGCCCCGGCCGCTTCGATCGCATCATCTTCGTACCCCCGCCGGATGAACCCGCACGTGCCCAGATCATGGACATCATGCTTGCGGGCAAGCCGCTCGAGAAAATGGACACCAAGCAACTCGCACGCCAATGCGATGGCCTGAGCGGTGCCGATCTTAAGGCCGTGGTCGATATCGCCATCGAAACCAAATTGCGCGCCGCCATGAATGCCGGCATTCCCACACCGCTGACGACCAAAGATTTGCTGCACGCCGCCAAGAGCGTCAAAGCCTCGACCAAGGAATGGTTTTCCACCGCCCGCAATTACGCGTTGTTTTCCAATCAGAGCGGTGCCTACGACGACATCCTCGATTATCTGAAGCTGCGGTGAGCGATCCGCCCACCCGCTATACTCCTCGACCATGTCAGCCTCTGATCATCTCGAACGCGCCATGCTTCTGCTGCAACAAGGTCGATACGATCTGGCCGAACAGCAATTGCGCCAGGCACTGGCACAAGACCCCAATCATCCGATCGTGCACGCCCTGCTGGGCATCTGCCTGACCACACGCGATGATCGCGAAGGCGCCATCGCCGCATGCGAAAACGCCGTCAGTCTGGCTCCTGACTTTTCATTCACGCACCATGTTTTTGCACGCACGTTAAATCACTTTGATCGCTTGACCGAAGCCGAAGCCGCGGTGCGCGAAGCCATCCGGCTGGATCCTGAAGAACCGGAATACCACGGCACGCTCGCACTGATCCTGCTGAACCGCAAGCGATGGCCTGAAGCGCTGACTGCCGCCGAAACCGGCCTGCAACTCAATGCCGAAGAAGTGGACTGCCTGAACTACCGCGCGATTGCGCTCACGCGCCTGGGCCGACGCGATGAAGCCGGCCAATCCATCCATACCGCACTCGAACATGATCCAGACAATGCACACAGCCATGCCAACATGGGCTGGACGCTTCTGCACGCCGGTAATCACCGCAAGGCGGCTTTCGATCATTTTCGCGAGCGCTGCGTCTCGACCCCGATCTGGAATGGGCGCGACTGGGCATCATCGAATCGCTCAAAGCACACAATCCGATTTATCGTCCATTGCTCAAATGGGCGCTTTGGATGTCAGGCCTGAGCAGCCGCGCCCAGTGGGGATTGATCATCGGCCTGGTGGTCGGCATCAATCTGCTGACCAGTCCGAACTACACCTCACCGGCGATGCAGTGGTTCGCCGGTATCGCACTCGCCCTGTACGTGGTTTTTATTTTTCTGGTCTGGCTGCGCACCGCTTTGTTCGATCTGTTGCTGCGATTCAACCGTTTCGGACGTCTTGCACTGACCGATGAACGCCGCCGCGATACAAACTGGCTGGCGGGCGCCTTGGCCTTACATGCCATCATGGCCGGCGTGATTCTCTTCTGGCTTCGTTCACCCGACCAGGCGCTGGGTTACACACTGCCGTTGCTGGCCATCGCCGTCACGCTCAACATCCGGCCCGCCAAGCGCAGGCCCTTCATCGTCGCCACCAGTGTGATTTATGCTGCCCTGCTCGCCCATCTGGGGATGAGTCTGCCACCACTGCTGCCTGAAGATGTCCATCAATTCCAACAGGCCGCGCAAGAAGGCCAAGCACAAGCCGTCGCTTTCTATGAATCGCTGGCCGCCGATCGCAAAACAAAGCTGGCACAATTTCTCACCTGGCGCGGCCATTTAAAAGACATCGCCCAATGGGGGCCGGTGATCATGACGTGGCTAGGCGGATATGCCTCCACGCGACGCGGCTGATTAGAGAATGGAATCAAAGCGGCACACCACGTCGTAGAGCTTGCCGCCCAACAGTGTCGCCACGTCCTGCTCCTTGACCATCGCCAGCTTGAGCGCGTCGCAGCGAAAACGCGCATGGAAGTTCGTCTCGAGTGCGCGCCCCATACCTTCGATCACCAGCAAATCGGCATCCGCAGACACCTTCGCCATTTCATCCGAAACGTCGCGCAGATCAATCACCGGCTTGTCATTACCCGAGGCGACCGTGGTCAGACGACCGGACTGCAATGCGCGGGCCACCCCTTCATCCATGCCCGCCACGGTTTCAAGCAACGGCACCAATTCATCGTGAATCACATCGTTCAATGCCGGATGCGTATTTGCCGCGATGACCACCTGCGTGCCGCCATTCAACAGATCGCGCACGAACGGAATCATGCCCAGCACCACATCCGAACCCGCATTATCGATCAACACCACGGCCTTGCGATGCGGCGCTGCAGCGCGACGCGCCATCCATGCATCCAACCCGTCCACCAGCCAAGGGCGATTCGGCAGACGATCGCGCGTGGCATGAAAATCCATCGCACCCGATTCATACATCGCAATGGTGCCGCTGCAACCCAAGTCAAAAAGATTGCCTGCAAAAACATTTTCAATCAAACGACGCGCGCGATCTGCATCCGAAAGCCCATCCAGCTCAGCCAACACACCAGGCAAATGTTGTAATGCCGTTTGATTTTCCTGTGCCTTGACATGACGAAAAGGATCTTCGAAGCCATGCGCCAGAAGACAATCCCGGCGCAAACCGCACAGTGACAGAATCGAAACAAGCCCGTACGCATTCGGATCGGTCCGCACGGTGCGCACAATCGCATCGAAGGCTTCGGCATAGGCCTGCGCACGCCGCTCAACATCAATACCGCCGCCTTCGGAATCAATCGCATGCCGCACCATCGACGGCCGGTTGGCTTCAAATACGCTGAGCCAGTAATGGCGCGTGGCCGCATCCGACACCATGTCGATGGTATTCGGCACGTAGGCTTCGGGGTCTGCCAGCAGAGGAAGCACAGCCATGACTTGATCTCATCCGTTCAGACACTGCGACGCGAAAGTCGCATCAGACGAACCGGATGAAGTTCTCCAGAATGCGCAAGCCCACCTTCTGACTTTTCTCGGGGTGGAACTGCGTGGCAAAAACCGGTCCGCGACGAATCGACGAACAAAACGGCCCGTCGTAATCCGTGGTCGTGGCGACATCACCCGACTCGGTCGGCGCCGCATAATACGAGTGGACAAAATACACGTGCGATCCCGCCGGAACACCGCCATAGAGCGGATTGTCCGGTTGTTGGAATTGCAGCGTATTCCAACCCATCTGAGGCACTTTCAAGGCATGATCGGTCGGTTGAAATCGCACGATGGCACCAGGCAAAATACCCAGGCCAACATGCTCGCCCTCTTCTTCCGAACGCTCGAATAGCAACTGAAGCCCAAGGCAAATCCCGAGAAACGGACGCCCCGTCTGCATATACGCTTTGAGCGGTTCGATCAGATGACGCTCAGCCAGATGCGCCATCGCATCGCCGAAGGCACCCACGCCCGGCAGCACCAGACGATCGCACGACTTGAGCTGATCTGGATCGACCACAATCTGCGCATCGGCACCCACACGCTGCAGCGATTTCTGAACGCTGCGCAAGTTGCCCATGCCGTAGTCAACGATCCCGATCACCACTGCGCTCACTCCATTGCTTCTGAACGCGCCACAGGATAGTGCGTGTGTCGTGTCGAAACAAAAAAGGCCGGTCAGCTTGATGCCGACCGGCCTTGAAAGATCATGATTCGTTCGTTCAGCGCGAGGTAATGACCACGATTTCCACGCGACGATTCTGCGCCTTGTTGGCTCGCGAGGTGTTCGGCACGCGCGGCTGAGTTTCGCCGTAACCGATCGTCAGCATGTTGTTGTTCGAAACACCCTGCGAACCCAGATAGCTTTTGACGGCTTGGGCACGGGCTTCGCTCAGATGCTGATTGTCACGCCACTTGTCTTTGGTGCGGCTGATGGGATCCGAATCGGTATGGCCTTCGATGCGGATTTCGTTGCCGGCATAACGGCTTTTGATCACGGCCGACACGCGATTCAGTGCGGCTT
Source organism: uncultured Phycisphaeraceae bacterium (assembly GCA_942491355.1). Classification (GTDB taxonomy): domain Bacteria; phylum Planctomycetota; class Phycisphaerae; order Phycisphaerales; family Zrk34; genus CALOAZ01. Next base: position 20,518 of record CALOAZ010000159.1, read on the forward strand.
TGGCGCCGGTCTGCACGGAGGCAGAACCCGAAGCAAAAAGCACGTCGCCTTCGAGGCGCACCGTCACGCGATTCGGAGCGCGATCAATCTGCACGCCCGGTTCATTCTGGAAATCAGCCACGGGCGCCACCGGTGCCACGGGCGCCGGAGTGCGATCCTGCGCCACCACGCCCCGTGCGCGATCTGCGTCGGAAGCATCAAGTGCTTCGCGCGTCGACGCAAGCTGATCGCGCAATTCCTTGTTTTCATCCCAAAGTGCGGCGTTCTGCTTCTTCACGGATTGATCACAACCCGCAAACATCGCGCCCACCATAAGAACCATCAAGAACAATCTTCCGTGTCGTACCACCGTATTCATGGCCTGAATCCTTTCATTGCCAAATCTGACCTGTAAGAACCTCCGAGCAGGGAGGCATAATAACATCCGGTTATCGGATGTACCACCATCTGCCAGCCTGTCGGAAACGTGGCCCGGATCGACGCAATATTTGCGCCATCAATAACCTAGGATCAATGCAAAATAAGCGGCCATCGGCTCTCGCAAAATCAGAGCCACCAGGCAACCTGCGGCCAAATGCGGCCCGAAGGGGATATGACGGCCCTGAAGATTCATCCAGCGGCCCAGACCGGCGGTAAGCAGCGTATGAGCCAGACCGACCGCTGCGGCCAGAAAAAATCCCATGACGGCCACACGCCAGCCTGCCGCCGCTCCCACACCGATCATCAGATGCACATCGCCGAGCCCCATGGCTTCTTTGTTGAACAGAAGTGTGCCGCCAATTCGGGCTCCCCATGAAATCGCCGCTCCGGCCAGCGCTCCGGCCAACACACCCCCCAGCGTCATGGCCCACGCCTGCGATTCGATCCATGCCACCGCCTGCGTATGAATCATCCACGCGCCGATCACCGCGCCCACACCCGGCATCAGAACAAACAGCAGTTCTTTTTGAGCTTCGCGCCGCGGATGAGGATGTGGCGTGAAAAGATGTTCGGGAAGATCTTCTGAACCGTCTTCCGAGCGCCCCGTGGCCACGCCCATCCACAACACACTGGCAGCCACCACGACATAAGCCGCTAGGAGGGTCGTCAGAAAAATGCCGAGCGGTTCGATGGCATTCCAGGCTCCCGCCCAACTTTGATCCAGCCACAACCCCGCCGCCACGGCGCCGCCGATCGGCGCCAGCAACAAAGGCAACTGCCGCGGACCGGCAGGATCGCGCACCAGCTCTTCCTCCGGCGCAGATGCTTCATCAAAACTGCGCGGCAGTATTTTCTTGTGGAGCAGAAACAGCGCCAGCATCAGCGCCAGCGTGCCGCCCATCGCAGCGCTCGCCAATCGTCCGCCGGCATGCGGCGCTGCGTGTAACCACACCGGCCCTTCGCCGCCGAGTTCGATCGCGCCTTCGACCGAAGCCAGACGACGCAACGCAATCGGCTGCATGGCCTCGCGCCGCAAAGCCGGTGGAACAAACTGCTGCCCCACCTGCACAGGTGGCAAGTCGATGCGCACCACCATGTCGGGGTTCACCGCAGCCGCCGCAGGCAAAATGACCAGTGATGCAAAAAAAACCACATAGGGAATGACCGGTGGAATGATGAACCATTCGGCATCAATCACGGCCGAAACCACCAGCGCGGCAATCAGCAGAAGCAACACGGCGAAAGCCGGTGCCACGTGCAATGGATCCATCAATACAAATGCCGGATGCAGCCCGCTGTGATACCACACGAAAAAAGCGATCGCGAACAGGATCGCCGTAACGGCCTCGACCAGCGGGTAGCGCGGCGCGATCGACTTCGAGCAATAACGGCACCGACCACGCAACATGATCCAGCCGACCACCGGCAGATTGTCATACCAGGCCAGACGATGTTCGCAGTTCGGACAGCGCGACGGTGGATTCACCACACTCTGCCCCATGGGCAGACGATAGGCCACCACATTGAGAAAGCTGCCGATGCAGGCACCCATCGCCGTGACAAAAGCGCCCCAGATCCACCACGTCGCGCTCAACGGCGAAATCCTCCACGCAAAGCCTTCACGCTTCGTCGTCTTCGGTCAGTTCTCCGGATGCATCGAGCTTCAGGCGCTGAATCTTTTCTTCGGCGCGATCCAGAATCGATCGGCAATGGCGCAACATGGCCACGCCTTTTTCATATTGATCCAGACTTTCTTCCAGACCGACCTCGCCGGATTCGATGCCTTCGATGATCTGTTCGACCTGCGCGAGCGCTTGCTCGAAGCTCGGCGTCTTGTCTGACGATCGGGATGTTTTTTTCTTCGCCATGATGCGTTTCAGTGTATCAGGGCCGGCTGAGGGGCGCTCCGATGGCGGCCACCAGCGCGTCAATCTGCGGATCTTCCAGATCGCAGCGCAGACTGATGCGCAGCCGCGCCGCACCCGGCGCCACGGTCGGCGGCCGAACCGCCCCGACCAGAAAACCCGCCTCTTCCAGGGACCCGGCCAGATCCACAGCAACCTGGCTCTCACCGACAATCAACGGAATGATCGGCGTGGGATCGTCTCGCACCGCCCAACCTTGCTCGCGCAATGCGATGCGCAAGCGGCACGACAATGCCAGCACTCGCTCGCGCCGCCAGGGCTCATCGCGCACCAGATCCAGAGCGGCATCGATGGCGGCCACCTGCGTCGGGGGCACACCGGTCGAATAAATGAAGGGACGAGCATGATTGATGATCGATTCGATGGCCACTGACGGCCCGGTGATCAAACCCCCGAGGCCGCCCAGTGCTTTGGATGCCGTCGAAACCGTCAGATCGATGTATCCGGCCACCTGCTGCATTTCAGCCAAACCCGACCCCTGCTCACCGAGAATGCCCGTGGCATGCGCTTCATCCACCAGAAGAATGGCGCCATATCGATCGCGCAAAGCGCACAGCGCCGGCAGATCGGCACAATCGCCATCCATCGAAAACACCGCGTCGGTCACGATGAAACGACGGCGATGATCGGCATGGCGTTCGAGCAGACGCTCCAGTTTTTCAAGTTGACCATGCGGATAAATGCGCACCTGCGCTCCGGAAGCCTGCGCGGCATCAATCAAACTCGCGTGATTCAGTTTGTCGAGACAGATCAGATCTTCAGGACCTGCCAGCGCGCCGAGTACCGCGAGATTTGCGGTATATCCCGTCGGCAGCAGCAAAGCCGCTTCGGCATGTTTGAATGCCGCGAATCGGCGCTCGAGCGCCGCATGCACTTCCAGATGGCCGCAGATCAGACGACTGGCACCAGCGCCCACGCCGTGATCGCGCGCGGCGCGGGCCACGGCTTCGGCCAATTTCGGATGCCCCGCCAGCGCCAGCGCATCATTCCCGGCCAGATTGATCAACTCGCGCCCCTGACGGCGAACACGCGGCGCCGAGGCATTCACAGAAAGCAACGATCGCAGCAGATGCTGCGATCGTCGTACGTCCAGTTCTTCACGAAGTGGGTCGAGCCAGTGGCCCATACCGTCCCCGGTCAATCGTCCTGACTGTCGGACGGTTTGCCGGCGTCGGTGCCCTCATCATCATGCCCAAGGGCCTGATTCATCATGCGACCGACCTTGAACTTCACCGTGCGCTTCGGCGGCACATGAACCCGCTGCAACGTCTTGGGGTTCTGAGCCATTCGCGCGGCGCGGTGTTTCACTTCAAACACACCGAAGTCGCGGAATTCCAGGCGGTTACCCTTGCCCAGCTCGATGATGATGTTGTCCAGAAACGCCTGGATCGTCTTCTTGACCGTCACACGTGTTTCGCCCGTGGCATCGGCAATGCGATCGATCAGGTCTTTTTTCGTCACCGTGGCCATATCGACAGTTCCTTAATTGTTAAGGCCTTACGCGAACCTACCCGCGGGGTGCCTGCTGCCGCCCCTCTCTCAGGACGCCGATTCAGACACCGAAGTTCTCGTCTCCACCACTGTCTTGCCGGTCAGTATAGCTGTGGTTTTTCAGCAACGTCAAGAATTGTCCAGCAAGTTATTTACGGCAATATCGACGATCCTAGGTCCCTTCATAAGTCTTTATATGGACATCCCGGTTTCCGGCGTTGAGCTGCCCTTCCCAGGCGTCTACGATGGGCAGCATCGCTCTGGGGCCCTTTCAGGCCCGTTTACGGGTGCCGAGAACGCCAACATGCTGCGAACATTGCACTACGGACAATCTGACGACCGGGCCGAGCTCGAATCTCTGATCCGGCGACTCCAGGACGGGGTCGATGGCGGAACCGAGGTCGCAGACCAGGTCGCGGTCATCCTCGCGGACGTCCGGCGCGAGGGTGACGACGCCATCGTGAAGTACATGCGTCTATGGACCAATCCCCAGTTCCGTGCCGATCGCATCCGGGTGACTCAGGATGAGATGGCCGCCGCCGAAGCAGCGCTCGATCCGAAAGTGCGCGAAGCACTCAGCCGCAGCATTGATCATGTGCGCGCCTATCAATCGCATATCGCGCCGAAAGATCCACCGACGGTCACCATCGACGATGCCGAACTGGGCATGCGCTTCACACCCATTGCCCGCGCGGGTCTGCATGTGCCCGGCGGCAAAGCCGCCTATCCCTCCAGCGTGATCATGTTGGCGGTGCCGGCACAAGTTGCAGGTGTTTCGCATCTGGCGGTGGTGAGCCCACCGCCCACAGGACAGGAAACAGATACTGATATTTCACCGCTGGTTTTAGGCGTGTGCTCCATGCTCGGCCTCGAACGCGTATATCGCATCGGCGGCGCGCAAGCGATCGCCGCATTGGCATACGGCACCGATTCCGTAGAACCGGTCGACTTCATCGCCGGTCCAGGCAATGCCTACACGCAACAGGCCAAGCGACAATTGTTCGGAAAAATCGGCATCGATGGCTTTTTCGGCCCGAGTGAAATCGTGGTCCTCGCCGATGCCAGCGCCGATCCCAAACGCATCGCCGCCGACCTGCTCGCGCAAGCCGAACATGATCCGGGCTGCTGCTATCTGATCACCACCGATGCGGGTGTGGCTGAAGCCGTGAACCGCGCAATCGATGCCATGCTCCCGCAACGCAAACGCCGCAAAGCCATCGAATCAGCCCTGCGCGACTGGTCATGCGCGGTGGTCTGTCCTGACCTCGACAGCGCCCATGCTCTGGTCGATCGTATTGCGGCCGAACATGTCACACTCGCCGTCGAAGACCCGCATGCCACACTCGCAAAGCTATCGAATGGCGGCGCCTGGTTCCTTGGCGACGGCACGCCGGTGGCCAGCGGCGACTACTACGCAGGCCCGAGCCATTGCCTGCCGACCGGTACCACGGCACGTTTCACTTCGGGCCTGAGCGCCTACACATTCCTCAAAAGATCGAGTGTGGAGCACTACCCAAGCCGCCCGAATGATCGCGCCATCGCCGATATCGCCCTGCTGGCAGAGGCTGAAGGGCTCGATGCCCATGCTGAATCGGTCCGGATTCGCAAAGGCTGACCCAAAAAACATCCGGGCCGCAGAATGCTTCCGCATGGCTTCGCACTTGCGGTTCATCACGCCCCACCGTCAAATCTCCTCATGTCTTACGAACGCGACAACATCAAACGCATGACTGGCTACGTCCCCGGCGAACAACCGGCTGATGGCTCGGTGGTGAAACTCAACACCAATGAGAATCCGTATCCACCCGCCGATGCCGTCATCGAAGCACTGCAGTCGATCTCTGCCGATGCGCTGCGCCGGTACCCCAATCCCACGGCTGCGGCGTTTCGCAAGCAAGCTGCGGAACTCCACGACGTCGCGCCCGAAAACATCATGGCCACCAATGCCGGCGATGAAGTGCTGCGTCTGGCCATCACCACATTCGTGGAACCGGGACAACCCATCGGCACCGCCGAACCGAGCTACTCGCTTTATCCGGTGCTGGCCGAAGCCCACGGCTCACCGACGGTACGCATCGCACTGAACGAAGATTGGTCGATTCCGGACGATCTTCCAACGCGCCTGAATGACGCGAACGTCCCGCTGACTTTCCTGGTCAATCCCCATGCACCTTCCGGCCGACTGACCGACGTGGCACACCTCAGTGCGATCGCCAAAGCACTCAACGGCGTGCTTTTGATCGACGAGGCTTATGTCAATTTCGTGGATCCCCAACTGAATTACGATGCCACGCGATTGATCCGCGAACACGACAACGTGCTGATCCTGCGCACACTCAGCAAGGGATACAGTCTCGCCGGCCTGCGCTTCGGTTATGCCATCGGCGCCGCATCACTGATCGACCCCATGCAGACCAAGACCAAAGACAGCTACAACACCGATGCGGTTTCGCAGCGACTGGCCGAGACCGCCTTGCGGTATCGCGATGAGGCCGCCCTCACCTGGAAGGCGGTCCGCTCAGAGCGAGCCCGGGTGACCGATGCCCTCACCGCCGCAGGCCTGAAGGTCGCTCCGAGCCAGACCAACTTCGTTCTGGCGACCGTTCCGGGCGATTCAGGCGGCGGGGCAAAGAACATTTACGAATCACTGAAGGCCCGGAAGATTTTCATCCGATACTTCGATCAGGACCGTTTACGCGACAAACTGCGGATCACCCTCGGTACCCCGGACGAAAACACCGCATTGCTCAATGCCCTGAAAGAAATTCTCTGAGACACCGACGCCATGGCCAAACGCACCGCAAAAATCCACCGCAAGACCCACGAAACCGATATCGCCCTCGAACTGAATCTCGACGGCGGCAAGTATGCCCATGAAACCGGCGTCGGTTTTTTCGACCACATGCTCGATCACGTCGCCCGACACGGCCGCTTCGGCCTGACGATCAAGGCCGACGGCGACTATCACATCGATGATCACCACACCGTCGAAGATGTCGGCATCGTACTCGGCCAGGCGCTGGCTCAGGCGCTGGGCGACAAGAAAGGCATCGAACGCTACGGCTTCGCCTCGGTGCCCATGGACGAAGCACTCGCCCGTGTGAGCATCGACCTCAGTGGCCGCGCCGCCCTCGTGTTCAACGTGCAATTCAATGCCGACAAGATCGGTACGTTTGAAACGCAGCTTGTGGCCGAATTTCTCAATGCCTTCACCGCCAACGGGCGGTTCGCCTGCCATGTCGAAGTGCCTCACGGTGCCAATGCGCACCATGTGGCCGAAGCCATCTTCAAGGCGCTCGGTCGCGCCTTGCGCGACGCCGTGCGTATCACCGGCACCGATATACCGAGTACGAAGGGCAGCTTGTAAACCGCCCTCAAAATCGCGTCATTTAAAAAAGCGGGCCTGCATAGGCCCGCTTTTTTAATTTTCTTGAATGAGACTGAGATTCGAGGCTGCTTCAAAACCTATTCGTCGGCCCGAGATCGGCGACCTTGGGCTTCTGGGTAGGAGGTTGAAGCAGCCGTATTGCCAGTGATACGGCGATGGAAACCGACGCTCCCAGATGCACAAGGACGCCGATCGGAGCCAGAAGAGATTTGGAAACAGCCTCTAGTCAAAACTCTGCATCGTCAGCAGGAATTCCGCATTCGACTTGCACTTCTCCAGACGGCTCTTGAGCAGTTCCATGGCTTCGACCACATTCATGTCGGCCATGATCTTGCGCAAGCGGTGCACCAGTTTCAGTTCGTCCGGATGAAGCAGCAATTCTTCGCGGCGTGTGCCTGAAGCCGCAATATCGATCGCGGGCCAGGTGCGACGCTCGACCAGACGACGGTCCAGATGCAGTTCCATGTTGCCGGTGCCTTTGAACTCTTCGAAGATCACTTCGTCCATCTTCGAGCCGGTATCCACCAGGGCCGTGGCCAGAATGGTCAGCGAGCCGCCATGTTCGATGGCACGAGCCGCACCGAAGAATTTTTTTGGCTTCTGCAAAGCATTGGCATCGACACCACCGGTCAGAATCTTGCCCGAATGCGGCACTTCGGCGTTGTAGGCGCGGGCCAGACGTGTGATCGAATCGAGCAAAATCACCACATCGTGGCCGAATTCGACGTAGCGCTTCGCCTTCTCGATGACCATTTCGGTCACCTGCACGTGTCGCTCGGTCGTTTCATCGAAGGTCGAGGCCACCACTTCGACCGACTCGGGCGTCTGGCGGCGGAAATCGGTCACTTCTTCAGGCCGTTCGTCGATCAGCAGCACGAAAACCTTGGCTTCGGGAATATTCTGAATGATCGAATTGGCCATTTTCTGGAGCAGCACCGTCTTGCCGGTACGCGGCGGCGCGACGATCAGACCGCGCTGCCCCTTGCCCACCGGTGCCACGAGATCCACGATGCGCATCTCGATGATGTCAGGCGTGGTTTCCAGCATATAACGCTCGCAGGGATGCAGCGGCGTGAGATCCTCGAAGGGCACGATCTCATAGAGTCGGTCCGGAGATTGACCGTTGATGGCATCCACGCGCAGCAACGCGAAATATTTTTCCGATTCCTTCGGCGGGCGAATCGTGCCTTGCACGATATGGCCTTTGCGCAAACCGAACCGGCGAATCTGACTCGGCGAAACATAGATGTCGTCCGGACACGGCAGATAGGAATACTGCGGACTGCGCAAAAATCCGAACCCGTCCGGCAGAATTTCAAGCACACCGTCACCGTACATCAAGCCGCTCTTGGCGATGCGGGCCTTGATGATGCGGAAGATCAACTCGTGCTTGTTCAGACTGGCGTAGTCGGTGAGACTTTCTTCTTCGGCAATGCGGTGCAGTTCGTGGCCGTCGAGCTTTTGAAGATCGGTGATCTTCATGCCCGCCGATTTCTTGGCGTCTTCGTAACGCTGCTGCGAACTTTGATCGTAACGGGCCACATCGTCATGGCTCACCGTCGCCGTGGTGATCTCGGCATTCGGAGGTGATGCTGCGGCAGCCTCTTCAGCATCGAGTACCGACGAAATGGTCGGCAATTGTCCCTGATGATGACCGCCGGAAGATGCGATGTTGCCGCCGCTGCCCGGAGGTTTTTTGCGGCGTGAGGAACGCTTGGATTTCTTGGCCGGCGGAGGAGTCTTCGCCATCGTTAAAGCTCTCGTTGTGGCAAATCCCTGTGTCAGGGACAGGCCGGGTTCGGTCCTGGTGAATCAAACGGGGTTCCGCACCAAAAAGGGTGACGGTAGAAGTCAGTCTGTATCGGTCCGTGGGGTACGAAAAAGAAAAAATCGGGCCTGAAAAGCGAATGTCCTTATATGCCGCCCCTCCAATCATTGGAGGTTCGACCAGCGGTCCGGATTCGGTCGGGGCTAATCGAGAATGCGGCTCAACAGGGCATGGACTTGCTCAAGGCACTCAGCTTCGCCACTGTCGTTGAGGATCATATCATGCGCCAGAGCTTGTTTCCTGTCCAGAGGCCATTGCGCTTTTTCTCGCCGTGCCAGCTCGGCGGCATCCCAGCCACGCGTTCGAGCCACCCGTTCCAAACGCTGTTTTGGATCTGCCGCGACAAAAATCACGCGATCGCACACCTGATCCAGACCCACCTCAAATAAAAGCGGCACATCCAGGACCAGAAATCGGACCGTCGGATCAGCCTGCTGCTGCTCGACCCAAGCGATGCGAGCAAGGGCCACACGGGGATGAATCAGGCCCTCCAGGCGCTGGCGCGCTTCGGAATCGGCAAAGACATGCCGCGCGACAACCTTTCGATCCACACATCCCGAGGCATCAAGCACCTCGCTTCCCCACCACGACACCAGTGCGGAGCGCACCTCATCGGTATCGAGTTCCGCTCGTGCCACACCATCGGCATCGAACACCGCGCCGCCACAGGCTGCGAGCTGTCGCGCCACCAGGCTCTTGCCGGAGCCGATTCCTCCCGCGAGTCCGAAGATGGGTTTGGCATGGGTCATGTACCTTTACAATAGCCGCCCCCTGCCTCATGCGGAATCACCGAATGCCCATCCTGTTTGATCTTGACGGCACACTCATCAACTCGCTGACCGATCTGGCTTGCGCCGCCAATCACGCCGTCACCTGCCTGGGCGGCCAAGCGCATCCGATCGAGGATTACGGTGCGATGGTCGGCAACGGTGCACGCATGCTGATCAGTCGGGCGCTGGGGCCCGATCGCGAAGCACAACTGGAACAAGCCATGCCGTTGTTTCATGCGTATTACGCCGAACACCTGTTTGATCACACCGCGCCCTATGACGGCATCGCCGAACTGCTCGACACACTCGTCAAGCGCCGAATGCCCATCGCCATCCTGACCAACAAGCCCCACGCTGCCACCGTGCCGATCGTCGAACGACTGCTGGGATCATGGCCATGGGCAAAAATCCTGGGGCAACGTGAAGGCATCCCGATCAAACCTGATCCGACGGGCGCCATGGAAATCGCACATCATCTGAAGGCCAATCCCGCAGATTGCTTTTTCGTGGGCGACAGCGACGTCGACATGCTCACCGGCCGAAACGCCGGCATGACGGCCGTCGGCGTGACCTGGGGCTTCCGGCCCGCTGAAGAACTTCGGACCGCCGGCGCACACCATCTGATCGATCACCCGCGCGATCTGCTTTCATATCTCTGAATCACACATGAATCCTCGACGGCCGCTCGAGCGTATCATGGAGTCGTGTCGAACCCCACCGCCACACCGATGATTCATGTCGAAGATCTGCGCGTCGATTATGCGCAGACCACTGCCGTACACAATCTCGATCTGACGATCGGCCCCGGCGAGATCGTCGGTCTCGTCGGCCCCAACGGTGCCGGCAAAACCAGCACCATCCGCGTGCTGGCCACGTTGATGGAACCCACCCACGGCCGCGTAAGCATCGCCGGCTTCGATATCGCCGAAGCGCCGCAGGAAGTCCGCCGCATCCTCGGCTATATGCCCGACACCCCGCCGGTTGAAGAGGCCTTGCGCTGCTGGGAAATGCTGGATCTCTACGGAGCCTGCCACGGCCTTGAGGGCACAGCGCGGCGTGAACGTGTCGACACATTGCTCGAACGCGTGGGTCTGGCTGATAAACGTCACGCCTTCTGCGGTGAACTGTCGCGCGGCATGGCGCGCCTGATCCTGGCCAAAACCCTGCTGCACGAACCGCGCGTGCTGCTGCTCGACGAACCGGCCAGCGCCTTGGATCCGATTGCGCGCATCGATCTGCGCGACACGCTGCGCGCTCTGGCCGCCGAAGGGCACACGATTCTGATTTCCAGCCACATCCTCAGTGAACTGGCCGACATGTGTTCACTCGTGGGCATCATGGATCACGGCCGACTCACCGCCTTTGGAAAGATCGATGAACTTTCGGTCCGCCTCAGTCATCACCGGCAGCTTCATATCCGACTCGAAGCGACCACAGAAGATATTCACGACCGATTGAAGGATCTGCCCGGCGTGCTGTCGGTCGAGGTCGAGGATGCCCGCCTGCGATTGCTGTTCGATGGCGCAGATACCGCACAAGCGGATCTTCTCGCCGCCATGATCCAGCGCGGCTTGCGCATCACCGAATTCACCGAAAAGAAACTTGGCCTCGAAGAAATCATGCTGCGCAGCCGTGACGGAGGTGGCGCATCATGACATCGCCACGCCTCTGGGAAATCTGGAAAAATCCGTTGATCGTGCGCGGCTGCCGTGCGCGCCTGCGTCTCAAGCCCATCGCCGTGTGGACACTGGTCGTCCTGACCGCGTGCCTGTTCACCTGCACGCTGACGTACCTGCTGGTGCAGCATGCCCGTCACATCGAAGATCCTGCGCGGCGCGTGATTCTGGGGGCCCGCGCGGCATTGATCCCTCTGCTGGTGATTCAAGGCGTGGTGCTGATGATTTTGGGAACCGGCACGGTGGCCTCGGGCATCTCGACCGATCGCGACCGCCAGCTCACCGACTACCATCGCATCACACCGTTGCCGCCGAGCCACTGCATGCTTGGCCATCTGCTGGGATTACCCGCCCGCGAATATTTTCTGTTTCTGCTCACGGTGCCATTCGCGATCTGGATCATGTTCGTCGGCGAAATTGCACTGCTGAAAATGCTGCATCTTTACGGCATGTTCCTGGTCTCGGTGTGGCTGTACCACGCCACCGGTTTGTTTCTGGGCATGCTGTACGACAGTCGCCGGCGCGTCGCCATGTCGGTGCAAGGCATTGTCATCGGCCTGTATCTGATTCTGCCGGCGCTGTCTGAAATGGGCTTTTCCTTTTTCGAATTCCTAACCGTGCGCCCGACACTGCGCGGCCTGTTTTATGAGGAACTGGCCGAACTCGGTCGCGGATCACAGCGCTTCGCCAAGTGGCAGAGCGTGCCCTTTTTCGAAGGACACATTCACCCCACGCTTTACGCCTTGCTCATGCAAGGCGGCCTGCTGGCCACTTTTTTGATCGCCTCGTGGCGCAAATGGCGCTCGCCGGAAAGCCACGCCATGGGCAAAGTTTATGCGCTGGGTTTTTATGCGGTCCTCCAAACCCTGTTGTTGGGCAGCCTCTGGCCAATGCTCTTCAAGGGACAATTTTATTCGACCTTGATCAGCAATCTGCTGACCGCCGATCGAAATGATTTTGTGGCCGCCGCCTTTCTCTATCTGCATGGACTGATCGGCCTGATCGTCGCCGGCCTGCTGGTCTTTGCGATGAGTCCGAGTCAATACGAACACGTGGCCGGCCTGCGTCGCGCCCATCGATTCGGCTGGCCGCATATCCCACGCGGGTCGGATGCTGCCACTGCATGGCCGCAGGCCCTCGGACTGATGGCCATGTTCAGCGCCGGCTGGATCACCATCCGCTGGAACATCGGTGCCGGTGGCGGGTTTTTCCCATTTGCTCCGACCGCATGGGACATGACCATGCTGCTGGCGCTTGGGGCTGCCACACTGCTTGCGGTTCACGGTGCCACCGAACGCTGGGGAGGCCGCGGCCTGTTTTTATACATCTTTGTGGCGTGGGTCATTCCACTGATGCTCGGCGTGCTGCTGATCGCCTTCGGCGGTGATCGCGGCGCCATCCTTGCCGCCTATGCCGTGAGTACGCCGAGCCCGATCACCGGATTGGGCTTCGCGGTTTCTGCGTTGATGCATATCAACATCGACCCGGTACCGGACGATCAGCAATCCATCACGCATCTGGCACGGGCACTAACCGGCGCATCCACCTTCTGGCTCATGCTGTGCGCCCTGTTCTTCACGCGCGCGGCGGCGCGTTCGCGCCGACAGTGGCGCGAACGCGAACATCCGGCCATCGGCCTCTCGGGGCGCTGAACATCTGAAATTCAGTATGCCGGGAAATCCGGCTCTTCGCCTTCGAGTACGCGTGCCACATCCCGCACCACACCCGACATGTTGCTCAGCGCGACCGGCGCGCGAAGCCAGATGCGGCAAC
>CALOAZ010000160.1:0-11247 GCA_942491355.1 uncultured Phycisphaeraceae bacterium
TTGGCGCGGTAGCAGTTTTTGCCGTCGATTTTCAAACCGACCAGTTTTTTAGATGGGCCTTCGGCGGCAATCTTCTTGAGAGCCGCCATGCCGATGAACGGCTCGGGATCGCCGTGGTCGGTGTCCTGATCCTTGTCGAGACTCACCGCGAAGGCCAGACCGGCGGCCAGCGGATCGGTTTCTTCGTTCAGTTCATGACCGTAGAGCGGCATGCCCGCTTCGAGACGCAGTGAATCCCGGCAGCCGAGTCCGGCGGGCACGATGGGCTGCGGATCATCTTCTTTAAGCAGCAGTTTGCGCGCCATCGCGACGGCGCCCGCCGGCAGAATCACCTCGACACCGTCTTCGCCGGTGTAGCCGGTCCGGCTGACGATCAGCTTGAGAATCACCAGGTTCTTCACCGCAAAGCGATATCGCTTGAGTGTGGGGATCTCGCTGGAGAAGCGACCGATTTTTTCGATCACATTCGGACCCTGCAGTGCGACCATCGCAGTCTTCTCAGTCTGATCCTCGATCTTCACACCGAGATCTTCCTTCACGGCGTCGAAATGCGCCAGCAGCTTTTCGCGGTTGGAGGCATTGACGACCATCAGCCAGTGATCTTCGAAGCGGTAGACGATCACGTCGTCGCGCACACCGCCCTGATCATTGCAGACCAGCGCATAGCGGCACTGGCCGGTGACCATGTCGCTGATGCGGCGTGTGCAAACGCGCTCGAGAAAGCGGCGGGCTCCACGACCGGAAAACTTCACCCGGCCCATGTGCGAGACATCGAACAACCCGCCGCCCTCGCGTACCGCCCGGTGTTCATCGAGAATCGAGCCGTAGTGCATGGGCATGGCCCAGCCGGCAAAATCCACCATTTTGGCGCCGTGATCGACGTGATAGGAATAAAAAGGTGTCTGTTTCACGGCGCGGGCCCCTTTGTCGTGAGATTCGGTCTAAAGTCAGCGTTCGGTAAGCTATCGGAAGCGTCTGCACGTGCCAAGACGGCATAAATCTGAAATCCGAATTCGCCGGATGATGCCAACCGATTGTTCTGACACGAGTTGGGAATCGAATGTTGTGATGGCCGTTTTGAGGCTTCCGGTCTACAATCAAAGCAACCCGGTGATGTGATATCGGCGGGTTTTGGTCAAGATCCGGGCGCCGCGAGCCGATCATGACTCTGTGTGAGCGCGATCGCGGGCCTGTGATCGTTTTTGGTACGGCGAACCCCGGTCTTGGATCCACCACGGTGCCCGACCCTGCTGATGGCAATGATATTGAGTCCCAGCTCGATGAGCTGGTGCGCCAGATGCGCAGCAGCGCGCCGGATGAATCTCATCGCGAACCGGAAAGTCACGACGAAAGTCCGGTGCCGCCGTCCGCTGCAAAAGCGAAAACCGGCAAGCCCAAATCTCAAGGCAAGTCCAAAGCCCAGATGGATCCGGAGCCGGAACCTGAGCGCTCCATCACGGAGCTGACGCCGGCCGAGCTCACCAACAAAATTCAAATGATGATTGAGGGTGGCTTCGGGCTCGGGTCTTGGGGATACCAATCTCAGTGAAGCGCCCTGCGCTGCCTGCCAGGCATGAGCATGCTGATTCAGGCGACGGAAGATGAATCGATCGGCGGCCTGAGTCTCGAAGAAGTGGGTTCCGGTTCCGGTCTCATGGATGTGGGTTCCGGAACGGGCATGCTCGATCTAACCCATACCGTGGATGAGGAACTGCGACCCGAGCAGCTCGAATCCCTTCTGACCGACGATTTGCCCGAACCCATTTATGATGTGGGCAAAGGGCTTCAGTCCCCCACCGATGTGCCGATCGAGAAAAGCCCGACCTCGCCCGAAGAACTGGTCGAAAGCGTCAAGGCCATTGATATCGATGAGGCTGCGCGATCCGAAACGCCATCGAGCGCGCTGGGGTGCAGTCTCTCGAACAATCCTTGATGGATATGTTCGGACCGTCTCCGTTGGAAACCGCGGCATTGTCCGCCGGGCCGATTACCACGGGCACGGCACCGATCGATGGCGACCTGATTCGTTCCGAAGACGAATTGGCCCGTGTGCTGGAGCGCGAAATCCAGCAGCGTTCTCAACTCAGTGGCACAGCGACAGCGGTTTCCAACGAGTTGGGGCTCGAAGATCTGGCTTACATCAAGGAAGACCGCATTTCCAAAGATGATTTGAGCGCGGGCATTCAGCATGGTGCGCCCGTGTCGGTGCCGTGGCGCAAGCGTCTGCTCTCGGCCGCGAAGAAAACAATGTATACGGTGATGGGATTGCCCGGATTGGCGACCCGTCTTTTGGAAGCCCTCAATCTGCCTCTGGAATTTTTTGGTGCGACACAGACTTTGCGCAATGCCATCGGCTTCGTCGGTCTGCACACGTTGGCGGCAGCGGTTTGCCTGATGGCCTATGCCACGTTCGGCAGCCAGATCGCCGTGTCGATGGCGGGTATTCTGGTGATACCGCTGGCGATGATTTTTTATCTGCTGTTTCTGTCGGTGGGCGCGTCGGGTAAAACGGTGGAATAAGCCTGCGGGCCGCCTTTTGTTGATTTGTTGCACGTCATGAATTCACCGGCTTCTTCGGATCTTCACCCCACTGGACTGACGCGCACGGATCTGCCTTCTTTGGGCGATCGGCCGGAAGAAAGTCGTCTTGATGTGCGCGGCCTCTGGTCTGCGGCGCGTCAATCTTTGCCGGTGGAACTCGAAATCGGTTCGGGCAAAGGCACTTTTCTGGTGCAGCAGGCGACGCAGCATCCGGAGGTGAATTACCTGGGGATCGAGTGGGCTCGCGAATACTGGTTGCATGCGGCGGACCGTTGTCGAAGACATCACCTTGAAAACGTGCGCGTGCTGCATGACGATGCTTCGGAATTTGTATCGTGGCGCGCGCCCGACCAGATCTTTTCTCAAGCCCACGTGTATTTCCCTGATCCGTGGCCGAAAAAGCGACACCACAAGCGACGCCTGGTGCAGGAATCTTTTTTGCGCGAGATGCATCGCGCCTTGACTGAACACGGCGTGTTGCGACTCGTCACCGACCACAGCGATTATTTTGAATGGATGAATGAACACGCGGATTGCGTGACCGACCTTTTTGAGCGCGTCGCATTCGAGCGGCCGGGCTCGGGCGCCGAAGGTGAAATCGTCGGAACCAACTTCGAGCGCAAATATCGGCGCGAAGGTCGGCCCTTCAATGCGATGGCCTTACGCAAGCGATAAGCAGACCACGTTTCTCGCGAAGAATCACGCGTTCACATTCCCGAATCAATCCACGCGATCAACCACTGCGCGAATTCGGCTTTGTGTTGTTCGCCAGGGCGCAGTGTCCGGCCATCAGCGGTGTGAATGACCGGCTGGATGTGATCGCTGTTCATGGTCTGGAGCGGATTGCCGATGATGGCATCCAGTTTTTTATGCGTGAGTTTGTGCGCAGACCGGTCTTCAAGAATGTCGATTCCTTCGAGCGCAAAGCCGATCACCCGCTGGTCGGATCGTTTGGATTTGGCGCAGCCGGCCACAAGATCCGGTGTGGGTTCAAGTTCGAGAATGAGTTTTTCACCGGCCCGCGGCAGCTTGGTCGGAGAGGAGCCGGCAGGCCGATAATCGGCCACCGAAGCGGCCATGAGCAGCACATCGCAGTTCGGGAAATGCTGTTGAAGCAGGCCCTGCAAGTCCGCCACGGTACGGTATCGATGGACCGCGACGCCCTCCGGCGGCGGCACTTCAACGGGTCCGAGCAGCAGCGTGACGTCATGGCCTGCGCTGCGGGCGGCCTCGACCAGGGCGAACCCCATGCGGCCACTGGAAATGTTGCCGATGAACCGGACCGGATCGATCGGTTCATGCGTGGGGCCTGCGGTGATCAGAATGTGTCGGCGCGCAGTCATGATGTCAGAAAAATCGTTGCCGTTTCAGGAGCCCAACTCTCTGGCAGTGGGTAAGATAGCATACGTTATGGCGCGTTGACGGGCTGGGGTTGTCCGAAATCGTGCATCTTGATGCCGACCGGGTTCGTATCAGGAATGAACACACGCTGCTGTCCAGTGGAGGAGGATTCCATGTCTCATCGTTATTTCACGTTTCCTGTTCTGGCTCTGACGTTGCTACTGAGTACATCGCTGCAGGCGGCCAATCCGTCAGCGGTCATCGATCAGGTGCCCTCGGATGCCAAGATTTATATGGCGATTCCGAGTTTGTCGGGGTTGTCTAAAAAGATCGCGATGCTCAATCAGAATCAGGAGATAAATAAGCCGCAGCTTCAGGATGGACTGGCGTTCATCAAGGCGATGACGGGCATCATGAATGGTGTGGACGATCAGGGGGGTATGGCGGTGGTGCTGACCGATCTTCCGGTCCCGCCGCAGGCCGCGAATGATGTTCAGGCCGCCGACATGGAACCCAAGTGGCTGCTGATGTTGCCGGTCAGCAATTACAACCAGTTTCTGATGAATTTCGGTATTCAGGGAGCGCCCGCAGGCGAAATCTCGCAGATGCAGATGATGGGGATGCCCCTTTTCTGCAAGTCTTCCGGAAAATTTGCCATCATCGGTCAGATGCGCGATCTGGTCGCCAAGCATAAGCCCGGAGGTTCGGCGGCCATCGCCAAGCGACTGGGGACTCAGGGTGAGCCGATTCTGGTGCATGCCGATTTTCAGATTTATGTGGATATCGCGGCGGTGGCCAAGCAGTATCGCCCGCTGCTCAAGCAATCGCTGGATCAGATGAAGCAGATGATGCAGCAACTGGGTCAGCCCGGACCTGAAACAGAAATGGCTGTGGCGTATTTGACGCTTTATGGCGAGATGTTCGATGCCATCCTGCGCGACGGTGATGCGATGATCGAAGGAGTGGGCATCGAAGAAACCGGTATCGGTTTTGCGACCGTCACCCGATTCAAGGATGGATCGGTACTCGCGAAGGATTTCGCCAAGGCCCCCGCCAAGGCGCCCGCGCTGGATCGCTTGCCGACTTCTCGCCCGTACATTGCCGCGTTCACGTTCGATGCGAGCACACTGCCGATCGGTCGTTGGTACAAGACCATGGTGGATTCGTTCAAGCCCGAATCCTCGATGGGACGTCTGCTGGCCGGATCCAAGCCACTGATCGAACAATCCACCGGGGTTTGGCAATCCGCGTGGTATGCCCCGACGGCGAATGCCGAAGGCGCGTCATCGTTTGGAGCGGGCGTCAATGTGATGACCGTGAAGAAGCCGGCAGAATATCTCGTGGCACAGAAACAATATGTCGAGAACCTGAATCGCATCGATTTAGGCAACGGCATGAAGATGCTGACCACCTATCAGGAAAAAGCCCACGAAGTGGGTGCCACAAGTGTGGATCAGTACACGATGAAATTCGAACTGCCTGAGCAGATTGATCCGGATCAACTTGGTCCGTTCGGTGCGTTTTTCCGGGGATATTCGATTCAGACCTTTGCAGGCAAAGATGTGGTGGCGACGGTGAACGGCGAAGATGCGGCATTGCTCAAAGCCGCTGTGGGCGCCGCGCAAGGCGGCGGAACACTGGGTGACAACCCTGGTCTGGCGACCACGCGGGCGCATTTTCCCAAGCATCGCGCGGCCGAGATGTATCTGGAACTCGGCGAGTTGATGTCGATGGTGAAAGGCATGCTGGGAGCATTCGGCGTGCCGGGCGATGCGGTCGCCTTTCCCAAGGGACTGGCACCGCTGGGTGGCGCACTGGCCTTTCAGGAGGGTGCCATCGAAACACGTGGTTTTGTGCCCATGTCTGTCATCGTGGCGATCAAGGATGCCGTGATGAAAGTCATGCAGCCGCAGCAGAACAATGGTGGCCAGCCGCCGGTGGCGCTCACGCGCTGAGTTCGGCATGAATCCGATTTTTGATCCAAGCCCGGCTGAGTCCTTCAGCCGGGCTTTTCTCATGGTCTCGCCTTGCAGGATGATGGACGGCGCGGGATCCTTCTTCCCCCATGCGTTACCTCATCCCCCTGTTGTTTGTGATTGGCGCGACTCAAGGACTGCAAGCTCAACTGCAGCCGGCCGAAGCCTTGCGCGGCATTCCGGATCACGCCGAACTCGTGGTGGCGACCGGGCCGCTGCGCACACTGGCGCTGCGGGTGAGTCGCTGGGACGCCATTCTTGATTTGCGCATGGCGCAACTGCGCGATCCTTTTGAAACGTTTCGCGCCATCAGTGGATTGCGCGAAGGGCTCGATGCTTCGCGCGGCATCACCATGGTGTTCTCACGACTGGCGCTTCAACTCGATGCGCAGGGGCGCCCCGCAGGTGTTTCAAGGCGCGGGGCGGTTGGGATTCCGATTCTTTCGATCAAGACGTTTGCGGGCAATTTCGGCTTGGAAGAGGTGGCTCCGGAAACGGTGGTTGAAATTCAATACAACGGCGCTCCCATGTTGCTCGCGTTTTCAAAAGACCGCGCGATTCTGGGAGATGATCGCGCCATCGTGTTGTCGATGGCTCAGGCCAAGGACGAATCATGGATGCAGCGCGTGGGCATGCTTGGACAAGCGGCGCTGGCACGCCAGGATATCACGCTGCTGTTCAATCTGGCATCGCATCGAAAGGAAGTTTTGGCTTCGATCGATCAATGGCGCGTAGCGCGTCAGAAAAAGATGGATCAATGGATCTGGGATGCGACGCATGAACTGTTCACCCAGGCTCAGACGCTGATCGTGGGGATCGATCTCGACGGAGAATCCGTGGTCTGCAATGTCGGGATGCGATTCTCAAAAGACACTAAAATTGCAGGCTATTTCGAGAATCCGCCTGCGCAGGCACCGGCGCTCGATCGTCTTCGCGCCGGACCGTTTCTGGTGGCCGCAACATTCGTCACCGATGGATTGCCGTTGGCGGCATGGCGTGAAGCGTTGCTGGCGCGATTGCCGGCAGAAGATCCCGTGGTCATGCAGTGGCGGGCGCTCACATTGCCATTGGCGCTGAAAGTGAAATCGGCTTCGTTTCTGGAGCCGCCGCGCGATCGTCCGAATGAAGCTTCGGTGGTCTATGGCGTGGATGATCCGATCGTCTTCGTGACCGAATACGAACGCGGGTTGAAGGCCATGGCCAGTCAGGATATTGCGCCGGGTGTCGGTTATCGCGTGCATTGGTTGCCGGGTGTTTACAACGTCGCGGGGCATGCCGTACACCGCTACGCATTGCGCCTGCGTTTGTCACCGAAGCGCGTGGCAGCGATGAGTCCGGTGGAGCGCGAGTATTACAGTGCGGACATGGGGCGCTCGGTGGCGCCGACGCGCGGCGCCGCGATGATGAGCCCGGCGCGCGAGCCCGATCAACTGCAGCAGGCGCTGTCGGCGGCAACCGGACGCGGCTTGTTCGAAACGTTTCCTGAAGTTGCCAGCGCGCGCCGGCGCTGGCTCCCCTACCGCTTTGCCGAAGCCTACGTCGATCTGGCCGCCGTGACGCCTTATGCGGGACAGAATGGCCAGCATCCGGTGTGCGCTCTGAGTGCTTCGAAGGCAGATGGCACACTCATGATGCAGCTGCTGGCGCCGCGGGCGATGGTTCAGGCGATGATTCAGCGCTGGCGCGAAGCGGCGCAGATTGCTCCGGCGAATCCTTCACGCTGAAGCCATCGGTAAATCCACTCGAAAGAGCGTGCCTGTCGCACTGGTTTTGATCAGTTCGAGACGGCCACCGGCTTGCTGCACCAAATCACGACTGATGGCGAGTCCCAGGCCAGTGCCCTGCGGTTGATCCGAGCGCGCGGTGACAAAGGGATTGAACAAGCGTGTCTGGATATCCGGGCGAATGCCTGGGCCGGTATCGGCCATATCGATATGAATTCGTTGTGAGATGGCGTTTGTTTTCAGCGTCAGTCGGCCGCCGCGCGTCATGGCCTGTCGGGCATTGAGTGTGAGATTCAATAAAACCTGCTGCAGATGCGTCGCATTCATGCGGACGCGGCAATCGGGACCGATTTCAGTGGTCAGCGTGATGCCATCACGATCGAGTGGTCGCGCCATGCATGCGAGTACTTCTTCGAAGACGCCCGCCACGCCGGCGGTTTCGCCGGTATCGCCCCGTGCAAATCCCAGAACAGACTGACTGATTTGTGCCGAGCGCTGCGCCGCGGCCAGCGAACGGCTGATGGCTTTCTGGACGAGTGCCAGGTCGTCCGGCTTGCGCTGGGCCATCTGGCAATAGTTGATGATGGGGGTGAGAAGGTTGTTAAATTCGTGGGCGAGCGAAGCGGCCATCACGCCCAATGTGGCCAGGCGATGAGAGCTGACCAGCTGACTCTGCAGATGCATGAGTCGCTGTTCCACGGATTCCAGGTCGTCGAGTGCGCGCTCGACTTCCTCCATCGGCGATAGCGCCTGGCTCATCCTCGGATCCTCTCCTCCAGTTTTATGATCATCGGATGCGGGGAACCCCCCGCTTGAATCATATAATTAAGACATTAATAGTTTATATAAAATAAGTTATATCGATTGTATCGGCGCGCGATTTTTGTGTGTTTCACGTGGAACACTTTTTTGAATTCGGGCTGTGCGCGGTCCTTTTTTTTGGGATGTTTCACGTGAAACCGACAGGATTGCTTTTCGTCGTATTTGGAGCGTCGTATACTCGCTCCGCCATTGATCGAGAAAGGAGTCTCAGTGTCAAAAGTAAAAAAACCTCGTCTGGGCCGTGGGCTCAGTAGTCTGATTTCCACACCTGTGGCCGTTCAGCCTGTCTCCCCTGCCGGCAGTGAATCTGGGGATTTACCGGCACCGATGAATCCCGCGATGGTCCCCCATTCGGATCATTCTGGATTGACCTGGGTGGCGATCGACGCGATTCATGCCAATCCGTTTCAGCCTCGGCGGCATTTCGATCCCAAGGCTCTCGAGCAACTGGCAGAGTCGATTCGGCAGGATGGCTTGATTCAGCCGATCATTGTGCGTTTGTCGCGCGATCAGGATGGCTATGAGTTGGTGGCGGGCGAGCGTCGTTGGCGGGCCGCTAAATCAGCCGGATTATCAGCGATACCGGCTGTCGTTCGTGAATTGGATGATCGTCAGATTGCGGAATGGGCCATTGTTGAGAATCTGCAGCGCGAGGATCTGGATCCGATCGAAAAGGCGCATGCCTATGCCCGGCTGATCGACCAGTTCAAGCTGACGCATGGCGATGTCGCCGAGCGCGTGGGTACCGATCGCTCCACGATCACCAATGCCCTTCGCCTACTGGATCTTGGCGAGGAGATTCAGCAGTTGGTGAGGATGAATCAGATTTCGGCCGGACATGCCCGAGCCCTGCTTGGCGTGTCAGATGCTGAAGCTCAGCAGATGCTGGTCAGGCAGTTGATCAAAGAGGAATGGTCTGTTCGCCAGACAGAGGAAAAGGTCCGGGGTTTGAGCCAGGAGCCCACTTCGCGCCAAAGTAAAAAGCAGACACGTTCGGCCCACCTTCAGGATTTAGAGCGTAACGCGAGTGCTCAAATTGGAGCGAAAATCCGAATCAAGCCCGGGCGTAAGAAGGGGGTCGGTACCCTATCGATCGACTATTACAATTTGGATCACTTCGATCCGAAATTCTCGCGAGGCTAGGGTATGAAAATAAAGATATAAAATAGTATTATATATGATTTTATATTAATACAATATTGCATATTCATGCTGAGGGACGTACGAAATCGAGCCCATTCGGATTGGGACTCAAGGCCTCAAGTCATTCGGACCGATAACGATGCAGGCGTCTTATCGAGGCCAAGGGGTCTCTGGCGCGCATGGTGTGTGAATCGGGATCTGATGCAGGGGCCTGGCGATGGGCACAATCAGTTCAGGCGTGGGGCTGGTCAGCGGGATCAACATCAAGAGTGTGGTTGATCAGCTGTTGGCGATTGAAGCCCGTCCGCGCGGGATCGTCGAACGCCGCGTGGCCACACTCCAGGCGCAGAAGACGGCATTTCTTGAAATCAATGCTCGCGTGTTGGCGCTTGAATCCAGCGCGAACGCGCTGAAAGACAAAACACTGTTCAGTAAAAAGCTGGTCACCAGTGGCAACCCAGCGGTGATCAAAGCCACGGCATCGAACAGTGCGCCGACCGGATCATTCAGTTTCATCGTCGATCGACTGGTCAGCACGCATCAACTCATATCAACCGGTTTTGCCGATGCGGATACGACACCGGTCGGCGCCGCCACATTGCGATTCGAACCCGCTGAAGCGCGACTCAATCGTGATGTGTTGCTTAGTGAACTCAATGGTGGCGTCGGTGTGAAACGTGGGAAGATTCAGATCACGGATCGATCCGGTGCGACGAGTGTTATCGATCTTTCGCGAGCGGTTTCTGTTCAAGATGTGTTGAGTGCGATCAATGAGGCGTCGGCCATCAACGTACTCGCCACTGTCAGTGGCGACGGTTTGCTGTTGACGGATACCAGTGGCTCCATCGCGCAAAATCTTGTGGTGCAGGATTTGAGTGGCGGCACCGCGGCCGTCAGTCTTGGGATTGCCGGCAACAGTGGCGGCACCGATTTTCTGACCGGCACGCAAATCAATCTCCTTTCCACAAACACATCATTAAGTGCGGTCAATGATCGTCTGGGCGTGCGATTCACGGGAACGGGAACAGATGACTTCCGCATTCATCTGCGCGACGGCACCGATGTGGACGTGAATCTTTCCGACATCGCGAACGACGCAACGAATGTGGCAGCCGCAGATCTGGGCGATGTGATCGATGCGATCAATACTGCCGGCGCGGGCAGCGTGACGGCGGCCATCGCCGGCGATGGCGTCAGTCTTATTCTGACGGACAACACCGCTGGTGTGGATGTCATGTCGGTGACGGCGCTGAATGGATCCAATGCCGCCGCGGATTTGCGCATTGCCGGAACCGATGGCGATACCGATGGCGACATTGATGGCGGTCGGCTGCTTGCGACGCTCGGTTCGAAACTCATCAAAAATCTGAAGGGCGGCGCAGGCGTTACCGCGCTGGGCACGATTGATGTGACGGATCGCGCCGGCAATTCAACCACCATCGATTTGTCATCGATCACCTCGGTGGATGAATTGATTTCGCAATTCAATACTGCAGCGGCCGGCGCGGGTGTCGGTGTCACGGCATCGATCAACACGGCGCGAAACGGCCTTCTGTTCACCGATGCCACCGGGTTAACCGCGAGCAATTTGATCATCACCGATAACAGCGGCACGCTGGCGACGGATCTTGGTTTCGATACCGGCGGGGGCGGTGTGGCCACCACCACCGTCAACGGCGGCGATGTGGATGCGAAAATTC
>CALOAZ010000161.1:0-4735 GCA_942491355.1 uncultured Phycisphaeraceae bacterium
GTTGCCCTTGGCCTGTTCCTGTGGCGCTGCGCCGCAGTACCCAGAAAGCCGCCTCTTCACGCTCGAACGGCATCTCGGCCGACTCTGGGATCGCGTCGATCAATTGCACGACAACATGACAGCGAGCGCCGCCAAAACACCACTCGACGCTCATTGGACCACCGAAGCATCTGCTGATTCGGATTTCACACAAGAAACATCACTCCTCGAAGAAAATGCTCTCAAACACATCACGTCAACCGAATCCGACATGCCCCACACTCTCGATCTTCCGATCCACCCCATCGACAACCCGGACACAGACACCGGCATTCGATTCGACGACGAAATCGACCCCACCGAAACATCCGACCCCATCGCACCCGCACTCGAAACGCCCCAACCAGCAAAAACCAATCTCGAAGAACAAATCGGCGTCAAAGCCGCTGTGTGGGTCGGTGCGATTGCTCTGGCGCTGTCAGGTATTTTCCTGGTGCGCTACTTCACGCAGCACAACATGATCACACCGGCCATGCGCATCGCCATCGCCACACTGTCAGGCATCGGCATGATTCTCGGCGCAGGACGCATTCGCCAAGCCCCCATGGTGGCAAGCGGCCTCGCAGCGGCGGGTATCGCCGTGCTGTACGGCGTTGTTCTTGCAGCCTCAAAACTCTACGGCATGATCGGTCTCACCGGCACGTGCATCAGTCTGTCGGCCGTCACACTCATGGCTGTCATCCTGAGTCTTCGATACGGGCAACTGGTGGCTACGCTCGCATTGCTTGGGGGTTTTGCGACACCAGCCCTGATCGGCCTGCGTGAAGTCACCACGCCCATCATGCTGATTTATCTGTTCGTCCTCCAAGCCACACTCGCCCCGCTTGCTCGCACCAAAAGCTGGTGGCCATTAAGCGCACTGACATTGATCGCCGTACTGCTATGGGGCGGCATGAGTGTGATGACGCGCCATCTCGACACACTCACCGGATGGACCGGTCTTTATCTGATGATGGCCGGCGGCCTATCCGTCTTCAACCTTCTGGGACCGCCTGAAAAACAAACGCGCGCACATACGCATGCGTTTGCATGGGTGGGTGGCATCACCTTCTTCGCTCTCCAGGCCATTCTGACTTATCGCGTGGCCTATCAAACCACCGACCTGATTTATCTGGGCATGATCACGACCGCATTGCTTTTGCTCGGAAGATTTCGCTCCGACATGCGGCACATGGCCGCAATCGCCTTGCTCGGTACGGCCGCAAGCCTGTTCTGGTGGACGCAATCCACACAAGGCTTCCCACCGTTAACACCCTTCACGATCTCAATCACTTTCTACAGCCTCTTGTTCAGCATTCTCACACTGATACTGGGACGCAACGATGCCAACCCTCTTTTCTGGGATCGCCTTTCAGCCATCGGCACCCTGTCGATGCTGGTACTCGCTTACATCGGACTCGAATCACGCGTGTCGCATCAATGGATCTGGATCATCCCGAGCCTGCTGATCGCCGGCACCTATGGATGGGGCGTGGTGCGCCTGCTTCGCCATTCCGAAAATGATTCCGCTCCTGATCACACCGGCCTGGGCATCGGCGTCATCGGCGCTGTGATACTCACATCTCCACTCGGACTTCAAACCGCATACTGGACCATGGGATGGGGCCTGAGTATTCCGTTACTGGCATTCCTTGCCCGACATTTGCGACTGCCGTTGGCCATGCAGGCCACGACCGCACTGACCATCGCCACTGCCGTACGACTGATATTCAATCCTGCAGTGTTCACGCAATACGCACTCGGTAGCCTGCCTGTATGGAATCTACTTCTGCCGCTTTACGGCATCCCCATGCTCGGCTGCTGGTGGGCGAGCCACATTGCCCAACGCGACATTTCAAATGCTTCATACATCACTCCTCTGCGCCTGATTTCAATCGGCTTGGGCTTTGTGATGATCACACTGATGGTGCGCCACGCGTTTCACCCTGAGATTCTTTGGCATCAACAATCCTTGAGCTTTCTGGAAATTGCGACTTATGCCATCACTTGGATGACACTTGGCTTGATCGTGGATGCCTTCGTGAAGCGATCCAAAGATTCACGCCTGTCACTCACCGGCATCATATTGATCCTGCTTGGCGGCGGCGCGGCATTGATCGGTTGCGGCGTGGTGCGCAATCCGCTTTGGTATTCGTTCTCAGTGGGAGATCGCCTGATTCTCAATGATCTACTCATCGGATTCAGCATTCCAGCCGTGCTGGCGATCGTGGCCAGCCTGCGCCTCATGCATCGCCCCGCGCTCGCCCAGGCACGCACCACTTTACAGGCCAGTGCCCTTCTGCTGGGCATGATCACACTCACGCTTGAAGTGCGGCAAGCATTCGTCGGCGGCACCCTGAAAGGCCCGGATCCCACACATGCCGAATGGTATGCCTATTCCGTAGCGTGGTTGCTCGCAGGCATCGCATTGATGGCCACCGGCGTGATTCGCCGCAACAGCATGGTGCGCTATGCCGCACTTGCGGTCATGGTACTGACCGTGGGCAAGGTCTTCCTCTTCGATACACGCCATCTCGACGACCTGTACCGCGTATTCAGTTACGCGGGACTGGGTGCCAGCCTGATGGGCATCGCCTATGTGTATCAACGTTTTGTGATTCGGAGATCACCCGATCCAGTCGTACCTGCCGCATGAACGCAGCCGGCTGGCATACTTCTTGCCACTTGTTCTTATTCCGGATCCGGCAGGTCGTCGCAGAAATCGGCCAGTTGCGCCAAACTGGGGCTCGCCGCATTGCGCACGTAATACCCACTGGTGGCTGTTCCCACGCAAAGAGCCTGCTCCACAGGCAACTGCGCTAGAAGTCCGAGACAGAACCCGGCATTGAAATTATCACCGGCTCCCGTGGATAGCTTTGGTTTTTTCACCAGCGGACCGGCAAAACGGGCGGTCTCGATGCCCGAAGCGGTTTCAATCGCAGCTGCAGCACCCGATCGGGGATGAATCACCACGGCGTGTACGCCCAGTGTCTCGCGCAAACCCGAAGCCATGGATTCAATATCCGCCTCAGGGTTCGCACCGACAGCGACGCCAAGTACTTCAGCCACCTGCACGGCTTCTTTTAGATTGAATCCGAAAACCACATCCGCATGCGCCTGGAATCGTCGGCCATAAGCCAGTGCGCCCGCAAGATCTTCACGCGTGCGCTTTTCGGGGTCAGCAAGGTCAATAAAGATCGTGCGTCGGCCTTCAACCGAATCACCCAAATTCGGAAGAATCCGATCAATCAGATAATCCCAAATCGAATTCATATTCGAAAGCATGGTCCAATTCACCATGCTTAACAGGTTGGCACGGCCAATGACCTGACTCAGGCGCTGCGCCCCGATGACTTCATGCAAACGCTCGGCGCTCACACCATCGAGTGTGGCATGCTTACCGAGCATGATCTTGCCATCATCGAATTCGAGAGCATCCGTAAAGCCCGGATCGCTGAAACTCAGACATTCGGCGATTTCAGACAGCGGCTCGAACACCGCATGAAGCGCGGGATAACCCAGCGCGCCGACATAGGTGGTCGACAGGCCGGTGGCCGCCACCGCATTGGCCATGATCGGCCCGTTGCCGCCGAGTTTTTCCAGCGTCGTCACCAGTTCGTAATTCGAACTTTGCCCGGCAGCCGCCAAGAGCTTCTTGCCGAAATGCTCGATGGTCGGCATGGCGTCGTAATGCTTCAGATCACTTCGCTGATCCACCACATCAATGATCGAATCCACGAAGCCATCAAAGCCGATGACCACCGAAGTTTGTGATGCCCGTGGCGCAAACGCCCGCAAAGCGGTGGCGGCGGCATGAGCGGTCTTCGTTCTTTCAGCAGTGGCGGTCATAAGGGGCGGACATCATAACGGTAAACGGACAAACCCAAGACGTTTTTGAAGTGACCCCTGATCACTGCGCCTTAATACAGGCAAACCAAAGGCTTATCAACAACAGATCAGTGCGACTGGGCCCAGGTTCGCAATCCAGGGACGTAGACTTCTTCGAGCAGAATCTTGCACCGCAAGCCGCCACAGGAATACAAAGCAGAAGACCGTATAGCCCCCCCCATCGCTCCGCCCACAAACATCACAATCAGAATGGTGGCCATCCCCATTTCCATGCTCTTGCCCTGAATCCACAGGCGTCAAGCACCCAGCTTTCAACAAACTGAGACCACCCCGTACACCACACTCGGCCAGACCAGCACACTCATCAGCGGAAAAACCCGGGGCGTCCCGCTGCCCGAGGTCGCATTGAGATACATCAATCCCAACGCCACGGGCCAGATGATTCACCGAGGCGTAGGGAATCAGACTCAGCAATCCACGGCCAGACCAAGCAGAAACCAGTAAGGCACACCGACCCATCGCCCACCCAACACAGAACATCACCACCATCAGACCCGCAATCACCACACGATCACGAAAATAAGTGCTGACAGTACGATCCATCCGCGCCAGAATTTCGAGCCAGCGATCCCGATTGCTCGCCGGAAGATAGGCATGAAACCGATTGACCAGCGGCCCGAACTGCCAGGCGAAACAGAAGAAATAAATCGGGATCAACACGGCCGTCATCAGCACATACACCGATCCGCCGATGATCTGCCCGATGACGCTGACCGCATGTCCGGTCCCACCAAGCAGCACCTGAAGCTTGCCGGCAATCCATGTCGCCGGATCCCGACTCACCTGATTCGACCAGTCTGTGAGTTCT
>CALOAZ010000162.1:0-34260 GCA_942491355.1 uncultured Phycisphaeraceae bacterium
GATCCGCCGGATCGACCCGATCCGGACAAGCCCGATGTTCCCGATGCGCCCGAAGCCACACCCACCATGCGTTTGCTGGCGGTGGCGGGATCCGACGATGACTGGGAGCAGTTCACTGTGCCTGTGTCGCCCATCCGGACCGCACAGGATCCAGAGGTGCTGCAGTGGTCGTACGTGCTTCAGCATGATCGGAACAATCGGCGCGCCATGATTCTGGCGCAGTTTCTTTCCAACACGCCGCGCGTCTATCGATCGGCCACCTTGCAGGTGCAGTTGCTGAATGCCGATGGGCGGGCCTATGCCCAGCTCGAACGCCGGTTACCGATCGTCTGTGCGCGGCAGGGCATGACCGTGCGTGTGATGGTGCCCGTCAAACTGTTGGGATCCTATGTCAGCATGGTCGCGCAGTTGATCCCGCATCAGCCGATGCCCGATGCCGTGGCGCTTGAATTCGATGCCGAAAGTCTGCGACGTGTGCGCGGTAGTGCCACCATGCCCACGATGGAACTCACCTTGCGCAGCACGGAACCGGGCCAGGCTGTTTATGACCCGGAGCTGGTGGTGGAGTTGCTCGGCAGCGATGGCTGGTTGAGCAATATCTGGCAAGGTCGCCTGAAAGGTCGCATCGAACCGGGCAAGCCATTCGTCTTTCAGATCACCCCTGACGTCGGGAACGATCCCGGCCGTCTGGTGGTGCGCGGGTATGGACGACGCGGTAGCTGAGAATCGGTCCGTCTGATGGTGTGGAGGGATCGGGTGGCCATCGTCGAAAGCGGGGAAGTCCGGGCTGCATCGTTTTTTTCTCGATTTTCACACGCTGATCCGAATAGATCTCTGGCCGACGTGTTGTTTTTCTCGTCAAACCGGGCAGCAACGCCATGATTATTCCATTACGCACGGATCGCGCGCTGCGACATACGCCGTGGGTGAACATGACCTTGATCGCGATCAATGTCGTGGTCTTTATGGCGACGCGCTCACGCATCGCCGAAAATGATGGGTTTGATCCATTGTTTCGAGCGTTTCTTCATCCGCAAAACTGGGTCTGGTATCAGTTTCTGACCTGGCAGTTCCTTCATGCGGATGTTTTCTTTCATTGCTGGGCAACATGCGCCATGTTCTCTATGTGTTCGGCAACAGTGTGGAAGATCGTTTCCGGCCTCTGGGTTACGCATTGTTTTATTTGATGGGTGGCGTGGTAGCGGGTATCGGGCATTGCCTGATGGACATCAGTCCGGCCATCGGCGCGAGTGGCGCGGTGGCGGCCGTGACAGGTGCATATTTGGCGCTGTTCCCCAAGACGCAGATTACAGCCGTGGCCTTTGTGATCTTTTTTTTATATCCGTTCGTGATTCCCAGCATGTATCTGATCGGGTTGTTCATGGTGTTTGATCTGGTGATGCATGCTCAAGGGGTCGGGCAGACGGCTTATGCCGCGCATCTGAGTGGATACGGATTCGGCTTTACGGTGGGCATGACGTTGTTGGCCACACGTATCCTGCCGCGGGAATCGTACGATCTGCCTTCACTGATCAAGCATTGGAACCGGCGCCGAGAATTTCGCGCGCTGACTGCGGGTGGGTCTGCGCCGTGGCATGTTCAGGCCGCCCGAGGAAAAGGGCAGTCTTTGGATCCTGAAGCGCAGCGTCTGCTCGAAATGCGAGCCGCGATTCGGCGCGACTACGAACAGGGTGCGATTGGATCCGCACTGGATCAGTGCCGGCAGTTGCTGGCCTCGGATCCCAAGCAGGTGCTGGATCGTGATCTGCAATCCGTGCTGGCCAATCACGCGATGCAGTCGGAGCGTCACGATCTGGCGGTGCGCCTGTACGAAGGTTTTTCTGGAAACCTACCCCAAAGATGCCGCAGTGGCCGAATTCGAATTGATGCTGGGCTTGCTTTACCTGCGGCTATCTGGCGCAGCCTCAGCAAGCCCGTCCGCATGTGCTTGCGGCACTGGAACGCATGACCGATGATCGGCGGCGTCCACTCGCTGAAAGTCTTCTGGCCCAGATCGATGCCGGAGAAACCACGTCATGAGTCGGATTTGGATCAAAATTTGCGGTGTGCGCACACCGGGCATTGCCGATGTGGTGGCCGATGCCGGTGCCGATGCGATCGGTCTGGTCTTTGCCGAACAATCGCCGCGCTTTGTCACCGATCAGGAGGCGCGCGCAGTGCTTTCGGCCACGCCGGTTTCGATCACGCCCGTGGGTCTCTTTGTGGATCCGGATGATCAACCTGCGCGGCCGGTGGATCTGGCCGAACAGTTGGGATTGCGGGCGCTGCAATTGCACGGCCGCGCGGATGTCGTGACGGCGCTGGCCGAAGCGTATCGCGTGATTCGCGTGGTGAGTTTTGATCCGACCGATGCGCAGCAGACTTTGCGCCGTGTGGATCGTCTGGCGGCATCTTCTCCGGCGGTGACGGCGGTCGTCATTGATACGCCCGATCCGTCAGGCATCGGTGGCGG
Source organism: uncultured Phycisphaeraceae bacterium (assembly GCA_942491355.1). Taxonomy (GTDB): domain Bacteria; phylum Planctomycetota; class Phycisphaerae; order Phycisphaerales; family Zrk34; genus CALOAZ01. The sequence continues at coordinate 2,474 of CALOAZ010000162.1, forward strand.
GACCGGATGCGTTTTTGATTGGTCCATGCTGCGGGCCGCGCTGGATCAGATTGATCCGGTGGTTCCGGTGATTCTGGCAGGAGGGCTGACGCCGGATAACGTGGCAGAGGCCATTCAACTGATCCGGCCGTGGGGCGTGGATGTTTCGAGCGGTGTGGAATCATCGCGCGGTGTGAAAGATCGGGTCGGATTCGCGCGTTCATTCAAGCGGCGCGGGATGCGGCGCTTGAACTTTAAAATAGGTTTCAGCCGGATTTTTTAGCCATTGCGACGGTCAGTTCGATGATCTGCGGATGGTCGGGTGCCAGTTGTTGTCCGACCAGCAGATAGCGATGAGCATTATCGCGATCGCCGGCACGATAAAAGGCCCATGCGGTTTCGGTCACATAGCGGATGTCTTTCGGGTCTTCATCGACCAGGCTCATCCATTCGATGGCGGATCGGCCGTACTGCTTTAAATCCGCGTAGCACAAGGCGCGGCCTTCAATCACCTTGGGGTGGTTGATCTGATCATCGGGGATGCGCCGCAGCGTATCGAGGCCGGCATCGGGTCGGCCCGCACGCCTGAGAATCTGCGCCTTGATCAGTGTGTAGGCCAGCCGTTTTTTGGAACCGGCTTCGGTGTATTCCAGTGAGCGGTTGATGCTTTGCAGCGCGGCATCGAATTTTCCGGCGCGAGCATCGAGTTCAGACAGCATCGCATGCACGGGAGGCAAGGCCGGATTCAGATCGCGGGCGATGTTCAGTTGTGTGGCGGCATCTGCGTCGCGTCCGATCTTCATCAGATAGGCGCCCAGATGCATGCGATATCGAGCGTCGCGCGGGCGAAGCTCGACGGCTTTGATGTAAAGCTCAAGGGCGCGTTCGGCATCGGGCGCGAAAGAGGCAGCTTCGAAGGCCACGTCATCGGCCAGGTTGTCGAGGGAGATCGCGCGTTCGAATGACGCGAAGGCTTCATCGGGTTTCTGCTGCACGAAGCGCAGTTTGGCCAGCAGATAATGTCCCGTCGGATCCTTCGGAAAAGCTTTGACGTGGCGCTCGACGATATAAGCGGCCTGCTCCGATTTTCCGGAGATGATGTAATGCTCGATCGCATGATGCGACTTGCGCACGTATTCGCGTGTGGTCGTATCCCATGCGGCGGGGGGGCGGTCGTCGACGCGGATGGGTGGCTCGTCCGAGTTTTTCGGCTGCCCGAGCCAGATGGCGCCGCCGACCAGCAACGCGGCAATCGCAAGAATGGCGAGAATCGGTCCGGTCGGACGGGATGGTGTGGTTTCCGGCATGGGCGGTCAGACTACCGCCTGTGGCTGGGCTTGCAAGACGAACCGCCAGACAGGACCTAGGTGTACAATGGGCGGTGGTTTGTGTCGGGGTCGCCATGGGAGCCGCAAGATGTGCAAAATGATGCAGGCAGGGTGGGGTGTCGGGTTGGGGCTTTGGCTTGCGGGCCTGTCATCGGTGCTGTGTGCCCAAGACAAGATCGATGAGCCGGCTCTGCCGAAATTGCCGTTCATCAGCATTGATACGAAGCAGCGTCTCATTGATGTCGATGCCGCCGTTTGTCTGCGCGAGGGCCCGCTCGAACTGATCGCCACGGTGCATTCAGGCAAAGAGCACGAGTCGATCGTGGTGTTCGAAGCCCGTCCTCAGAATGTGCATCTTGCCCTGTTGATGCTTGGTCTGGAGCCCGGCTCGCCCGGCACATGGGAAGAAAAAGACGGCAAGGCGGTGCCCGTGCCGGCCACCGGTTCGCGCGTGAGCGTGAGCCTGTTGATCGAGAAGGACGGCAAAGTCCAGGAACGTCCGATTCACGAGTTCGTCCACAATCCCGTGACTAAAAAGACGATGTCTGACAGTGTGTTCGTCTTTGCGGGTTCGCGCATCGCCCGACCGAAAACAGGCGAACCTTTTTATGCAGCGGATGTGGCGGGCAATGTGATTTCGCTGGTGACCTTCAGCGATGAAATGCTTTCGCGGCCGCTCAATGCCTCGAAGGTGAACGAGCAGCTTGAATGGATGGCGAAAACCGACGCCATTCCGGAACTCGGCCAGAAGGTCAAGTTGCGCATTCGTGCCTTGGATACTCCGAAAGAAGACAAGGCCGGCGGTTCATGAATTCCGAAACGCGTCCGACGTCGGATTTGTCGGGTGACCCTTATTTCGACCGGTCACGCGCTCCGCTGCCGTCACTGATTTTTCTTCTGCCTCTGTTGTTGGCCTATGAACTGGGCGCCATGCGCTATGCCGGTGCCATGGACGGTCAGGGTCTGCGCGTGGTCACCTGGATTCAGCAGTTTCTTGAAACTTTCGGCGCTGTGGGTTTTTATCTGCCGGGTCTCGCGGTGATCGTGGTGCTGTTGGTTTGGCATGGTGCTTCGCGTCAGCCCTGGCGCGTGGGGCCGCCGGTGATTTATCCATGGATGGGTGCCGAGTCACTGGTGCTGGCGCTTCCGGTGCTGGTGTTGGCGTTGATGGTCTTCGGCCGACCGGTCGCTTTCGGCGATCGTTGGGCGGTGGAAGCGGTGTATTCCATCGGCGCAGGCGTTTATGAAGAATTGGTTTTCCGTCTGATAGGCATCGCATTGATTCATGGCTTGGCGGTGGATCTGATGGGCCTCAGTCATCGCGCTGGTGCGGCGGCGGCGGTTGGCCTGACTTCGCTGGCGTTTGCGGCGGCGCATTATTCCGAAGGTTCGACCATGACCTGGGGCGCTTTTCTGGCGTCACCCCGTTTTGTGTTTTGCGTGATTTCCGGCGCGTATTTTGCGGCGGTCTACGTGATGCGCGGCTTTGGTTTGGTCGCGGCATCGCATGCTTTTTACGATCTGATGGTGACAGGCATTGCGCATGGCTGGCGCCCTGACGCGTCATGAAAAACAGTGCCAGGTCGATCGACCTGGCGCTTCACGCCAGTCGCCCCGGATTGAAACGCTGATCCGGATCCATCACGCGGCAGAGACGCAGCATCCAATCGACATCCGCTGATCTCGGCGCAAAAGCGCGCGAGCGATGCGTGATGCTCCGGTCGTCGCATCCACGCCCGCCAGCCGCCGGCTTCCTGCACGATGGCAAGCAGTATCGGGTCATTTTCTTGTGCGGCAGAAACCGACCACGCGCCGCCCAAATGCAAAACGCCATGGACAGGCAGAATATCCATGACTTCCGGAGGATGAGGCAGGCGGGCCAGGCGTTGAGCGATTTGTCCTGTGTACGCCGGTGGCACCACGACTTGCACCCATGCCGGTTCGATGCATCGCCACTGTCGACGCGCGGCGCGTTCGGCATCGTCGGCTTGCCATGCCGTGTGATGAATCACCGGGGGAGCGTGGCCCATCGCTTGGTTTGCAAGCCACTGTTGCAGTTGTGATTCCAGTTTGCCGCAAGCCGATGCCGTGCCGGCATAAGCGAGATGCAGTGTGAAGCAATTTTCGCGATAGACCCCATCGACATACCAGGGTGCTGCATCATCGCAAAGCAGGGCGGTCCATCGGGTATTCCATTGTTCGAGATCAATGTCGACCAAATCAATGGTGCATACCGCTTTGGGAATGGCCACTGTTTTCAAAGTGGCATCGGCAATCAGGCCCAACATGTTCAGTGAACCAACGGCCGCGCGCGTCAGGTCGTAGCCCGCAACATTCTTCACGGTGCGCCCGCCCACGGGAATGATCCGGCCGGCGCCATCAATCACAGTCAGGCCCAGCAACTGGTCGCGACAAGTGCCATGCGTGAGGCGTAGTGGGCCGTTGACATGATGCGCAATGGCTTCGGCAATCGTCATGTCAGGCGTCAATCCATCCAGAGGCAGATATTGATCATGCTGCGCCAGATGATGATTGAGATCGCGCAAGGATGTACCGCCGGCGACCTGCACCGTCATGTCATTCACATCATGGCGCATCACGCCTGCCGGAAGCTCGATGCGGGCATGCCGGGTCGGCGGGGTGTGACCCATGCCGCCGTGGTGAATGCCGTAGTCGATCACCGCCAGATGCTGCGCGGCGCATTGCCTGACTTGGTCACCGCAGGCTTCGGCATCGACAGCCTTGAGTTCCGTGGTCGGAAGTACGCCTTGAATGCGGGGGGACGTCGACATCGCTGTGGATTATGGGACGCACCCCGGCAGTCGACAACTCTGCATACACCAGACAGTTGAGGGCATATGTGCCGATCGGCGATCTGGCCGCTTCACTGGACCGTCCCGGAGACCGCCGGTAGACTGTGGGGCTTACCCACCGCCGAGGTGCGATCCGTACGATTCGCCTCATCGGAGCAAAGACGATGCTCACGCAAGCACTTTCAATCCAACTCGCCATCATGGGCATGCCCGGTGGTTGGGAATGGATCATCATCCTGGTGATTGCCCTGTTGATTTTCGGTCGAAAACTGCCGGAAGTCGGCCGTGGTCTGGGCAAGGGACTGGTCGAGTTCAAGAAAGGCCTCAAGGGCGTGAAGGATGAACTCGACGACGTTGATCGTGAAGTCGACAGCGCCGTCAATCGCAATGATGAAGATGATGACGAGCCGAAGAAGATCGAATCCAAGCCCGAAGAAAAGGTGGCCGAGAAGAGCGCGGCCGACCCCTCCAAAACCGAAGCATAAGACTTGACCGGCCCGGATCCGCCGCTAATGTGATCCGACCCTTCTTGAAGGGCGATTAGCTCAGTTGGCTAGAGCGTTCGCTTCACACGCGAGAGGTCACAGGTTCGAGCCCTGTATCGCCCATTTTCTTAATTTCAACAAAACCGGCACAGATCAATGATCTTGATTTGTGCCGGTTTTGTTTTTTGCTTGCGCCAGAAGATTCCTGGTTACGTGAAATCGATCTCGATGCCGCGAGCCTTATAGGTGGATAATCGGTAATACAGAGTGCGTAGGCTGATGCCCAATTCTCGTGCGGTCTTGGCGCGGTTGCCATGATGCTGGCGCAGAGTCGACAGGATCTGTTCCTGCTCCAGATCTTCCAGCCGGTGTGGATTTTTGCCGTGTGATTCTGGTGGGCCAGGTGATGCGTGTTCGGCTCGCGATGTTGTCGACGATAGTTTGAATCGTCGTTGTGCAGCTCGCTGCAGCGCCTCTTCGAGATCGCTCAAGAGAAACGGCTTGCTCAGGAAATCCACCGTATCCAATTTGAAGGCGCGTTGGGCGGTGGCCAGACTGCCGAATCCGGTGAGGACCACACCCTGGGTTTCGGGCCAGCGTTCGTGCAACCGTTCGAAAAAGTCCAGCCCGTCTCCGTCAGGCAGTTTGAGATCCATCACCGCCAAGTCGTATTCCTGTTGTGCGGCCATGGCCCATGCTTCACTGATGGAGCCGGCGGATTCGGTTTCATAGCCCATGTTTTTGATGGATCGCTCCAGCGCAGTGCGCAAAGGCGCTTCGTCCTCAAGAATGAGTACGCGAAGCGATGATTCTTCAGATGGCATGTCGAGATTCATCCGGACGCGGCATCCTTGGCGAGCGGTAGTTCGAGTGTGAAGGTTGAGCCGTGTCCCGGCCCGTCGCTGTCCGCCCAAAGGCGGCCGCCATAGGCATCCACGATCGCCATGGAAATGGATAATCCCAAGCCCGTACCGTTCGGACGTTTGGTGTAAAAAGGCTCAAAGATTTTTTGGAGTTCGACCGGATCCATGCCGTTGCCGTTGTCCCGAATACTTATGCTGATGCTCTGGCTTTTATCGACTTGACGCGTTTGAATCCGGACATGGCCTTCATGTGGCTTTACGGCCTCGAGTGCATTCACAATCAAATTGATCAGCACTTGCTTGATTTCCGGTTCATTGACTCGGATGGGGCATTGCGTCATGTCGCACAGATCAAGTGACAGATGTTTGTCGCGATATTTTTCGATTGAACTAATCATTTTGGTGACGTCGCGTAAAACCGGATTAATATCCAATTGCGTTCTGGCTTCGCCGCCGCCACGCGTGAGCGCGAGAAGTTGTTCGATGATTTTTTTGCAGCGAAAAGCTTCGCGATGAACGGTTTGAAGGGTGTCGCTTGCCTCGTGAAGTGCTTCCTCGGTCGGTGTTTTGCTGATGGTTTGTATCGCCATTTCGGCGTAAGTGGCGATGATGCTCAGTGGGTTGTTCAATTCGTGGGCAACACCGGCGGCAAGGTGCCCTATGCTGGCCAGGCGCTCTGATCGGGCCAGTTCTTTGGTCTTGCTGGTGACTTGTTCTTCCAGTTGCTGATAAAGTTGTTCCAGTTCCTGCGCCATGGCGTTGAATTCTCTGGCGAGATCCTGGAATTCCACGTCTCCGGTGGGGCGCACGCGTTCGGTGAATTGTGCCGCCCGCACCGATCGAATGCCCTCGCGCAATGATTGCAGGGGGCGAATCACGCTTTGGTGTTGATGCACCAAGGCGATCAGGCCCAGCAAAATTGCAGTGGTTCCCAGTATGGCGAAGACCAGGGTGGTCTGGTGGACATAGTTACTGGATTCACTCTGTGCTCGGGCAATGGTGGGATCGATGATTTCAAGAATGAATTGATCCAAGTCGTTACGCACGGAAGTCGCCAGCTGAATCATTTCAGAAGGATTGGTGGTATCGCCGGATTGTTCCATCTGGGCAATCAGAGGTTCCAGCGTCCGAGCCATCGAACGGGCCCGGCTGATTTCCTCCTCATCGTGCTGATCGCCGCCGGCATGATGCGCATGATGAATTTCGCCAAAGCCTTTGAGGATATCGAGGGCTGTGCGTAGCTCTTTGATGGCTTTGATTTGCTCCGGAGGCTCGGCCATGAGCAAGCCCTTGGCAATATCCACGTGGGAGCGGATCTGATCCAGCATGCGGAGTTCGGTGTATTCTTCGACCGCCAATTCCGCCCCTTGCTGAGCACCCAGCAAGCCCCACACCGCCACGCCGACGGTCAACGTAAAGCCCATGACCAAGGCGAGTTGAATGAAGATCAATTTTCGGTGAAGCGTCATTGGTATTTCCAGAGCCATTGAAGGTTCGGTCAAAAGTGTAGCGTATCGATATCGAAAAGGTCTCCGGCTGGGGCCTGCAATAATTGCACTTTTGGCAGGCTGGCCGGGGTTTGAAATGCAAAAAGCCGTTTGTGTCGAATGAAAGTGTCGTGGTCTGTCCACGGCGGGGATGTTCGACCTTATGGAAGATGCAGAAATTGCACTGCAATCATTGCATGGTTCGAAGAACACGGATGCCATGTGCGGCAGAATGACACATGTTGAGTGTCTGATTCAAGGAGAAGCGACAATGAGATGCGGCACACCCTTCAAACGATGGCACGGGGCAGCCAAAAGCATGTTCTTATTGAGCCTGTTTCTTTGGGTATGCGGCTATGTGGCTGTGGCGAGCGCAGAGCCCGTGCGTGAAGGTACTTTTGAGATCAAATTCAAGGGTTCTTCCACCTTGCACGACTTCGAGGGCTCAGCTGGTGGCCAGCCTTTCGCGATGCGTGTCGTGAAAGATCAGGCCGGCGCGACGCGATGGTCGGGGGTGCTTCGGGTGAAAGTGGCGGATATGACGACGGCCAATTCGGATCGCGACAAGAACATGCAGGCCATGTTTCGATCCGACAAATTTCCGATCATTGAGGCGAAATTAACGGATGTGAATACGGCATCGGCCAGGTCGCGCCGTGAAGATGGAAAAGTCATATCGGGAGTGATGCCGATCCAGTTGACGATTTCGGGTGAAACCCGGTCTGTGTCGGCTTCGGTCGTGTCGTGGGAAGAACAGAATGATCAGATTGAATTTCGCGTAAAGTTTCCAGTGTCGCTCAAAGCATTCAAGCTCGAAGCGCCTTCGGCATTTCTGGGGCTGGTCAGAGTGGGCGATCAGATTGATGTGGAAGCGTCGGTGAAAGTGCGAAACAAACCGGAGAAGGAGTAAGCACGTCATGGCCCATGATGGTTTTATCGGTATGGGAAATGTTGCAACATGGGTGCCGGAGCATCGCCATGCTCAGACTTTCGTGCGTGACGAGCTTTTGAGTGTTTTGACGGATCGCAAGGCGCGGCGCTATGCGCAGGGCGTTTTCAACCGATCGGGGATTGAGACGCGCTATTCCGTGCTTCGAAGTTTTTCTTCGGACGAATCGGCAGTCCACTATCGCGATGCCGCGGGGGCGGGTCGATCGCCGGGGACGGCTCAGCGCAATCAGCGCTATATCGATGAAGCCGGTCCGGCTTTCGTGACGTTGGCGCGCCGGGCATTGGCTCAAACGCCGGAAGTGGGTCCGCAGGATGTGACGCATGTCATCACGGTTTCCTGCACAGGATTCTTCAATCCCGGTCCGGATCTGGCGGTGGTCAATGCCCTGGGGTTGAATCCATCCACCCAGCGATTCAATCTCGGCTTCATGGGTTGTTATGCGGCGATCACGGCGCTGAAGCTTGCTCGCCAGCTTTGTCAGGCCGACCCCCAATCGGTGGTGTTGGTGTTGTGTCTGGAATTGTGTTCGCTGCACCTTCAATTGACCGAGAACACCGATGACATTCTGGCGGCGGCGATTTTTGGAGATGGCGGTGCCGGCGTGGTGGTCTCATCTCAACTGTCCGAATCGCGTCGATTGAATCTGGAGGGATTCGCCTCTGCCACGATGCCCTCAGGCGCATCGGATATGGCATGGACGCTTGGCGACCATGGCTGCAATCTGGTGTTGTCCAGTTACGTGCCGGAAATCATTGGTGAAAACATTTCAGAGGCCATTGCGATGGCATTGGCCGGTTCTCGTTTTTCAATTGAAGACATCAGCCATTGGGCGATTCATCCCGGCGGCAAGGCCATCATCGAGGCCGTGGGAGAATCTTTGGGGCTTGAAGAAGAGGCCTTGACGGCTTCCACGGAAATTTTGCGTCAATTCGGAAACATGAGCAGTGCCTCCGTGCTTTTTGTGCTGGATGGCATGATTCGATCCGGCATTTTGAAAGTAGGCGATCCCATCTTTGCAGTGGCATTCGGCCCTGGTCTCACTGCGGAAATGGGTGTGCTTTCAGCAGTGCCTTCAGGCATGAAGCAGGAGTCGGCATCATGCGATTCGTTTCAGGTCTGATGCGATATCGTCGACGGGTGTTGATTGTCATGGCGGGTGTCACGTTGTGGGCGGGCATTTCGATGTCGGCCATTCGATTTGATCAGGACAATGAATCGCTTCAGGCCACAGGAACGCCCGCGGCCCGAGAGGCGCAGGTGGTGCGCGATAAATTCGGATCGGGTGCGACAGTGATGGTGGGTTGGGATGTTTCAACTCTGCCCGCTGAAGATCGACTTGCACTGCTTCAGGCAATGGCTGAAGAACTGCAATCCTTGGCGCGGGTGAAGGCCGTCGGCCCTTTGTCGATGACATCCGAACCCGTGCTTCAGGATATGAAGACCGGAGGGTTCTGGGTGCGCTTGACGGATGATCATCCGAAAGGTGCGCCGGCCAGAGAAGCTTTGCAGGCCATTCAATCGGTTTTGGGGCCTTATCATCATCGAGGTGTCCGGACGGCTCTCGCCGGACTGCCTGTCATTCAGCAGGAAGTGGCGCGTTTGGCGGAAGAGGATCATCATCGTGTGGTGGCGGCGATCTTTCTGACGTTTGTCATGCTGCTCGGACTTATGTTCCGCCAGATTTCCGGCGTGTTGATTCCCCTGATCATCACCGGCGTGAGTCTGGTCTGGACGCTGGGTCTTTATGCGGCCGTGGGACTGGCGCTTAATCCCATCACGCTTTTAATTTCACCGGTGGTGATCGTGGTGTCGGTGGCGACAGGCATGCACTTGTATTGCGCTTATCGCTCTTCCAAAGGTGCGAGCCATATCCAGCGTCTCGAAGAGGTGTGGCAGCGCTGCGGTGTGCCGTGCCTATTGTCGGTGGTCACCACCATGGGGGGGCTGGGCTCGCTGATGCTCAGTCCGGTGCCGGCCGTTCAACAATTCGGTGCTTTTGCATGTCTTGGCATTTGTCTTTCATGGATTGTGGCGATGGTGCTCTTTCCGGTGATCAGCACGATGATTCGACCCCGTGTCATGGAGTCCGAGATGTGGGGATATGGATGGGTCGAGCGCATGTATGTCGGATCCATTCGACGGCCGAAACGCGTTCTCGCTTTGGTGATGGCGGGGGTGATTGGGCTCGGGATTTATGGATTGAATGTATCGCTGGATACCAACATCATGCAATACATCTCGGCCGATCCGCGGTGGAGCGCGACGCCAAAACCGTACAGGCATGGACGGGTATTGAAAACACTCTCGAAGTGGTGGTGGCCGTTCATCACGGTTTTCTGGATGAGCGGATGGACCTGGACGGACTCGACAAAGCGGTGCGCCGCGTCAGTTCGGCGGCGGGAGTGGTGGGTGTGATTTCGCCGTTACCGGCATGGCAGATGTTGAAGTCGGCTTCGCAATGGTCCGACCAATCCACGCTGGGTAAACCAGATGTTTCTGAATTGATTTCAAAGGATCGCACCGCAGTGCGATGGATCGTGGGTGTGAATTCGACCAGCACTCAAACGGCAGCGCATCTGGTGGCGCTGATGCGCCAATCCATGCAGCCATCGCTGGCCAAGGGGTATCGGCTCTATGTTTCAGGTGCTTATGTCAAGTATGCCTTGGACACCGAGGCGGTGGTGCGGACGCAGATTTTCAGCACCACCGCCGCCATATTGTTGTCCGTATTGATCATCGGAATGGCGTTTCGTCACGGTTGGTATGTATGGGTGTCGATTCTTCCCAATGCGATTCCCGTGGTGGCTTTGGTGGGAGCCATGAAAGCTTTCGACATTGGCCTGAGCATCGGCACAGCCATGATTGCCTCGGTGGTCATTGGGCTTTCGGTCGATGCGACGATTCATCTGCTGGCGTCCTTTCGTGAGCATTTACACCAGGGCATGGATCGACAAGCTACCGTGGTCGCCGCGATTCATCGACCAGGGCCGGCCATCTGTCTGTCCACGCTGTTGCTCATGATGGGTTTTTGTTCCGGATATATCGGGCATTTTTCGCCCACGATCTATTTCTCGGGTCTCACCGCTTTGGCATTGGGTGTTGCATTTTTTTGTGACATGGTGGTGTTGCCGGCCTGCATCATGCTCATGCCCGGAATGAAAATGAATCAAACATCTCGCTGGAGCGAACTTTGTGTGCAAAAGGTGGTGGTTGAATGAACGCCAATCAATTGAAGTCAATCGTCGTAGATGAAGTCGCGTCTGACCGTATGCCGTATGGCCCGCGAGGGCTTTCAGCGGCAGAGGCGGAGTCGCAAGTCATCATCGTGGGCGCCGGTCCGGTGGGATTGGTGCTCGCCGGGCTTTTGGCCCGTCAGGGGAGGCGCAGTCTTGTACTCGAAAAAAGATCCTGTGGTCCCGATAAATCCATGGCCATCGGCGTGATGCCCGTCACACTGGCCATTCTGGATGAATTGGGTGTCGGCCCGGCTTTTGTGCGAGATGGATTGAAAATCGTCGAAGCCGAAATTTACGGAGCACAATCCAGGCTGGGAACAGTTTGTTTCAACCGCTTGGAGGGGGCGCATCCTTATATCTTGTCGATCCCTCAAGCGCGTATGGTTCAATTGCTGGAGGAGCATGTTTTGCGCATGCCCGAAGTGACTGTCATGCGCGGCATCGAAGTGGTTCGTGTTCATCAGGAGTCGGATCGGGTTTGGGTGGATGTGCAGGCCGTCGACGGCAAGATGCCGTACGGTAGGTGGATCGTTTTTGGTGGGATGTGATGGTCACAAGAGTACGGTGAGGGCCAATGCCGGTATCACCGCGCAGCAGATCGAGACTCGACATCGCTTTGCCATGCTGGATCTGGCGAGTCATGATCGATTCGGCCACAAGGCGGCGCTGGTGTTTCATCCTGAAGGCACCGTGGAGTCGTTTCCCATGCCTCACGGGCTTCGGCGGTGGATTTTGCAGCTTTACGATCAGAGGCAGGATGTGCGTCACATGCCGATCGCGCAGCTTTGCGCCCATGTGAATCGGTTGGCGAATACGAATCTCTCCTCCGAGGATTGTTGTGATCGGAATGGATTCCAGCTGCGCACGATGAAAGTGGGTCAATACCATGCCGGTCGCGTGGTACTCTGCGGTGATTCAGCTCACGTGATCAGTCCTTTGGGTGGACAGGGACTCAATCTTGGTCTGGCTGATGCCTACGAACTTAGTCGCGTGTTAGGGCAGGCGGCGGGAGCTCGTTCAGCCGGGTACGCCAGGCTGTTTCGAGGTTATGAGCGTCGCCGCCGCCGTGCCTACCGGCAGACCAATCGGTGGGCCAATTCTTACACATGGTTTGGCACGCGGTCTGGAAAACTTTGGTCGCGATGCCGGGATGCGTTCTGTCGGGAAATATTGTTCCGGCGACCGATGGTGGCCGCGTTGCCGGCTCATTTTGCGATGATGTATGCGCGGCGCCATGTGCCGCTTCAATCGGGAGGATTTTGAAATGTTGATTGCAGATGCGCGAAAAGTGATTTCCAGTGCAGATCAAAAGCTGGAATACAACCGGAACTTGTTCAATGTGGCCGCGCCGGAATACGACATCGTCACACGGTGTCTGTCGTTGGGTTGTGATCAGCGGTGGAAGGCATCACTGGTCCGTTCGCTTCCACCTCGGCTATCGAATGGTCGATGCGTGGACTTGGCGTGCGGCACCGGCGATTTGGCGTTCCGATTGAAATCCCGATATCCCTCTTCGGAAGTGATCGGAATCGATGCGACCGAATCGATGCTGGCGGTGGCGCGACGGCGAGACGCATCCGGGAGTGTCCGATTGCTGAATGCGGACATGTGTCATACGGGCCTGGAGAGTTCCAGCGTGGATGTCGTGACCGGCGGCTACGCGCTGCGCAATGCCCCGCAATTGAGCGCCGTGCTGGAAGAGATTTTTCGGATCCTCAAGCCGGGCGGCGTGGCGATGTTTTTGGATTTCGCGAAACCCGATTCGGCCATGTCTCAGAAATTGCAATACGGATTGCTCAAAAGCTGGGGGGCCTTTTGCAGTTTGCTGGTTCATCGCAATCCGCGCGTGCATACATACATTGCAGATAGCTTGTCGCAATTTCCACCCGCAAGCCAATTGGGGTGCCGGTTTGAATTTTCAGGTCTGGAGGTCGTGCGGCAGCGCCGTCTGTTTATGGGGATGATGTTGATCATCGAAGTGCAAAAACCGGTTGCCGCCGAATAGAAAAGTACTCATGGGGCCAACAGCAGTTCCGGTTCACTGACCCGGCTGCCTTCAAGGCGAATCAGATGGTTGACGGGGATGGCCGTCCATCCGGATTCATCGCTGAGCGGCTCGGAACTGACAATGGCTGCGGCGGTTTGGTCGCCGGGTTCGAGCATGCGGCAGACGCCTTCGGTGCAGGTGTAACGCCGGCCTTGATTCAGATAGAGTGAATCGGCTTCATTCGGCTCGTCGGTGGTGAATCGGCAGATGGCTGAAGAGCGGCCATCGGTGAAGACGGCATTGATATAGCAGTATTCGCCTGGCGCATATTTTTTGACCAGATCCAAGGCTCTCTGGATGCCCTGTCTCAGAATGTCGGCGAGCGAAAGCGTGCTGCCCGTTTGGCGCAGCATGCTGTCGATGATTAGGGCAAACAGATGTTCCGAGTCGGTCGATCCGCGAATGAGATTGAAGGCGTCGTCGCTCAGTTCGTTGATCAGCGGTCTGCGCAGTTTTTTGAAACCACCGATATCCCCATTGTGCATGAAGGCATACCGGCCGTATCGAAAAGGGTGGCAGTTGCTTTCACTGACTTCCAGTTGCTGCGTGGCGGCGCGCACGTGGGCAAGGATGCATGAACTGGTCACCACGCGGGCCAGTTCATGAAGATTGCGATTGCTCCAAGCGGGCGTGATGGATCGGAATTGCGCCGGGGGTTCGTTTGCATCCGGACCGTACCATGCCACGCCGAAGCCATCGCCGTTCAAAGGCTCGTCGCGCTCGCGCGCATGCGTACTTTGGGCGATCAGTCCGTGTTCCGGCTCGGTGAGTAATGACGCGAGTCGGATGGATCGTCCACTGTAAAAAACAAATCGACACATGGCCGGAGACCCCTTAGGCGTTTGGAGCATCCTAGCGTTGTTTTTCATGACGGACAGGATTGTTAATGTTTCATGTTTGTCGCTGCAAGATGTTCGAAGCGTTGGGTTCGGGTAATCTAATGGGCTGTGACGGAGCGTTCGGCCAAGGGCGTGTTCTGTTTTTATTTCTGCCTTGTGATTGAGAAATGCGATGCACGAAATCCGGCCGACCCACCATGATGTTCGGGCCATTTATGACGAAGATCACTCCGATGACATTCTGGAACTGTTTCTCGATTCGACCATGAGCTATACCTGCGCATACTTCGAGCGCGAAGACATGACGCTCGAAGAGGCTCAGATTGCCAAGTTGGATCTGGCGCTCGGCAAGTTGAAGATGAAGCCGGGGCAGACGCTTCTTGAAGTGGGCTGCGGGTACGGTCATTGTGCCAAGCGTGCGGCGATGAAATTCGGTGTGAATGTCATCGGGCTGACCCCCAGTTTGATCCACACGCGTCTGGCCGCTGAGCGCACCAGCGATCTCGGTCCAGATGCCGGTCAGGTTGAAATCCGCAATGAAGGTTGGGAAACCTGGCACGGAGCTTGTGACGGCATCGTGAGCATCGGGGCGCTGGAACACATTCGTTCGGAAAACTACCCGCCGTTCTTTGCGCGATGCTTCGAAAGCTTGCCTTCAGGGGGCCGAGCGTTGATCCACTGCATCGTGCGTTATGACTGGCGCACGGAAAAGCGACAGGCCGAGTTCAAGGCCAAGGGTATTGCCCTTACCCATGACGATGTGCTATTCGCCAAATTCATCGCCAAAGAAATATTCCCCGGCGGGCAATTGCTGGATCCCGACGTGATTACGGGCGAGGCGGAACGAGCCGGCTTCGTCACCGAGCGCACGCACTTCTTCAGATCCCATTATGTTCGGACGCTCGAATGCTGGGCTGAAAATCTCGAACGCAACCGCGATCAGGCGATTGCGGCCAAAAACCAGGTTGTTTTTGACCGCTATGAGAAATACCTGAACGGGTGTGCCCACCACTTCCGTGTGGGATTCATCGATCTGTGCCAGTTCACGTTTGTGAAGCCATGACCAAGTCACGATCAGGCTTTGGTGGGCGTTTCATTCGGCGCGAGCTTCGAGTTCTTCCCAACGGGTATAGACCTGCGCTAATTCAGTGCTGACTTGCTTGAGTTCCTGACCCGTTTGAGTAATGGCGTCGGGGGATTTCCGGTAAAAATCCGGGGCGGCCATATCGTCATTGAGCTTGCGCTGTTTTGACTCAAGTGTTTCGATGCGCTTGGTGAGGTCGGCTAGTTCGTGCTTTTCCTTGAAACTCAGCCCGGTGTGTTTTTTTGCGGGTTGCGTCGTGGGGGTAGAAAGCGTGAGTTTCTTCTTTTTGGCTGAAGGGGCATGGGTCGACTCGGTGGCCGCGGCATGCTGGCGGACCCAGTCGTCGTAGCCGCCTTCGTATTCGCGCACGTGACCGTTGCCCTCGAACGCGATGGTGCTGGTGACCACGTTGTTCAAGAAGGCGCGATCGTGGCTCACCAAAAAGACGGTGCCGGTGTATTCGGTCAGTTTTTCTTCGAGCAGTTCGAGTGTTTCGGTATCGAGATCGTTGGTGGGTTCGTCGAGGACCAGTACGTTCGAAGGCTTGGTGAACATGCGCGCCAGCAGCAGGCGGTTGCGCTCGCCGCCTGAAAGCAGGCCCACGCGCATTTTGCGGCGCGATCGGGTGGGAACAAGAAGTCCTGAAGATAGCCCAGTACGTGGCGCGATTTGCCGTTGAGGTCGATGGTCTCGCCGCCTTTGGCGACGTTGTAGCGCACGGTTTCCGAATCGTCGAGTTGGCCGCGCAACTGGTCGAAATAAGCCACGTCGAGGCGCGTGCCGATTTTGATGGTGCCTTTGGTGGGTTTGAGTTCACCGAGCAGCAGTTTGAGAAGCGTGGTCTTGCCCACGCCGTTGGGGCCGATGAGTCCGATGCGATCGCCGCGCTGGATCTCAGTGCTGAATTGTTGAACGATGACCTGATCGCCGAAAGCGAAATGAATCTCTTTGGCTTCGACCACGCGCTGGCCGGATCGTTCGGCTTCCTGAATCTGCATCCGGACCGAACCGACTTTCTGGCGTCGTGCCCGATGTTGTTCGCGCATCTGAACCAGGGCCCGCACGCGGCCTTCGTTGCGTGTGCGCCGGGCTTTGACGCCTTGGCGAATCCATCGTTCTTCCTGTGAGAGCTTCTTGTCGAACAAGGCTTCTTGTTTTTCTTCGGCGGCAAGCAATTCGTCGCGGCGTTTGAGAAATGTCGGATAGTCGCAGGCGAAATCAAAGATGCGGCCACGGTCGATTTCGAGAATGCGCGTGGCCAACGCCTGAAGAAAGGCGCGATCGTGCGTGACGAAAACCAGCGTGCCATTGAAGCGCGAAAGAAAGTCCTGAAGCCAGAGGATGGACTGAATGTCCAGGTGGTTGGTCGGTTCGTCCAGCAACAGCAGTTCAGGCTCACTGACCAGGGCGCGTGCCAGTAACACGCGTCGTTTCATGCCGGCCGACAGTGTGTCGAACAGGGCGTCAGGTTCGAGTTCCATCGTGGTGAGAACGCGCTCGACGCGATGCGCCGCATCCCACGCATCGTGATCGCCGATGTGGACCAGTGCGTCATCCAGCGCTTTTTGTTCGTCGGGTTTCAGGTCGGTGCGCTGGTCGAGCCGGTGTTGCGTGGCGACCGAATCGCCGACTTCGCCCAGACCGCCGGCAACATGTTCGAAAATGGTGCCGCCGAGATCGGTCGGTACATGCTGCGTGAGGTAGGCGGCGCGCACGCCGGGTTCGAATTCAAGCGTGCCGTGTTCAGGCGTCAGTTCACCGGTGATCAGGCGCATCAACGTGGATTTACCCACGCCGTTGCGGCCGAGCAGGCCGATGCGGTCGCCGTGTTCCACGTTGAGTGTTACGCCATCCAGCAACGGGGGATGGGTGTGACCATAGGTCAGATCTTTGAATCGCAGAATGGCCATGGTGGCGGTCACGTCCGGGTCGGGAAAACCGCACACTATATCGTGGAGTCAGTCCCGGCGCAGGAGGGCGGCTTTCAGAATGGCCACGCAACTGGCGGCATGGGTGATCCGGCCATCCTGCACCATGCGAAAGGCATCTTCGAAAGGAATCCACTGGGCTTCGATCGATTCCCAGGGATCCTGCTCGGCATCGCCCGTGGGTTTGAGACCAGTGGCCATGAAGATGTAATTCGGGCTGTGCATGATGGTGGTGAAGGCGTTGACCACACCCAGGTCGGTCCAGGTGTCGGCGGCAAAGCCGATCTCTTCCTGAAGTTCACGCCGGGCAGCGTCGAGCGGTGATTCGCCTTCGTCGAGGCCGCCGCTGATCAGTTCGATCGAATCAGCGCGATACCCGTATTTGAATTCGCGTGCCACGCATACGCGATCCTGTGCATCGATGGCCAGCACGGTGGAGCCGGGTTTGAGATGCACCACACCGAACAGGCCGGTCTGGCCGGATTGATGCTCCACTCGATCTTCATCGACGCGGATCCACGGATTCTGATAAACCGCGCGGCGGGAAATCAGGCGAAACGGTCCGTTTTGTTCGGTCATCGGTTCAGGCCTCCGAGTGGGGCAGTTTCGAAGTGTACACGTCGTATCGAAAGCCTTTGCCTTCGTAGTCCAGATCGGGTGAGCGATCGGCCAGTGGCGGCGCGGGGCGCGGTCGTTTCACGGCAACGCGCCGGCGAGCCAATCGGCACGCCGGATCCAGAAGCGGGTCGGCATCGGCATCATCACCGACCACACCGCGCAGATCGCGCATGGGTTTTTTCTCCATGGCCTTGCGCACCTGGGGATACATCGGGTCGATCATGACGGTATCGATGGCCGGTAGATCGAATGCGTTTGGATCGTGCAGCACATCATGGGCATCGGCATGAATGAGGCGTAGTCGTGCGATGGCGTCCGGTTCGGTGCGGGCGGCAATCTCGTGCGCAGCGCGGAGCGCCTCAAAAACTTCGGGATGGCGCTCCACGGCGAACACATGGCAGCCAGCGGCGGCCAAGAGCCATGCATCGGTGCCGTAACCGGCGGTCAGGTCGAGCACGACCGGTCGCCAGGGATTGCCGCGCTTGATGCCTGCAGCGCGAAACACAGGCGCCCGCATGGAGCGACCGGGACCGGATCGAATATCGAGCGCCAGCCAGTCGGCGGGCGAAAGCGTATTGGCCATGAGCTACAGAGAAGCCGCAGATCGGTAAGACGTCAAGCGCAGACAAGGGAAAGTCGGATTTGCCTCAGTAGACATCGCGCTGGTATCGGCCGTCGGTCAACATTCGCTTGACGTAGCTTTCGCCGTAGGCGGCACCATTGCCGCTGTGTTCGGCCACGATCTGTTTCAGGGCTTTGTCCACATCGCATGCCATGCGTGAAGCGTCGCCGCAGATGTAAAAGTGGGCGCCGCGCTGGAGCCAGTCCCAGATTTCGGCGCCGTGATCGAGCATGTGGTTTTGGACGTAGACCTTTTCGTTCTGATCGCGCGAAAAGGCGGTGTCGAGTCGGTGCAGAGCACCGGCATCCTGAAGCGCTTGCAGTTCGTGTTCGTAAAGGAAGTCTGTGGCGCGACGCTGATCGCCAAAGAACAACCAGTTTTCCCCGGAGGCGGCGGTGGCCTGACGTTCCTGCAAAAAAGCGCGGAAGGGTGCGATGCCGGTGCCCGGCCCGACCATGAGCATGGGTTTGGCGGGATCTTTCGGTACTGAAAAACCATGGGCCTTCTGGACGAACACGCGCACGGTGTCGCCCGGATTCAGGCGTTCGGCAAACATCGTCGAGGCCACACCTTTGCGTGTGCGTCCTTCTTTTTCCCACGTGACTTTGCCGATGGTCAGATGAACCTGATCCGGATAGGCCTTCAGTGAACTGGCGATGGAATACAGGCGCGGGCCGATGGGCGTGAGCGCGGCGACGATGTCTTGGGCCGCAGGTCGACTGCCGGGAAAATCGCGAATCAAATCCAGCAGATCTAGGGCGCCCAGTGTGTCGTCATCTTCGGCCACGGTGCGCAGGTTGGCGGCAAGCGTCGGATCTGTGGCGGCGGCGATGAAGACTTCGATCAGATCTTCGTCGAGGTCTTTGAGATTGCGCTGTGTGAGCAGCGCTTCGCGCAGTGATAATGTTTGGCCGTCGATACCGGTGACAGACGCATCAGCTTTCGCGCCCAGTTCCGTCATGATGGTATCGACCAGTTCCGGACAATTGACGGGCCAGACGCCCAGTGCGTCGCCCACGTCGTAGGTTATGCCGCTGCCGTCGAGATCGATGATCACATGGCGCGTGTCTTTCGAAGAGCCTTCGCCGTTGAGTGCGATCGAGTCAATCAACTTGGCCGGAAAAGGATTTTGTCGTGACCAGCCTGCGGGTGCGCCGTTCACGGTGACGGCTTCGGCGGCCACCCTATTTGCATCAGCACCATCAAGAGTGTCGCCCGCGTCGGCGATCAATTGCTTGAGTGTTTTGGCCGTGGCACGGCCGCCGGGTTCGCAAAGTTTGAGATTCGATTCGGCACCGCTGGCGATCGCTTCGGAATAAGTCTGGCAGAGATAGCCGCACGTGCCGCAATCGAGTTGGGCCATGGCGGCCATGAGTCGGCGCTTCAGCGGTTTGCCTTCGGCAAGTGCGAGGCGATCTTCCATCGGTAGCGTTTCATCGTGCCACGGAAAATCCTCTTCTTCGGGTTCAATCACGGTGGCGCCGGCCGAAGATGCACCTGTCGCATCGCCGGCTTGCAGACTCATCAGTCCTGCAAAAAAACCGTTGAGCCAGGCGTGCTGTGACTCATCGAACGGAGCAGTGGTTGGAATCATGCTGACAGTCATGGTTCTTCGTCAGAGTGCCACAGCCATGTCTTCGAACAGTTCGATCAGAGCAGGGGTGTTGTAACGACTTGTAAAGGCAGCGAAGGTTTCGTTCGCATCGGTGCGATGTTCGCGGAAGGCCAGAAGCATGCGCTCCACCGTTTCGGGCACGCGGTCATACGGAACCGATTCGTAAACTTTGTGGCCGATGGCGGCTGCAGCGCCGTGGCTGCCACCGACAAACAAGTGATAGCCTTCGACTTCGGCATCACCGACTTCGACCTTGGTCGCGATCAGGCCGATGTCGCCGATGGTGTGCTGCGCGCACGAGTGATGGCAGCCGGTGAGATGAATGTTGATCGGGTGATCGGTCTGGATGCGGCTCTCAAGATAATCGGCAAGGATTTTGGCATGGGCTTTGGTGTCGGCGCCCGCGAATTTGCAACCGGCATTGCCGGTGCAGGCCACCAGTCCGGTGCGCACATCGCTGGCCGACCATGCAAGGCCGAGTTGTTCGATGTCGGCTTTCATGGCGTCGATGCGCTCGGCGTCCACATCCTGAATCACCAGATTCTGCCAGACCGTCAGTCGAATGGCGCCCGAGCCGTATTGTTCGGCAAGATTCGAAACGCCGCGCATCTGATCGGCGGTCATGCGGCCCACCGGCAACCCGATGCCCGCATAAACTTTGCCGGTCTGCTTCTGCGGATGAAATCCGATATGAGCGGCGGGATCAGCTGAGTCGGGTTGTTCGCAGTGCGCAAGGTCGAATCGGGTTAACGGCGTACCCAATTGTTCTTCGACATGCTGAAGGAATTTTTCAAAGCCCCATGCGTCGAGCAGGTATTTGAGTCGTGCTTTTTTGCGATCGGTGCGGTCGCCGTGTGTGATGAAGACGCGCACGATGGCATCGGCCAAATCGATGCACTGATCTTCGCGCACCATCACACCGGTATCGCGAGCCAGATCGCCGTGCCCGGTGATGCCGCCGAGCTGCAGGCGAAAATACACGCCCGCAGAGCATTCAGGCGTCGCATATTCCTCAGGAACGCGCACAGCGGCGAAGCCGATGTCGTTGGTGTCTTGCAGGCTGGCGATCGTGCCGCCGCCTTCGAAGGCCACGTTGAACTTACGCGGCAGGCCGTACAGTTCGCGATGGTTGAGAATGTGATGGTGCCAGCGCTTGGCCAGCGGCAGGGTCTCGATGAATTCGTGGGGATCCAATCCTGAAAGCGGCGATGCCGTGACATTGCGAATGTTGTCGGCACCTGATCCCTGAATGATCAAGCCCAGATCGCGCAGGCCCAGCAAGAGATCGGGTCCTTGCGTCGCCGGTATCTCACGAATCTGAAGATTGGCGCGCGTGGTAGCATCGGTGTAGCCGCCGCCGTGTTTCTCGGCCAGGTCGGCGATACCGCGCAACTGCCACGCGCTGAGTGCGCCGCCGGGAATGCGCAGGCGGCACATGAATGCATCCTGCGCGGGTGCGACATAAAACAACCCCTGGAACTTCCACATGAACACATCGGTGCCTTTGGGGAAGCGGTCTTCGCGGGCGGCGGCGGCCATTTCATCCCAAAGATCCAGGCCGTTTTTCTCGCGCTTGGCGGTTTCTTCCTTCGCGAGTTTTTTGCCGCCGGCGGTGAAGCGATCCTGCGCTTCGTGATGAATGCGTTCGGGGCCCGATGGACCGGTGGATATTGTGGTCATCGCTGCGCCAGCGCCGGAACCAGACAGCACCGGCAGACTGGCAATCACGCGAGCGACATCCGACCCGGCGGTGAAACCTTGCAGGTATTGTTTCTGTTCATCGGTGAATCCCTGAGTCATGTTCACTTCTCCGTCGCAGTCAGGATTCGAGCCGGGCCGGGCCGATGCGCACCACACTTGCCTTGTAGGACGGTTGTCGCGAGTACGGATCAAACGCATCGAGCGTGAGCGTGTTGGTCAGTTCGTAATGCATGGGAATAAAGATCTGGCCGGGGCGCACGGTGGGTGTGACATGCGCCTTGACTTCGATCTTGCCGCATCGGGATTCGACGCGCATCGGCAGTTCATGCGTGATGCCGTAGCGCCGCGCATCTTCCGGATTCACTTCGGCGTAGATGCCCGCCGGATAAAGCTTGCGCAAGACCGCTGATTTGGCCGTACGCGTCTGCGTATGCCACTGCGACGCAGTGCCGCGACCGGTGAGCATTACGATGGGCCATGATTCACTGGGCATTTCAGGCATGGGGCGCGGCGCTTCGTGCATGAAGCGGGCTTTGCCATTGGGATGATGGAATTGTCCGTCTTCGAACAGGCGGCGCTCGACAGCTTCATGGGCTTCGGTGCGATTCGCGGGGTAGGGCCATTGCACGCCGCCGACGCGATCGAGATGTTCGTAGCCTTCGATGCCGGAGATATCGCAGGGCTGGCCTTCGGAAATCTTTTGCAGTGTTTTGAAGACCGCTTCGGGGCTGTCCCATTTTTTGAACAGGTCGTCGCATCCCCAATAGTGGGCGATCAGTTTGCAGATGGCGAAGTCGGTCAGCGCTTCGCCGGGCGCCTTGGCGACTTTCTTGAGCAGGCCGATACGTCGCTCTGAATTGATGAAACAGCCTTCCTTTTCGCCCCAGCCTGCTGCGGGCAGTACCAGATGCGCGGCTTGGGCCGTTTCGGTGGTGTGATACATGTCCTGCACCACGAGAAAATCCAGGCGGTCGAGCACGGCGCGCGCATGGCGCTGATTGATCCACGAATGAGCGGTGTTGGTGGCGATGACCCAGAGACCTTTGATGCGCCCCTGAACGATGCCTTCCATGATTTGGTCGTACGCCAGTGAATCGCGATCGGGAATACGCGCCGCATCGATCTCAAGGATCTTCGCGATTTTGTCGCGATGCTCGGCATTCTTGAAGTCGTGGCCGCCGAGCAGGTTCGTGGTGTTGCTGAACAGTCGCGAACCCATGGCATTGCACTGGCCGGTGATGGAATTAGCGCCGGTGCCCGGTTTGCCGATGTTGCCGGTCATCAAGGCCAGGTTGATGAGAGCTTGGGCGGTGCGCACCGCTTCGTGGCCCTGATTCACGCCCATCGTCCACCAGAATGACACGCGTTTGCCTTCGTGGATCATGCGTGCCAGGCGTTCGATATCCGAAGCCATCAGGCCCGAGGCTTCTGCGGCGACTTCGGGTGTGAAGGCGCTGACTTGCTGAGCGAAGGGTTCGAAGCCGTCGGTGTGTTGGTCGATGAAATTATGGTCGATCCAGTTTTCGCGGATCAGCACGTGGGCCACACCGTAAAAGAAAGCCAGATCGCTTTTGGGTTTCAGCGGAATGTGCCAGTTGGCGGCCATCGCCGTTTCGGTCTTGCGCGGATCGATGGCGATGATGGTCGGGTCGTGCCGGTTGCGCAGCACGCGCTCCCACATGATCGGATGGGCGATGCAGAGATTGGAACCGACGAGCACGATCGTGTCGGACTCTTCAAAATCCTTGTACGTGTAGGGCGGCGCATCAAAGCCGAAGGCTTGTTTGTACGACACCACCGCCGTGGCCATGCATTGGCGCGTGTTGCCGTCGCCGTGAACGAGTCCCATGCCGAATTTAGCGAGTGAACCGAGCATCGCCATTTCTTCGCAGGGAATCTGGCCCGTACTCAGAAAGGCGACCGATTCCGGGCCGTGCTTGGCCTGAATGGTTTTGAATTGATCACAGAATGCCTTGAGTGCGGTATCCCAGTTCACCGGTTTGAGCTTACCGCGGGCGTTCTCGCAGCATGGGGGTGGTCGCTCGTTCGTCGGACTTGAGCACGTTCAACGCTTCCCAGCCTTTGGGACACGCCATGCCCAAGTTCACCGGATAGTGGGTTCCGGCGAGATGTTCACGGCCTGACGCCATCCTTGAGATGCACGTTCAAGCCGCAGCCGGTCGAGCAGTAGCCGCAGACGGCGGTGGTGACGGCATCGGGTTTGTTTTTGGCGGGCATCTTGCCCCAGGCCGAAACGGCCCGGGTCCGAAACAAGTTCGCGTGTGAGCTTGCCATCCCTCTGGAACAGCAGCCCAACGAACTGGATTTGCCTTCGAGCCAGGGATGTTGCTTGTTTCGGAGTTTCGATTTGAGCGAGCTGGTTCATCAGGCGGGCCTCCTGGCATTCTGGGTGCCACCACGGCCGTGAAAAACAGATACCGCTCAAACAGTCTCGCCGACCAGATTCAGGATGACCGCCAGCGACATTCGTACGGCCGCAAAGATGAAGCGGCGTGATAGCCGCCTTCGGCTCAAGTGGTGTGCGGCGAGCATGACGCGACCGGTACCATCAAGCCGCCGAGAATGCCGAATACGTATCGCTTCAGCGTGACGTTAGCAAGTCGCCGGTCATCAGCATGGCCGTGCGCTTCATCGGTGTGTGATTGCTTATTCTTTGAGATGAGCAAAGACCCAAGTTTCAGAATGCCATCTTGAGTCCTGCCGCAATCATCAGCCAGATGCAGACCGTGCTGCCCCAACTGTTCATCACGTCCGTGATCGAAGGTTCGCCGAGGATCGCACCGGTGATCAATGTGCCTGCGAGCAATGCCAGTGGGCAGGCCGGTGATCAGGCCGCTGAGTGGAGAATTTGGATGACCCGTAGCGTGAGCTGCTCCCAGAACAGGCGTCGTGTGTCGATGATAGATCAGTGCCGAGCAGATCACACCAAGCAGGCCGGTGATGACGACCGACACGCCGAGCACGCGCTGCAGCAGCACGGCATCGGGCCAGATCCAGTCAGGCGTCCGGCGGCGTACCGGCATACATAGCCGCCAAGCCGGCGAACGCTCCAAAAACCACGATTTCACGGCTCAGCCAACTCGTTCGCAAGCCGATGAACGCCCGGAAGGCGTACAGCGGTCGGCCCAGATGCATCGTACCGCCGCGTTCAGTCGCGACCATGCCCAACAGCAGACCGCCCAACAACGCGCGGATGGGGCGGATCGGATCGATCATCGCCCGGCCGACGATGGCTTCGAGAATCTGTGCGACGGCAAAGGCGCCGACCGACATCTGCGTGAGTACGAGCATCAGCACCAGCGGGAAGTGCGCGTGTTCCGGCGCGATGTTGTAATAATCGGCCGGTCGCAAATTACGCGGGAACGTGCGCCCGGTTCGGTACTGCGTGGTCGGCAGCGTGTAATCAGGATCCGGTGCACCGGGTAGAAAAGAACTGGTTTCGCAGTCTTCCACGACCTGATGTTTGTTGACGACAGTGATGCGGATCGCCTGATTCGGGCACGCCTGCACGCAAGCGGGCGCTTCGCCGACCGCCAGTCGGTCCGAACACATGTCGCATTTGCGCACGATGCCTTTTTTGGCATTGTATTTCGGCACGTCATACGGACATTTGAGGACGCAGTACTGACAGCCGATGCACTGGTCGTCGAGATGTTTGACGATGCCGGTGGTTTCATCCTTGACGTAGGCCTTGACCGGGCAGCCATCCATGCACGCCGGTTCGAGGCAGTGATGGCAGGCAGTGGTCACGGTCTGAAGCACCGGCAGTTCAACGGTGCCGCCATGGAGCAGGCCGACATCACGGAAGGCTTCATTGTCATCCAGACCGTTCATGCTGTGGCATGCGGCGACGCAGGCCTTGCAGCCGGTGCAGGCATCGAGATCGACTTCGAAGGCATATTGTTCGCCTTCGCGCGGTGTCGAAAGCGGAATCAGATCACGGTAATACTTTTCCTGTACGGGCACATCGCCGTGATCATGGGCGCGGGCGAATCGTTCGACCGCGGTGGGTTCGCGCTGTTCGGCGAGCATGGCTTCGATCAGCGCCGGTCCATTCGGCGCGGCCGTGGCCGGCGGCATGGCCGGCGCGATGACGGCATCGTCGGTGTCTGCTTCGGGATGGGTGGTCGCAGGTGTCATTTAAATCCAGTGACGGCGTGCGGCGATCAGGCTGGTTGCGGCATCGCGCCGGACGTGACGGCATCGGCGATGCGGCGCGTTTCGGCTTTGACTTCGGCTTCGGCTTCCGGGCTGAAACGCACGACGAGTGCCAGGAAAGAGCCGCCGGTGACCAGCAAGCCGGTGATCAAAAAGGCTTCGGGCCAACTCAGGCCAAAGACCGATTCTTTGAAAAGAAACATGATGGCCACTGCGATGGCGTTGCCGCCGGCGCCCACAATGCCCGAGACGGCACCCGTCGCTTTGCGATTGACGAAGGGCACCACGGCGTAGGTTGCGCCGCAGCTGGCATGCACCAGAAGGCCCGTGAGAATCAGTGCGGGAATGACGGTGGCGGCGGCATCCATCCGGCTGAAGAGCATCAGTGCCAGGCCTTCAAGGAACAGCGCGATGAACAGCCAGAACACGCGACCGCGCAGGCCGAGTTTGCCGCCGAACTTGTCGGCGATCCAGCCGCCGAAGGGTCGGGCGAAGATGCCCATGGCACCGAACAGGCCACCGATCACGCCCGCAGCCACCAGTCCCGCCGGGGCGAAGTAGTCCGAGAGATACAGCCGCGACCTTCGAATCGATCACCAGTTCCACGCCGAAGCACATGCCGTAGATCGAACAACGCCCAGACGCGGTAACCGGAAAGTGCGGCGAGGAATGCCCTCTGCCTGCTCGCAGGTCTATGCGGTAACCGCGCGCGCCCGCAGGTCCGAAAAATTGCCTTCAGGCGTATCTTTGGTCAGCAGGAAGTAAGCGATACCGGTGAAGATCATGGCGATACCGGGCACCACCATGGCGAAGCGCCAGCCGAGTGATTCCGTGCCGGCGATGGCGACGGCGGCGGCGAACAGAAACGGCATGACGATGTGGGTCACACCCGCGCCCGAGTTGCCCCAGCCTGCGGTAAAGGCGTTGGCGGTGCCCACGCAGTTCGGGCCGAACATGGTGGACGTGTGATACTGCGTGATGACGAAGGAGGCGCCGATCGCCCCGATGGCCATGCGCATCAGTAAAAACATTTCGTAGTTCTGGCTCAAGCCCACCAGCATCACGGGGATGGATCCGAGAATCAGCAGTCCGGCATAGACATAGCGCGGGCCGATCCAGTCGCACAGATAGCCGATCAGCAAGCGGGCGAAGACCGTACTCGCCACGGCCACCATGTTGGTGGTCACGATCTGATCGGTGGTCAGGCCGAGATCTTCCCGAATGACCTTGAGCATCGGCGCGAGGCCGAACCAACCGAAGAAGCACAATAGAAAAGCGAACCACGACATGTGGAACGCACGCATGGGAATGCTGCTGAAGTTGAAGAAGCGGATCTGAGTCGCTTTGCCTTGCAGATTCATCGATGTCGGGTCCTTTTCTCTGCAACAACCGTCGGAGCCCGATCAGCAAGTGGCAAAGTGTCCCGGCAGAGCACCATCATGCGCACCGCAACACAGGGCGCGCAGACCACCAACCTTCGGGACGACTTTGTCTTGTGGAGCGCCGCCATTGGCGCTGGTGGGGAGACGGCCGCATGCACCCGGCGTGAAACTCCCCTGAATCAATGGCCGGGAACAACCGGCATGCGGGTCGACGATCCGTCAAACAAATACCGTGCCAAAACGAAGGCATCGGCTTGGTGAGATTCAGGAATATTACATTTTCGGGGTTTTTACGGATGCCATGGAAGCACTTGGAGGGAAAGTCTCACCTCGGGTGACACATAGAACATCGAAAGTTTGCATGGAAGGCCAACGCTCGAAGTGTTGCATGCTCAATTCATAGGCACCCATGACGGCTAAGGTGTCACTGCAATGCCCGCAACCCTTGCACCAAACCCTGTTTTCGTCTCTTGGCATGGCATTTGTAAGTGAGTGGGCAGATCGGGTCTTGCGCCCGGACAGGACAAGGGCGTCCGCTGGGTTGTGGTTAAACCTGCGGACGTTTTGTTTTTTTGAAGGGAGATGTGTCATTGTGAGCGGGGGCGAAACAAGCAGTCTGAAGACGGCCAAGACGCTCAAAATTCTGCTGGTCGATGAGTACGAGCAGCGGGCCGAAGCGCTTGAAAAAGCGCTTCGTGACAATGGCTATTCGGTGGTCATTCGTGCCTCGGCGCGGGATTATCTGCCCGCCTGCGTTCAGAATACGGAGCCTGATGTCATTCTGATCGATGTGGATGCGCCGGGCCGCGACACGCTTGAGCAGATCAGTGTCATTCACCGTCAGGCACCGCGGCCTGTGGTGCTCTTCACCCAGGAACAGGATCGCGATGCCATCAGTCGCGCGATTCGCGCGGGTGTCTCGGCCTATGTGGTGGATGGTGTGAACGCCGCGCGCGTTCAGCCGATCATTGATTCGGCCGTCGCCACGTTCAATGCCTTCCAAGATCTCCGGAATGAATTGGAACGCACCAAAATCACACTCAGCGACCGCAAGACGGTGGATCGTGCCAAAGGCATTTTGATGTCGCAGCGCGGCCTGACTGAGGGGGCGGCTTACAAAATGATGCAGAAGATGGCGATGGATCGAAAGCGCAAGCTTGCCGACATCGCTCGGGATGTGATTGAAATGGCGGAACTGTTCGGTTCGTCCGCGGGACAAGGAGGCGTGTTGTGATTATGGCGCCTTACCCGATTTCGAGGGGCTCTCGTTTGGAACGCACCGATCTCAAAATCGGATTCATCCCGTTGACCGATTGTGCTCCGCTGGTCGCAGCGAAGGAATGGGGTTTTTTTTCCGATGAAGGGCTCGAAGTCGAATTGACGCGCGAAGCGTCATGGGCCGCCATTCGCGACAAGGTGGCTTTCGGTCTGCTCGATGGCGCGCACATGCTCTCCGGGATTCCCATCGCCGCCACCGCCGGAATTGCCGGGCCGCACCACCCCATGGTGACAGGCCTGAGTCTGAGCCTGAATGGCAATGCCATCACGGTTTCCAATGAACTGCATGAACGCATTCTGGAATTCAATCCGCAGGCACTCGAATCGCGGCCGGTTTCGGCTTCGGTGCTCATGCCGATGATCCAGGAAAATCGTCGCAATAACTACAAGCCACTGACCTTTGCGACAGTCTTTCCGGTTTCATCGCATCATTACGAATTACGCTATTGGCTGTCGGCGGCGGGGATCGATCCCGATCGGGATTTGCGTCTGGTGGTGGTGCCCCCGCATGAAATGGTCGGATATCTGCGTGCCGGTTACATCGACGGTTATTGCGTAGGCGAGCCCTGGAATGAGCAGGCGGTCCTTGAAGGGGTGGGACAGGTCCTGATCACCAGCCATGAAATCTGGAATAACAAACCTGAAAAAGTACTGGGTGTCACGCGCGACTGGGCCGAGGCGCACCCGCATACGCACTTGGCTCTGATCCGGGCGCTGCTTCGGGCTGCGCGCGAAATCGACGGGCCGGATCGACGAATGGAAGTCGCGCGTCTGATTGCGCAGCGCCATTATGTGGATGCACCATTCGATGCAATCGCCATGTCGATGGCGGGGCGGTTTCACTATTCGCTGGATGAAGAGCGGCTCATGCCTGACTTCAATGTGTTTCATCGGTACGCCGCCAATTTCCCATGGCGTTCGCATGCGATGTGGACGTTGACGCAAATGGGCGCGATGGGGGCAGTTGGATCGCCCGTTGCATTTGAGGGCTGTGGCAGAGGCAACCTACCGCCCCGAACTCTATCGGGCGGCAGCTCAATCACTCGGAATCGCAACACCTCTGGTGGATTGGAAAACCGAAGGCGAGCATCCGTCCGGTTGGATCATGGTGGATGCCACCGAACCGATTCGCATGGGTCCGGATTTATTCGTGGACGGTACGGTCTTCGACCCGGCACAGCCTCTGGCCTATTTGAATCGTTTTGAGATCGACAGCCCGCGCGTCGGACATGCGGCGTTGGCGCAGGCCAATTTGTGAAGGGAGATTGAGGCATGACTTTGCGTGTGATGCTTTTCGGGCCGCAGGCTCAATTGGCCGGTCGGCGTCATCTCGATGTGGATTTGCGCGGTGATTCGATCACTTGTCGGGCTTTGCTGCGCCGCTTGGCACGCGTGTCTCCTGCGTTGGCACCGAGTTTGCGGTCCAGTCGTCTGGCGGTGAATCACGAGTTTGCGCGGGATGATCGACGCGTGCTGTCGAGTGATGATGTGGCACTGATCGGGATGGTCAGCGGCGGATGAGTGTCGAAGTCCGACTGGTCTTTGGTCCCTTGTCGCAGATATCCGCGCGACCGGCGCAGGGTTCGGGGGCATGGTTGCGATTCGAGGGCATTGTGCGCCCGATGGAAGACGGGCGCGAAATTCTGGCGCTGGACTACGAAGTTTACGATCCGATGACCGTGCGCGAACTGACCAAGCTGGCCGAGGCCATGGTGGCCAAGCACGAGCTGGATGCCATCGTGGTGGAACACAGTCGACGCCGCGTGCCGGTGCATGCGGTGTCGTTCCGTCTGGATATTTCTTCGAAGCATCGAAAGGCCGCTTTGATGGCGGCCGATGAATTCATCGATCGTATGAAGCGTGAAGTGCCCATCTGGAAAATCCTTATCCATGCCGATTCGGAATCTCATGGCGAACTCCACGCGCGTGCGGCGGCTTGTCGGTGATCGATTCTCCCGAACCGAAAAAACAGGAACTTGATCAATTGATTGGAGGGTGTGATGCACTGGGTCAAAGTGCATCACACCCTCCAAAGTATTTCGCGTGGCCTTGGAATCAGCGGGACTGTTTCAGAACTTCATTTCCCACTGCAGCCAGACTTTGTTCACATCCCCATCGCCGGACTTGCCGTCGAAATGGGCGTATTTCAGAAGCACGGACTGATTTTTATTGATTGGTTTGGAGGCGACGATGTCGAGTTCTTCGCCGAGATCCATGCCGCCTTTGTCAGAATCAAACCAGTGGTAGAAGACGGCCACCTTGATGTTGTCGGGCAGTTTGCCACCGGCAAACACATAAAGATCATCAAGGCCCGTGGCGGGTGTGGTCAGAAACTGATCGGCCCAGCCGTTGAAGGCGTGATTGGTTCCAAGCGGTGTGCGAAAGGCAGCGACGCCGTCGTCTGAAGCCTGCAATTCGTAGCCCAGGCCGGTGAAGAAGCCTTCAAGGTTTAATTTGGCTTCCAGATGCAGATAGTCAGCGGTGTAATCGGTGGGGTTGGATTTGTTGTCGGATTGGGTCGCCCATGTGGCTTGGTATTCAATGGCATTCGCCATTTCCAGGGCGTGTTTTCCGCTGAATTTCACACCGTAAGTGTCGGATGAGTTGGCGGCAGAGTTGTCGAATTCCAGCAGATACGCAAAGGCCGTGATTTGGCCGAAGTCGAGTCCCTTGTAGGTCAGATTGACGAAGTGTGAGTCCGAATCAAAATCGGTTTGTGCGCCCTGATCGCCGAAAATCCTGTTCACATCCCAAACGTAGGCGTAATAAAAGTCGAGTTTGTCGTCGATGGCCTGCTTGAAACTGGCGGCATCGAAGGTTTGTTCGTTTTGGCGCCATCCGACATTGCCCACGAATCTTGAATTATCAAGGATGATGCGTTGGCGGCCATATGTCAGGTTCGTCTTGCCCGGTGCGTATCGAATATAGGCCTGATTCAATTCGGTATTCATGGGATCCGCGATCACCTCGCGGCCGCCCCGACCGTTGATGCCCGCCGCGTTATAGGTGGTGTATTTGCCGGGTCGTGTGTCTTCGAACTGCAGGTGACCCGAACGCTATTCGATGGGCAGCGTGGTGTATCCGAGTCTGATCCGCTCTGTGAAGCGCAGAGCCGTCCGATGCCGCAGTCCCGGCATCATGCACATGCTCAAAACGGGCACGCAGATCAAAATCAATTTTGCCCTGCGTCAACGCCTCCTGGAGGGTTTGCGGGGCTGGGGGTTTGTCTTCAGCCTGGGCCAGCGGCATCCATGCGAGTGCGGCGGCGGGTGTCAGAGCGCGTAACATTTTTTTGGTTCGAGCGTTCATCGGTTGGGTTCCTTTCTTCAGTCTGGACGTAAAAGCGAAGTC
>CALOAZ010000163.1:0-14599 GCA_942491355.1 uncultured Phycisphaeraceae bacterium
CGAGTCGTCGCTGACCGCTTTTATGATAAGCAGAGATTGAAAAAGCCCGACGCCATGGCGTCGGGCTTTTTTTGTCGATGGCAGATGGATGACGAGATCAGGAGGTGTGTCGGGAACATTCCCGAAACGACGCTGTCGCTGGTTGAATACGGAAATGGCCTGATCGAGATGTTCGTCGCCGAATTCAGGCCATGGGGTTTCGGTGACCCAGAGCTCTGCATAGCTGATCTGCCAGAGCAGAAAGTTGCTGATGCGCATTTCGCCAGCGGTTCGGATCAGAAGGTCGGGGTCCGGCAGGCCTGCGGTCAGCAGTCGATCGGCGAGAGCGGCTTCGTCAATGTCTTCCGGCGTCAGTTTGCCGGCCACCACGTCTTCGGCAAGGCGTCGCGCCGCAGCCGCGATTTCACTGCGAGCGCCGTAGTTCATGGCGAGGGCGAGTGTCATGCCGGTATTGCCTGCGGTGCGATGCGCCAGTGCGTCGATGCTGGTGAGGATATCCGTCGACAGGCGATCGCGATGGCCCACATGCCGGAAACGGATGTTGTGTTCCATGAGCGTGCCGGCTTCGCGGGTCAGGTAGTGCATGCCCAGGGCCATGAGTGCTTCGATTTCATCGGCGGGGCGATTCCAGTTTTCAGTGCTGAAGGAATAGAGCGTTAACGCTTCAATGCCGCGGCTGGCGCAGGCCAGCATGGTTTGGCGCGCTATTTCTGCACCGCGTCGGTGGCCTTCGGCGCGTGGCAATCCACGGGATTGAGCCCAGCGTCCATTGCCATCCATGATGATGGCGATGTGCCGTGGCACCGAGTTCGTGGAAGGGTCCTGATTCATGATCAATCGGCTTGCTGGGGGGGCACGTTATGCCCGTGATGTTTCAGATGCGCGCTGAAGCGTTTGAGTTCGATCGGGTCCCACGCTGACGGTGCGGATCGGAATGCCGATGAAGGCTTCGATGCGATCCAAATAGGCATGGGCTTCGGCAGAGAGTTCATTGATGTTTTTGCACTGGCTGATTTCTTCTGAAAAGCCCGGGAGTTCTTCGTAGATCGGTCGGCAGCGTTCCAGATCGGCGGCATCGGCCGGCGGGCGATGAATCGTCTTGCCGTCGAGTTCATAGGCCGTGCAGATACGCAGCGTATCGAATCCGGCAAGCACATCGAAAAGCATGACCGACAGTTCCGTCACGCCGCAGATCTGCGCCGAGTAGCGGGTGACTACGGCATCCAGCCAACCGCAGCGTCGTGGCCGGCCGGTGGTGGTGCCGAATTCGCGGCCGCGTTCTCGAATACGCTCACCGATGGCATCGTCAAGTTCGGTGGGGAAGGGGCCACCGCCCACGCGTGTGGTGTAAGCCTTCATGATGCCGACCACGGTGCCGAGGCGACTGGCCGGAATGCCGGCGCCTGCATGAATGCCCAGCGCGGAGCTGTTCGAACTGGTGACATAGGGAAACGTACCGTGATCAATGTCGAGCAGCACGCCGTTGGCGCCTTCGAACAACAGCGTTTTGCCGTCATTCATCGCATCATGTAGCAGGGCGGTGGTGTCGCACACATGGGGTGCGAGGATGGCGGCATAACCCAGATGCTGTTCGATCAGCGCATCGGCATTGAACGGTTCATAGGTTTCGCCGGCGATGGCGGCCAACGCGCCCAGTGTGGCATTCTTGATGACCACCGCATCGCGGATTTTCTGGGTCAGCCGGTCCGGGTGATTCAGATCGCCGGCACGGATGGCGATGGAGCGCAGGGCCTTGTCCGCATACGCGGGACCGATACCTCGACCGGTGGTGCCAATTTTTCCCTCATCGCCACGGGCTTTGGCGATGGCGGCTTCCATCAGCGCATCCTGCCGCTTGTGATAAGGCATGACCAAGTGAGCCCGATCGCTGATGCGCAGGTTGTTGCCGACTTCGATTTTGCGTTCGGCGAGGCTGTCGATTTCTTCAAGCAGTTTGGCGGGATCCAGCACGACACCATTGCCGATCACGTTGAGTTTGGCGGGATCGAGAATGCCTGAGGGAATCAGATGCAGTGCGTAGCGCTGGCCATTGGCCACGATGGTGTGGCCGGCATTCGCACCGCCGTTGAAACGGACGATGACGTCATAGCGAGCTGCGAGCAGATCGACGATCTTGCCTTTGCCTTCATCGCCCCACTGCAATCCGACCACGGCGGCATGGGGTGGAACAGATCTCGCGTGCATCGTGGCGGCTCCGATCAATGTGGCCCGGGCATAAAAAAAGCCCTCGAGGCCTGTGGGGTCCTGGAGGGCGAGCTTTGCCTTTTTTCCGCCGTGGGGCGGAGGATCCGCATCCCGCTTCGCCGTGAAGCTGACGGGAAAGGCTCGCCGCGGATGAATCTGAATAGCAGCCTTGTTCGGGCCGCGAAACCTTACCGATAAAATTCGACGATCAGGTTCAGGTTCACGTCGAACGGAATCTGATCGGGTGTGGGATCGGCCACCACGGAAGCGGTCAGATCAGCGGGAGCGAAGCTCAACCAAGCCGGCACTTCATGACCTGGCAGTGATTCGA
Source organism: uncultured Phycisphaeraceae bacterium (assembly GCA_942491355.1). Classification (GTDB taxonomy): domain Bacteria; phylum Planctomycetota; class Phycisphaerae; order Phycisphaerales; family Zrk34; genus CALOAZ01. Next base: position 2,537 of record CALOAZ010000163.1, read on the forward strand.
GATTTTCGCGCACCAGCTTCTGAGCATTTTCTTTCCGGATGGTGATCGCGTCGCCGACTTTGATGGCATAGCTCGGGCGATCGACCTTCTGGCCATTCACCTCGAAATGTCCATGGACGACCATCTGGCGGGCAGCCCAGATGGAGCGAGCGTAACCCAGTCGACGGATCACGTTATCCAGTCGGCGCTCCAGCAGAACCATCAGCACATCGCCCGTGTTGCCTTTGGCGCGACCGGCTTTGTCCACGTAGAGGCGGAACTGCTTTTCAAGAATGTTGTAGTGATAGCGCAGCTTCTGCTTCTCGACCAGGCGGATGCCGTAATCGCGCAGTCGGCGCCCCCGGTAGCCGTGCATACCGGGGGCGATCAGTTGGCGCGGGGTGTGCTTCGGCAGATCGGCGATTGGAACGCCGACGCGCCGGGACAGTTTTACTTTGGGGCCGAGATAGTTGGCCATGGGCTTGAAGTCCGCTCTTTTGGAGTGTCAATGAAAACGAGCCGAGCATTTTGGCAAACACCGGCCGTTGGGTCAAGCGGCGGCACGTCCGAGATCGGCAAGGAGGGTGTCATAGTCCTGATACCGGCTCTGAGGGGCCGGATGCATCATCCGGCGAACCACTTCGCCCGTGACGACGCTGAGGCCGGGCATAATCTCTCTGGGATCAATGGGCTCGGCGTTCAATCGGGCCTTGAGCAGTTGAGCAATGTTCTGGCCTTCAAACGGGGCATGCCCAGTGAGGATGTGATACAAAGTCGCTCCCAGACTGTAGATATCGCATCTTAGGTCCGGCTTCGCCTTCTGCAGCAGTTCCGGACTGACGTAATAAGGTGTGCCGGGGATTTCGGTTGAATCCGCTCCGAAATCGATGGCGGCGTATCCGAAATCCAGCAATTTGGGTGTGCCGCGGAGGTCAAACATGATGTTGGCGGGCTTGACGTCCAGATGCAGCAGGTCGTAATCCTGTGCGGCCCGGAGGGCGGAGGCGATCCGACCGGTCATGCTCAGGGCCAGAGCTTCATTCACCCGGCCATTTCGTTTGAGCATCGTGTCGAGAGAGCCGCCTTCCAGTCGCTCCATGATGATGCAAGGCTGGCCGTGTTCGGTATCGATATCAAAGACCTGTACGACATTGGGATGATTGAGACGTGCCAGTGCCCGGGCTTCGGCGATGCCGTCCTGTCCGCGACTGGCACCGGCGGGCTGAATCACTTTGACGGCCACGGACCGGCGCATGGTTTCGTCGAAACCTTCGTAGACGATTGAGCCTGTGCCTCGTCCCAGGGGCTTGAAAATCAGAATGGATTGACCGAGGCGCGCCGGGACTTCGAGCTTTTTGCCGCAACCGCGACAGCGGATCGTCGACATCGGCTTGGCTTTTGAAGTGTCATTGCGCTGGCCGCAGGGTTTGCAGCGCACTTCTTTAACTCGATCAACCAGAAAAGCCATGCAGTCTCGCGTGGAGGTACAGCATCGGTGCTGATGCGGTGGGGTCAGGCTTTGGCGCCAAGAGCCTGACGGGCTGCCTGAAGCGCCTCGATCAGGCTTGCGTAATCACGGTAGCGCTCGGAGGGTTCTTCCTCCATCATGCGTTCCACCACATTGGCGACGGCATCATGGGCATCAGGCTTGAGTTCCTTGATGTTCGGCGGATCGACACCCACGCGTGCGCGGACGATATCCCGGATCGAGTCGCCCACAAAGGGAGCCCGGCCGGTGATGGCGTGGAAAAGGGCGCGCCGAGGCTGTAAATATCGGCTCGTAAATCGGGCGTTTCGCGTTCGACCAGTTCGGGTGCCACATAATAAGGCGTGCCGGGGACTTCGTTTTCAGCCACATCAGCATCCAGACCGTACATGGCGTAACCAAAGTCCACGACTTTGGCCGTGCCGTCCTTATCAAGCATGATGTTGGCGGGTTTGACGTCCAGATGGAACAAGCCGCGCAGGTGGGCAGCATCAAGTCCTTTGGCGACATCGATGGCCATCTCGAGCGCGCGATCTTCCTCAATGGTGCCGTTTTTCTGAATCAGATCCTTCATGGACCCGCCTTCGAGCAGTTCCATGATGACACACAATTCCCCAGTGTGTGAGTCGATCGCATAGACCTTCACGATGTTGGGATGATCCAGCATCATGAGGGATCGCGCTTCGTCCATGATGTCTTGCTTGCCCAGATCGTTCTTGCCACGGCTCTTCATGACCTTGAGGGCCACGCGCCGACCCAGGACGCGATCGTCGGCTTCAAAGATGATGCTGCCGGTGCCTTCGCCGATTTTGCGCAGCACGCGCATCGACCCGTGTTTGCCCGGCACTTTGACCTTGCCGCCGCAGGCGGGGCATTTGACGTCCTTCAAGGGCCGACACTTGACGGTGTTGAGCTTTGTGCCGCAGAACGGGCAGTTCACACTTTTGACGGAGGCAACCATTGGCTCAATTGTAAGTGGCTGGTTCTGCCCGACAAGCTGACTTCAGGCCGAAGCTTTTTGAGGGTGTCCGGTGAGGGGATCGCGTAGTCCTGATCGCAGCTTTTCGATGGGCAGACGCAGGGCCACCCAAGAGCCGGGGGTTTGGTCAAAAAAAGGTCGAAGCGGGTGATGGGCGTCGATCAGGCTGTCACCGATGAGCCGGCGCAGGCGATGCTGATCCTGAATGGGTTCCGGGCAGGCTTCGGCCTCGACCCAGCTCAAGGCGTCGGTGGTGGTCAGGCCCGCGTCATCCTGAAATGCGGCAAGGGGGTCGGCAGGTGATCGAGCTTCGACGCGCAAGATGCAGGTGGTGAGGAGAGGAATAAGGCCATCGGCCGGAATGCAGATGAGCAGGCCTCCCTGAATGTCCGGCGCATACCGTACGGATTGCGAAGGTGTTGCGGCACTGCCCCGTGGGCGTAAGGTCAGCTGGCCGTGCGCATGATCAAGCAGGAAGCGAATGGCCGCGCGGTCGATCCAAACAGGGGGAGTCATCGAAGAGGCCATGGCAGTGTGTTCCGTCATCAAATTGCAGTCGAGATATGAGCCCGGTGCGTAGAGGAAGGACCGGATCATAACCGGCAATGGACAGCCTCTTGTGACAACGTGTTGCCACTCCGCGCAAAAAATTCATTGAGATGAATCAGCCATCCACTTCGACCGGTGCTTCGCGTTGCGCCATTTCGGCCAGTGCGGCGGCTTTGCTCGGCGCGACGTCTTCGTCGTCATCGGTTTCCGGAGGTGGTGACGTGTCGATGCCTGCGATGGCTTCATCGGCGATGCGCCCCGAGGCGCTGACCTGATCGAATTTCACCGAAACATGTTTTGACACGCCACGAATGGGCATGGTGATGCCGTAGAGTTGATCCGCTGCCGCCATGGTGCGCTTGTGATGGGTGATGATGATGAAGTGAGAGCGATCGAGGAAGGATCGGATCACATTCACAAATCGCTCGACGTTGGCCTCGTCGAGCGCGGCATCCACTTCGTCCAGAATGCAGAACGGGCTGGGGCGTGAGCGGAAGATGCTCAGCAGCAAGGCCACCGCGACCATGGTGCGTTCGCCACCGGAGAGCAGGCGGATGGATTGCGGCTCTTTCCCCGGTGGTTTTGCGATGACATCGACGCCGGATTCGAGCCAGTCCACATTGCCGTTTTCGTCGGGCATGAGGACCAGATCGGCCCGGCCGCCCCCGAAGAGTTTTCTGAACAGGCCGCCTGATCCCGCGAAGTGTTCGCGAATCTGCTCGAAAGCCTCTTGGAAGCGTTTGCGGGATTCATCATTGAGATAAACCAGCAGGTTTTCGAGTTCTTTGCGGGCGGTGTCGATGTCTTCGAGTTCGCTGGACAGTTGTTGTTCGCGATTTTCCAGTTCGTCCTGTTCTTCGATGGCATCAAGATTGACATTGCCCAGGCGATCGAGCTTCTGCTTGAGATCGGCGATTTCAGTTTCGACCGCTTCCCAATCGATGTCGCTTTCGTCGCCGTGATGCTGTGCGTACGCGGCATCCAGGTCAAGAGACAGTTGTTCGGTGGAGCGCTGTCTGGCGCTGTCGCATCGGACTTCCAGCTCGCGCTGCGCGACGTCATGTCGGTGCAGATGTTCTTCCGCTTCATCGGCCGCCACGCGGTGTTCCTGGACAGCGGTTTGAAGCTCGGCCATGTGGCGACTGATTTCGTTGATCTGTTCGGCAAAACCTTCCAGAGCCTCTTGGGTGGAGGCGATGCGGCCTTCGGCGTCGCGAATCTGTTCCAGGGCCTGATCGCGTGTGGCTTCGAGCTGCGTGATCCGACCGCGGTGTTCTTCGAGCTGACGCCGGGCCTGTTCGGCCTGGCGATCGGCTTCGGTACGAGCGACTTCGAGTTGGGCACGTTGTTTGCGTGCGGCCGCCACCTGTTCGCTGAGTTTGCCGGCTTCGATGCGTGCTGCGGTGACGCGCTCGGCGATGGCGGTGGCGCGTTCGCGCATTTCTTGAAGCGAAACATCGAGGGCCTGAGCGCGGGCTTTGGAGGATTCCTGCTCGGCTTCGAGGCGCTTGACGTTCTGATCGTGGGCGGCGCGTTCGTGGGCGGTGGCCTGGATCTGGTTGTGCAGTTGTTCGACTTCACCGGCGATCATCGGCTGTTCGCGTTCGATGCGCTCGATGCCCTGGTTGAGCTGTGAAAGCCGGCTGTTGAGTTCGACCTGCACCGTGCTGGATTCGTAGATGGCCTGGCGCAGTTCCTGCTGGACGCGGGCGACATGCGCTGCGCGATCAGACAGTTGCTCCAGATGGGTCTGGTCGGCGTGAATCTGCTCGTCGAGTGATTCAAGTTTGCGATGCAGATCGTCGAGTTCGCTTCGACGGCTGATCAGGCCGGCGCCGGAGCCTTCGCCTGCCGGTCCGGCGATCAGGCGGCCATCGGCTTCGAGGACTTCGCCGCGCGCGGTGACGAATCGGTATTCGGCGGGCAGCTGCTGGCGCAGTGTGAAAGCTTCTTCGAGGTCCTTGACGACGACGGTACGGCCGAGAAGGGCCCAGAGAATCGGTGTGATTTCCGGTTCATGCTGGACGTGGTGGATCAGCAGCGTGCGGCCGGCAAGCGCCGCCGGCAGATCATGGCGCAGAGGCGGAGCCTGATCGATGGCGAGAAACGTGACGCGCCCGCCCAGTGTTTTGAGCTGTTCGGCATTTTGGCGCAGGTTGTCCAGTTGGTCGACAATCAGCGCCTGCTGGTGATGCCCGAGCGCGGCTTCGACCTGTGCGGCGTGTTCCACATGGGTGCGCACCATGTCGGCCAGGAGGCCGCGCACGTGGGTGAATTCCGAACCGGAAGCCCGTCGGGCCAACACGCCTTTGACGGCATCGTCGAGACCCGTTTGCGATTGTTCCAATTCACCCAAAAGCGCGCGGCGGCTCTGAAGGGCGCTGCGGTGTTCTTTGGCTTCACCGAGTCGTTCGGCAAGTTTGCGGTGCGCGGTGGAAAGATCGTCGGCCGCAGTCTTCTGCTCTTCGAGCCGACTGTTTTCGCTGGTGATCAATTCCTCGACTTCGCCGAGGCGCTGTCGCACGTCATCCCGGTCGGTGAGCAGATGTTCGAGTTCGCCGGATAATTCGTCGGCCCGGCTGGTGAGTCGTTCGCGACGATCGTTGAGGTTTTCTTCGCGATGGCTCAGTGAATTGATCTGATTGTGCAGATCTGTTGTGCGCCGCAGAAGGTTGACGATGCCGGCCTTTTCATCTTCGAGTTGAGCCTGCGTGTCATTCAGTTCGTGCTGGGCGGTGCGGTGCTCTTCCTGTGATGTCTGGATGTGATGTTCCGCCGCATCAGCCTGCGCCTGAAGCTGTTCGACGATGCCTTCGGATTCGGTCAATTGCTGTTCGAGTTCCTGGGCGCGACGCGTCAGGATCTGCTGCTGTTCGGTCGCCCGTTCGATTTGCTTTTGGAGATCTTCAAGGCCGGAAACAGCGAATTGGTGTCGCTGTGTGGCCTGATCGCGTGTGCCTTGAAGTTTGAGGTTCTCCTGCTCCAGTTCGCGCTGTCTTCCGAGCAGTCGCTGGCGTTCACCATCGGCGGCCTGTCGCTGGTCTTCGGCTGCAGTGAGCTGGGCCACGGCTGTGCGTCGCTGTTCGTCGGCTTCGGAGCGAAGCGTTTCAACTTCGGCCAGTTCGACACGCAGTTTGTGATATTCGGCCAGCGCGTATTCCAGGCGCAATTCGCGCAGGCGCTGCGAATATTCCTGCCAGTTGCGGGCGCGGCCGGCCTGGATTTTCACCGAGCGCAGACGGCGCTGGACTTCAGCGAGTTTGTCGCGGCTGCGCAGCAGGTTTTGTTCGGTGCGTTCGAGTTTGCGCGCGGCTTCCTTTTTCTGCGACTTGAATTTGGAGATGCCTGCCGCTTCTTCGAAAATCGTTCGGCGTTCGATGGGATTGGCCAGAAGCATCGCATCGACTTTGCCCTGTTCGATGATTGAATAGGCATTGGTGCCGATGCCGGTGTCATAAAACAGATTCTGGATGTCGCGCAGGCGGGCTTTTTGATTGTTGATCAGGTATTCGCTGGTGCCGTCCCGAAACAGGCGTCGCGAGATGGCCACCTCATCAGCATCGACGGGCAGAAGGCGTTCGTGGTCGGCGTAGGCGGGGTTGTCGAAATGCAGCGTGACCGAGGCCATGCCGGCGGGTTTGCGTGATCCGGAGCCGTTGAAAACGACATCCATCATCGCACTGCCGCGCAGCATTTTGGCCGAGCGGGCACCGAGTACCCACTTGATGGCATCGACGACGTTGGATTTGCCGCAACCGTTGGGGCCGACAATGCCCACCACCGGTACCGAAAAATCGATGACGGTCCGGTCGGCGAAAGACTTGAAGCCGCTGAGGGTGATTTTGTCTAAACGCATGAGTGAAGCGACCTCCTGTCGCTCTGGATCAGGCCCGTCCCTGGGCCGCACCGAAGTATCGTAACCGCCGCGTGGAGCCGGGTAAACGGTCGTTTTGCCCGATCATTCCTGCCGTGGCAGAGGCAGAAAGCCCGGTTTGCCCGAGTTGTCGCCGGCAGCAGGTTTTTCGAGTGTCGGCGTGTCGGTTTCCTTGCGCATTTCAGCCACGTCGGACAACTTCAGGATGTATTCAATCTTTTCGCTCAGGTCACTGGTTTCCAGTTCGAACGGAGCGTCGATATGACCTTCCCGGCTCAGATGCTGAAGCGCAGCGACCACACGACTGTAGCTCATGTCCAGGCCGTCCGATTTTGAATCCTGATCAGGTCGGAAGGCGAATGTGCCCGCCAGCAGAGGGGCATCATTGGCGATGGTCATTTCTTTGGCGGCCGGATGCAGCGGATTGCGATAGCGGATGGCGATCTGGCTTGGATTGTCCGGGATCGTCTTGAGCATCAACTGGTTGTCCCAGATCGAAAAGAGCGTGGGGGCATTGAGATGCAATTGCTCGCCGAACATCACGATCTGCGGCTTGCTGCTCTGGCTGGCCCAGATCAGCGGCTTTTCGCAGCGCACGACCGAGACCGCCATTTTTTCGCGTTGATTGCCTTCCTTGAAGACCCATGCAGTGATGCTTGAATCGTGGGCGGTTTCGAGAGCGCGGTAGGCATGGATCCGGATTTCCGTTTTGTCATGGTCGAGCAGGCGCCGGAGCAGCAGACGGGCGCGGCCGTGGTCGGGACGCGCCACCAGCAGATCTCCCAGGCATTCTGCCGCCAAGACAGTGCCGGTGTCTGCGATGGCGAACAAGGGTTCGGCGGTTTTGGGATCGGCCAAGCGTGCGCCCGCTTGAAGCGCAGCGAGTCGGACGACCAGATCACTGTCGTCGTAGTACGGGCGGATGATTTCGGTGACTTCACGCCCCATGGCCTCCCAGGCATAGGCCACGCGGTCGGCGAGTTCGCGATAAGCCGGTTGTCGTAAAGATTCGGCGAGTTGTTTGCCTTGTTTGTGAATGAAAGCCGGTGATGAATTCAGGTACAGGCTTTCCAGAAGATTGATAAGACGCTGGGGATCATTCTTGTATTTAGCAGGAATGTTGATTTCGATTTCAGTGTCGTTTTGCGCTTTGGCCACCGGAAATTTATCTTCAGGGGTTTGAGGAAATCGCGTGTTGATGCGATCAGCCATATCACGCACGCGCCGGTAACTGGGCTGGTTGGCCGTCAGTGAAAGCGTGACATTTTCACCGGTGGTGCCGCCAGCAATCACACGACCGACACGAAGTCGCTGGGATGCGGCTTCTTTGGATTCATCATGTCCGGACGGATTCGGATTCAGTGTGATGGCGCCGCGACCGTGTGCGACAGGTTGACCGAGCGGCGGTTCCAGCGTGACCAGGCCATTGAACAGATCAAGCGTGTAAAGCACGCCGTCTTGAAGGCTTTTGGTCTGTGTGCCGGGCAGAGCGCTGACCAGCAGATCAAAACGGGTGCCGTGGGTGGCTCCGGGCGGCATGACGCCTTGAATCAAGACGACCGCGGTGCGATTTGAATCCAACACCTGTTCGGGGGTCATGGAGCCGAAGCCCAAGCTGGGGCGACCGAAACCCTGCTTGCCCATTTCATTGAGCATCCATTCGCGCAGGCTCGGTGGGCATTCGGAGGAGCCGGTGTTTTCGAGATTCACCACCAGGCCATAACCACTGACCAGTGTCGGCAGATAGCCGCGCATGGTGGCCATGGATCCGACGGTGGTGTGAAACAGCCGTGGACCGGAATAAGTCTGAACGGGATCCGAAGGGGCATCGGGTGTTTCACGCGAGGTGAACAAGCCGCAACCCGTCAGGAGCAGCGATCCTGGAATCATGAGGCACAGAACAATGTTTCGGAAGCGATCTGCGGACATGGGCCTCTTTCTCCGGCTTCCGCTCAGCCTGTTTCGAGTGTTCACAGGCCGGCCAGGCGAAAGGTCTGATTGTAATCCCGGATGCCTTCGGATGCACCGGCACCTGCCACACTGCATGCCCCTGTGGCGGCGGCCAGTCGGCCGGCATCTTCCGCATTCAGGCCTTTGATCAAGCCTGTGATCAGACCGGCATAGAAGCTGTCGCCTGCACCGGTGGTATCCACAATCGGTCCTGGCGGCGGGGTGGCGGCCAGGTGATGGATCACGCCGGCCGAAGGACTGATGACGGCGCCGTCTGCGCCGAGTTTGACGCCGAGCAGTCCGGTGGCTCCGGCATGGCGATAAGTGTTCAGAATCTTTTCCGGATCATCATGGCCGGTCTGATGCCGCGCTTCGGCATGGCTGGGGCAATAGACATCCAGGTGCGGCAGGCATTTTTCCAGCGGGTTCATCGTGCCGCCTTCGCCTGCGGCATCGAGGGCTGTGGCACAACCGACTTCGCGCAGGGCTTGCAGTACTTCGGCCAGATCACGTTCGAGATTCGGCAGCAGGGAGTAATAGCCCAGCAGCATATAGCGGCTGCGCGCAAACAATTCCAGATGATTCAGATAGTCGGCCTTGGTCATCAGTTTGGGCGCGCCGACACAATGCGCGAAGGTGCGTTCGCCACTGGGATCGACCAGCACGGCGGTGGTGCTGGTGGCTGCGGTGGGATGCGTGATCAAGGAAGAGGCGTTGAGACCTTCGGCGGCATAGCGGGAGCGGATGACCGGCGCCCAGTCATCGCATCCGACCTGGCTGAACGCGGCCACGCGCATTCCGAGTCGCGCCATGGCGATGCCGCTGTTGGAGACGATGCCGCCGGTGACCACTTGAATGGGATCGGTGGTGAACAAGCGGCCGCCGCCGAGCGGTTTATCGAGTTCGACGGGGCGAACCAGCAGATCCACCACGCACGATCCGCAGACCACGCAGTCAAAGTCTTTTGTCGGGGATTCCATTTTCGCCGGGCTCCGAATCGGTGCCCGGGCCGCGCGGGGAATCGGCCCTGGCCGGGAAACGCTTGAACAACACAGATCAGGCAACGTTGGGTTCCTCGCCCGTCAACTGGCGATATGCCTGCTTGTAGCGATCAAGCGTGTTGCGAATGATATCGTCAGGCAGTGTCGGGCCGGGAGGGGTTTTATCCCAATCGCCGCGATCACACAGTTCTTGGAGGTAATTCCGCACGTATTGCTTATCGAGGCTGTTCTGTTCGCGACCGGTGGCGTAGCTGGCCGCCGGCCAGAAACGCGAACTATCGGGCGTGAGGACTTCATCGATCAGAATGGGATCCGCCGAGTTGCCGTCGAGCGAGATGCCGAATTCGAATTTCGTGTCGGCAATGATGATGCCGTGCTGGGCGGCGTAGGTGCGGCCTTCGGTGTAAATCTTCAGACTCAGATCGCGCAATCGTGTCATCAACGCGCGGCCGTCGACACCGAGTTTTTGTCCCGCATCCGTACAGGCTTGATCGAAACTCACATTTTCATCGTGGCCGGTTTCGGCTTTGGTGGCGGGCGTGAAGATGGGATCTTCGATTTTGTCTGAATTCACCATGCCTTCGGGCAGGCGGATCCCGCAGACGGTTCCGGTCTGTTGATAATCCTTGTAGCCGGATCCGGTGAGATAGCCGCGTACGACACATTCGACGGGCACCACACGGCTTTTGCGGCAGATCATCACGCGGCCCCGCAGGGGATCCCGCTGCTCGGGCGTCAGCCCCGGAATATCGGCCGGATCGGTCGAGATCAGATGATTCGGGACCTGGGCCGAAAATTTTTCGAACCAAAATCGGCTGATCTGGGTGAGGATGGCCCCCTTGCCGGGCACGCCATTGGCCATGATGACGTCGAAGGCGCTGATTCGGTCGGTGGCGATAATCAGCAGGCCCTGGGTGCCGTCCGCCAGGGTGAGATCGTATGTATCCCTGACTTTACCGGCTCGTTTGTTCGGCAGAGGCAGGTCCGTATGCAGTACAGCGGCAGCAGCCTGTGTCATGATCGTGCCCTGGAGAAATCGGATCAGGGGGGTGAGTTTATGAACTCAGGTCGGATTTCGCCAAAACCGACAGTGGGCAGGTCGTGAAAACCCGGACTTGCCCGGGGGTTGCGCCAAAGTTTATAATCGCAGCACATGTGGGGAGACTCAGTTTAAGCCTCCGCCACAACAGATCATGCGCACGCCATTGAGAGGGAAGGGATTGACGAAAGTCTTGCCAAACGCGTCCCTGACTCCTGCGTCTTTATTCACTTTGTTCGGCGTGGGTTGGCGAAGTTAAATGCTGAAGTTCCAAGTGTATGACAACGGCCGTCAGGCGACCGAATGGTCGCTTCGTGGGGCCTACCTGATGGGGGCCGATGACGTCGCTGTTCAGGGGCGGATCGGTTTTGCCGATGGCATGGTGCATTGCGAGAAGAGTGGTTCGGGAACGTCATCTCTTGCGGTGCAGATGGAACTGGAACAGATCGGCGTTCTGATCCTCCAGACTTGTTTGCTGCCGGATCGCGAAGAGCCTTACCACCTGACCGTCGAACTGGCGCGGCATCGTCTGATGAAGACGATTGCGAAGCAGGAAGACTGGTCGCTGTTCGAATTGGATAACAACCATCCGGTTTCGCCGCGTCTGCGGCATGCCAAGACAAAATTTATCGAAGCGCTCAATCAGATGGACAATCCGGGCGAGGCCGATCGTCTTGCCCGGCAGTCTCTGATCTTTGCCATCGATGCATCCGAAGAATTGACGCTGGCACACACCGAAGTGATGCGGGAGCGTCAAGCTAAAAGCGAACATCGCATGCGGCACAAGTTCGGATGCGGCGTCGGCCTCGATCAGGATCTTGAGTCGATGGCGACGACGCTGCTTGAGAATTTTGATTACGTACGCCTGCCCACGCCGTGGCGTCAGCTCGAGCCCACCGAAGGTAAATACAACTGGGACGGCCTCGATGCCTGGTGTACGCTGGCCTTTTTGAACCACATGCCGATCATTGCCGGGCCGGTCGTGAGTTTCAGCCCGGAAGCTGCCCCCGATTGGCTGTATGTCTGGGAACACGATTACGACACGTTGCGTGACTTGCTCTACGAGCATGTGGAAAAGGTGGTCGCCCGCTATCACAACGTGGTGAGTCTCTGGAATGTGGTCAGCGGCCTGTATGCCAATAAGCATTTTGCCTTGAATATTGAGCAGGCCATGGATCTGACGCGCATGGCGGTGGTGCTGACCAA